>DIFL01000048.1:13769-18848 GCA_002419125.1 Candidatus Dojkabacteria bacterium UBA5749 | reverse complement strand
TTAATCTCACTTACTCTCTTTTTAATATCCATATCTTTACCACTTCCCTGTACAATCACAGTCTCTTCTTTACTTACTATTACTTTCTTAGCACCACCTAAATCAGTAAGACTAACTGAATCTAGTGTTTTACCTACCTCTTCTGAGATAAACTCAGCACCTGTAACTACTGCTATATCCCTAAGCATCTCTTTCTTTCTATCTCCAAATCCTGGAGCTTTAATAGCGACTACATTAAGAGTACCTCTTAATTTGTTAACAACTAGAGTAGCTAATGCTTGATTTTCAATATCATCTGCAATTATTACCAATGGTCTATCTGCAGAAGAAAGAACTTTTTCTGCAATAGCTTGAATATCTTGTAAGTTTGAAAGTTTTTTATCTGTTACAAATATATATGGATTATCCATTACTGCTTCTAAACTCTCTGCATCTGTTACAAAATATGCACTTACATATCCCTGATCAAACTGCATACCCTCTGTATATTCAACCTCATCATCAAAACCCTGGGCTTCTTCAACTGTAATTACTCCATCTTTCCCAACTTTCTCAAATACAGTACCAATCATATCTCCTAACTCTTTGTCATTGTTTGAGGATATTGTAGCTACCTGAGATATCTCCTCAGAATTCTTAATCTTTTTTGAAGATTTAACTAACTGTTCAACAACTAAACTAACGGCTTTGTCCAATCCTCTTTTTAATGCTATTGGATTAGAACCAGCTGTAACATTTCTAAAACCAGCATTAGCTATAGCCTGGGCAAGGACTGTAACAGTAGTAGTTCCATCTCCAGCAGTATCATTTACTTTTCTTGCTGCCTCTTTAAGCATCTCTACACCTACATTTTTGAAAGGATCTTTCTCCTCTATCTCTTTTGCTACAGTAACACCATCTTTAGTAACAACTTGTGAACCAAAGGATTTCGCTATAGCTACATTCCTTCCCTTAGGACCTAATGTAGTTTTTACTGCATCAGCAATTGTGTCTACACCTGCTTTAAGTGCTTTTCTAGCCTCTTCATCATATATTATTGACTTTGCCATAGTATTTTAGGTATTAAAATTTATTCTTTATTTAGCAACTGCTAATATATCTTCAGTATCTAGGATGTAAAGAGTCTCACCATCAATATCTAACTCTTCTGGAGAGTATTTTTTAAAATATATTAAATCTCCAATCTTAACATCGAATTTCAAAAGATTGCCCTTTGAATCTTTTCCCTTTCCTAATTTCACAATTTCTCCGTATGAAGGCTTCTTCTCATCGGAAGCGTTTGGTGGAATAACTAAACCCCCTGGGGTTTTCTCTTGAACTTCCTCCGGTTTAACCAACACTCTATTACCCAATGGTTGTATCTTAATCTCTTTTGCCATTTTAATATTTTAAAAATAATTTAATTAGCAATTTAACAAACAGATTGCTAAGTATTCTAATTAGAAATGGAAAAAATGTCAATATCTTGAACCTTTTAGTACAACAGAACTGTTTAACAACTCTATATTTTCAATATATCTACCTACTAACCCATTCTCATTTACAGTTACAATAGAATCAGCAATACCTGTATTAACTGCATCTACCCAATTAAAATATTCACTTACTTTAATTGGTCCAATATATATATCTGTTACATATATTTGAGCACTTTGTATATTGTCTTTATTTACATCAAAGGAAAACCATACTGTATATTTATCATACTTAATTTGAGAAAATATAACCCATTTAGAATTGGAGGGGATAATATATATCTTTTCTAGATTTAATTTATCACCCAAGTAAGAACCTAGGGTGCCATATATTTCGCTTCCTATCTCTTGCACATTTAACTCTAGATATTCTACATCTTCTGTTGAGAGAGCAAAGGCTGAAATCTTCTCCCCTAAATCTATTTTATCCGAACTTTCTTTAGTGATCACGGATTGGATATCTATCTCTTTCTCGAAAGTCTGTTGCCAGTTTCTGTATTTGAAATATATAAATCCTAGAAGTATTAATACTCCTATTACTACCATTGAGATTAAAATCAATATTGAGTGAAAAAACTTTTTCATAGGGTTACTTCACTAATTTACTACCATTACCATTTTTAATTCTATTTAAAATCCTCTTAATCATATTAATAGACATTTCATATTCAGAATTTGAAAATATTTTAGAACCTAAAAGGTAAAGGATTAATCCTACAGTAGATGTAATTATTGAAAGAACAATAATGGATACTGTTCTAGTAGTATCAAGTCTGAAATCAAAGAGTTTAAATACAAAATACATTCCAAGAATCATAATTAGAGTATTTAATATCTTCATTATTATCGGTGATATTGTATCTTTCCAAGTAATTACTCTCTTAATTCCATTTAGCATTAATGCAGAGACAAAGATTTGTAATAGGTAGGACAGACTTAAACTTAATGCCAATCCACCTACTGCATAATTAGAGTCTCCTCTTGTTGTCATCCACTCGATTACATCTTTAAAGAAAGATTCAATTACGGGCATTACTCCATTGCCATTGGCTTGAGAGATTTGAATCCATACCTGTTCTAGGATTGGTCTCCAGTCATAGTAGTGACTAAAGAAGTTAGTTAAGTAGTAAGCTCCTAGTAGGTTTATTAATACCCCTATTACAATCGATACTAACGGTTTCCAAGTATTTTTTAAAGCATAGAAGGCTCTAAGAAGTATCTGTTCGATAGTCTGACCTAATATTGATCCAGAGAATAGAGCTAAAGACCAAGAGGTTAATATGGTATCTTCCCAGTCAAATGCTCCCGTCCCATACACTAAACGAACGATAGGGAGTCTTAGAACAAGAAGTATTGCTACAATTGGAAGCACTAAGTACAAAGAAAGCTGTATGGAGTCATTAAGTACTTTTTTAAAACTTTGTTCATCTTTTTTACAACAGTATTGGGCTAAATCTGGGAGGGCTACTTGAGCCACTGCACTGCCAATAATGTTAACGGGAAAGAGATGTAAACTATGTGCAAATTTATATGCACTTAAAGCCCCTGCATTAAGTGTAAAACTAATCAATGTGTTTACTACTGTACTTGCCTGTTCTCCTAATACACCCAACATTCTTGGGAATGCTAGCGTAAAGGCTTTTCTTACCTCTTTACTCTGTAAATTCCCATTCTCAACCTCTTCCTTTTCTAATTTTTCTTTAAAATATTTCTTTAGTGTTGGAAGCTGTATTAGTAAATGAACAAAAGACCCTATTACTGCAGATATAGCGATACCAGTTACTCCAAAATGGAAGACCTTCACTAAAAGGTATGTTCCAAATATCATTCCTAAATTGTAAAAAAGGGGGGCTAGGGAGGTTACAAAAAACTGCTTTCTTACCTGTAGGTATGCTGTAATAAAGGCACTAATACTTAAAAATAGTGGAGATAGCAAACCTACTCTAAATAGCGTAAGGAATAAAGAATAGTCTCCTTTGTCTATTCTATAACCTAAGTTAAGTACTGTATTTGCATACTCATTGTTTATTATCCAATTCGTAATCTGTGGCGCAAGTATAAAAGCTAGGAGTATTAAGAAAAGACATATTAAGAAAAAATAGAGAGAGAGTTTTTTAAATAGTTCGTTTAAACTCTTCTTTCCTTTGTCATATAACTGGTCAGACAGTATTGGAATAATTGCTGCATTAACCGAACCTGCAACCAGTACCATGAATATCATATCTGGAATAGTAAAGGCAGCCCAAAAGATATCTAACTGATGTGAGGCTCCAAAAAGCTCAGCAAATACCCTTAATTTCCAAAAACCTAAGATCTTGGTTATAAATAGCAGAAACATTACAGATAGTACACCGTTTTTCTTCATTGAGTAGATTTATTTTCAATATATATTGGCGAATAATATCATAATTCAAAAGTGAATACTTTTCAATTATATTTCATATTCAAAGAGTAATATACTACCATGAGATTAATTGAATATCTATTCCCTTGTCAATGTATAATTTGCTCTAAGGTTGGAGAACATATTTGTCCAAGATGTTTAAAGGGATTACCCCATACTTTACCTATCTGTTGTGTATGCAAGAAACTAAGTAATAAGGGAGTTACTCATTCACACTGTTCAAACTTAAACATTACTTACTTTACAGGTTGGTATCTTTCAAAGAAAATGAGTAATATCTTTGAGCAAAATATACATAAGGGTATTTGGAGTATTCACCTTACTCTTTTAACTATCTTAATTACATATCTAAGAATAGGGAATTTGGTTAAGGAGTGTAGAATCTTTCCACTACCTTCAAATAGTATTAATACATTTAAACTAAATAGGTTCTTAAGTAAAAGTTTAAAGGGAGGAGAGGATAATAAAAATATCCTCCTAGTTGGAGAAAGGCTAGAAAATATACAAGGGGTTGAAGAAGTAATAAGGGGGCTAGCAATCAGCCCCCTTAACATTTACATATTATGCCTCTTTGTCACCAATTAGGTTTTAATCTGAAGCTGTTCCTTCTTCTATTTTCTCAGCCTCTTTTTGAACCTCTTCAACCTTTTCAGTATCCTCCTGTGTTGCCCCTAACTGCTCTAGCGACTTAACAATATTATCATATGTTTCTCCAGTATCTAATTTGTTTACCTCTAAGATCTCCTTAGCCGCTTTTAGATACAAAATAGCCTGCTCTGTGTCTTTCTTTTCATACAAAATACTTGCAGAAAGTATTAAAGACGGAACATGTTGACCATTGATTCGAAGAACCATATCTAATGTTGAAAGAGCCTTATCATAATCCTCCTTAACCATATATATCTGTGCTGCTTTGTAATATGAATCATAATCTAGTGGATTAATATTTACACATGTCTGAAGTGCATTTAGAGCATCTTGGCTATAGTCTGAAAACCCAACACTAATTAATCCAATGTATACCGCTGCTCTTGTATTCCAGTTAGCATATGTTAATGGAGATGTATTAATTGCTTCTTTTGAGAGATCAATAGCAGTATTTTTCCATGTTGTAATATTTGAAAGTAAAGCCTCTTTCTCTGTATCTTTTGCATCAGCATACTGCTCACTTAACAGATTTATTATCTCAAGTGCTACTAA
>DIFL01000048.1:0-13694 GCA_002419125.1 Candidatus Dojkabacteria bacterium UBA5749 | reverse complement strand
GCTCGTTCTGATACTTAAGATTCATTTCTTTGTTGTAAGATTCAGCTCTAACTACATATGCCGTACCCATTGATTTAACGATGAGAAATACTATCCCTGCGATTGTAAGTACTGTGAATACAATTGTAATAAACCAATTAATACCCTCCATTGTTTTATTTATATCTCTATTTTCCGTTCCAGTATTAACTGCCCAGAACTTGACTAAGAATTCATCATTGTCATTCTCTTTGCTATCCACAGCCACAAGAAGAATTGTTATAGCAAATAGAAGGAAGAACAAAAGGAAGGAAAATGGAAGAAAGAGAGACCCTAAATATACAAATAATGCAACTAACCCAAGTAAGATCGAAGTAAAACCTGAGGACTTCTTTGAAGATAAGTTCTTAATTAATAACCTTAAGTATGAAAGACCTAGCATTAACCAAACCATAACCCCAATTAATCCCCTATTAGACAAAGTTGTAAATACTTCGTTAGAGCCTGTAACAAAAGTGGTATTTCCTAAAGCAATTGTTGCATCTGTTTGTGGTTTAAATATGTTATACCCTATTCCAAAAGAATCATTCCCTAATCCTACCAATCCCCTAAAGAAGTCATCAACAATTGAAGAACTTGAGACCCTCCAAGAGATATCAGCCCCCAATCTTATTGGAGTAATCGTTGTAAATTCGCTCCCTAATAACGCTTTTCTGAATGGTTCATATTGAAACCCTATACACAAAACAAGCGTTAAAGTAGTAAATACAGCAATTACAATTGGGAGTGCTTTTAACTTTTTGTCTAATTTTAACCAAAGGAACACACACACAAATACTGATACCACGAAGAAAAGAATAGGTATTAAAGCTCCTTGGTTAACAGAGAAAATAGCTAGTGAGATAAACGATATTACAGAGGCTACTACTGGAAATATACTCGCTTGATACTCCTCTGTTTGGAATGCATCAATTAATAGGAATAGATTTAAAAATATTGAAACCCCCGATATCAACATAATCTCTTGAAAAGAAAATGTTAATGGCAATCCGACATTAAAGAAATCTCTAACATAAGGAAACCACCCAAATACATCAACTTTAAGGACAGACAACATACTTAAAGCAACCAATACAAATACTCCAAAGGAAAGTGCAGTTACTGCACCAACAATCTCTTTCTTCTTTTGCATAAAACCTCTAGAAAGGAAGAAAAACAAAAACAAAAATATCATTACAAAGAGACCAGTACCCATCCTACCGTCATATCCCCACATAGAAATCCAAGGGTCTCTTGCAAAGATACTTCCTAAAAGGAATGAAAAGAACAGAAGTAGGAATATTTTATCTAATTTGGATTTAACAATTGATATCTTTCCATCCCAAATCCACTTAACCACCTCTAATAGAATTAGCAAGGATGAAAGTACAATAAAGAGAATGCTCTTCATCCTCTCTGTGGAATCAAATGGTAAGGGGATAATAAACCAAGGTATTACAAATAGTGTAATATTAAAAAGAACCCTTTGAATCTTCGAGATTGTATCGAAAACTGATGACACTATTATACTTTTCTCTTCTGACATTTTTAAACGGCAGTAAAATTATCTTAGAGTATATAGTAGCAGAAAAGAGAAGGGGCTTAAAGCCCCTTCTCTAATTTACTCTTCGACAACTTCTCCCTCTTTTACCTCTTCCTCCTTTTCTTCCTTATCTTCATCCTTCTTTTCCTTGTCATCATCTTTCTTTTCCTCATTCTTCTCTGCTGATTCCTTTGAAGCTTTCTCATACATCTTTTTACTTACCTCTTGCATCTTCTCTGTTAATTTTTCTACTTTCTTATCTACCTCTTCTTGATCAAAGTCATCTTTAGTAATTAATTCCTTAACCTCTTTAACTCCCTCCTCTAATTCCTTTTTTTCATCTTCCTCTATCTTATCCCCATTCTCTTTTATCAATCTTTCAATACTAAAGCATAGGGAGTCAGCATTATTTCTCTTCTCTGCCCTCTCTTTTTTCTTTTTATCCTCATCAGCATGTTTAGCAGCCTCTTCTACCATCTTTTCAATTTCTTCATCTTTAAGACCAGTTGAAGCAGTAATAGTAATTTTCTGCTCCTTGTTTGTAGCTAAATCTTTAGCATTTACATTTAATATTCCATTAGCATCAATGGTAAAAATAACCTCTATTTGAGGAATACCTCTAGGTGCAGGGGGGATACCATCTAGTATAAACCTCCCTAAGGTCTTGTTATCCTCTGCCATCTCTCTTTCCCCCTGTAACACATGAATCTCAACACCAGGTTGGTTATCTGCAGCGGTACTAAATATCTGCTTCTTCTCAACAGGTATTGTAGTATTTCTCTCTATTAATTTTGTCATGACTCCACCTAATGTTTCTAAACCTAAAGATAGGGGTGTAACATCTAAAAGTGTAATATCTTTAACATCTCCACCCAATACTCCTCCCTGAATAGCTGCACCGACAGCAACAACTTCATCAGGATTTACTCCTTTATTTGGTTCTTTATTAAATATCTCTTTAACCTTTTTAATTACTGCAGGCATTCTAGTCATACCACCTACTAGTAATACTTCATCAATATCTGAGGTACTTAGTTTTGCATCTTTAAGTGCTTTCTCACAAGGTTTAACAGTTTTTTCAATCAGTTCTGAAGTCAACTTCTCTAAATCAGATCTACTCATTTTTACTTTAAGATGCTTTGGCCCACTAGAAGTTGCTGTAATATATGGAATATTAATTTCTGTTTCTTCCGATGTTGATAGCTCAATCTTTGCCTTCTCTGCAGCCTCTTTTAGTCTTTGCAAAGCAGTTCGATCATCCTTTAAATCTACTCCATCACTATCTTTAAAATCTTTAGCTAACTTATCAATAACCTTTTGATCAAAGTCATCTCCACCTAAGTGTGTATCACCATTAGTAGAAAGTACTTCAAACACCCCATCTCCAATCTCTAATATGGAGATATCAAAGGTCCCTCCACCTAAGTCAAAAATAGCTATCTTAGCATCTTTCTTGTTGTCTAATCCATATGCCAATGCAGCAGCTGTTGGTTCGTTAACTATTCTTTTAACATCCAATCCTGCTATTTTCCCTGCATCTTTTGTTGCCTGCCTTTGAGAGTCATCAAAGTAAGCAGGAACTGTAATTACAGCCTCTGTAACTTTCTCTCCCAAAAACTCTTCAGCGTCCTTTTTCATCTTTGCCAAAATCTTTGCAGAAATCTCTTGTGGGGTATACCACGAATCACCCATTTTAACCTCTACACCATCGCTTTTGGATTTCCTCATTTCAAAAGGAAGTAATTCTCTATCCTTTTGAACCTCAGGATCATCCCAAGTCCTACCAATCAACCTCTTTACAGAGTAGATTGTTCCTTCTGGGTTTGTTACTGCCTGATTCTTTGCAGGAGATCCTACAAGAGTTTCTCCTTTATCATCTAGAGCAACAATGGATGGAGTTAATCTCCCTCCCTGTGCATTTGCGATGATATTAGGTTTTCCACCAGACATATATGCCATAGCACTATTTGTGGTACCTAAGTCTATTCCTATTATTTTACTCATTTTAATATTATTAAAATTTAATTACTTACTCTTAGTAACAACCACTCTTGATGGTCGTATAACAGTATCATCTAATAAATAGCCAGGTTGTATAACATCAAAGATTAAACCTGGTATTTTATCCTCAATAACTGTAATTGCTTCCTGTAATTGAGGATCAAACTTACTACCCTTTTGGGGTATATATTTTTTTAAACCAATCTCTTCCAAACTCTTCTCTAAATTATTTAATATTCCAACAACACCATTAGCCCATGCCAAAGTATTTTGATTAAATTCCATACCTTCTTTGCTCTTAATAGCCATTGTTAAATCATCTACAATTGGAATTAGTTTCTCAGCCAAAGACTTTCTTGATTGCATATACAAAAGACCTACTCTTTTATTTGTATTAGCCTCAAGGTTATGATAGTCAGCTAGTGCTCTTTTTAATTGATTCGTTACAACTAATTTCTCATCTTCAACAGCATCTATTGTTAAAGCAAGCTGAGCAATTTTACCTTCTAACTCTTTATATTTCTCAACATTCTTTTCCTGCACACCTTTTGTGTTTATATTTTTTTTCATATCTATTGATATCTATTTTAATTCCATCCACTCATTGCATTTCGCATAGAGTTTTGTACCTCACGAAGAGAAGGTACACATTTAGCATAATCCATTCTCTTTGAACCAATTACTCCAATATGGGCATCTGTAGTATTCCAGAAAGGTAATTGAGTAAAAGCCATTGCACATTGATCCAGTCCATTAATTCCTGACTCTTCCCCGATAATTAGAGATACTCCTGAACCGCTATATTTCTTCATCATATTGTTTAAGAAATTGGAATCCTCTAAAATGTTTACTATTCTTTGTATCTTTTCCCATTCTCTTAGCTCTTCATATTTAAAAAGTTGAGATATTCCCCAATACCTTGAAATACCCTCTATTAATATAAATGCTACTGATTCTGTTTCATCAGATACTATCTTTAATATTGAATCAATTACTGTTTCTTTGGAGAACCTATCTCTAAATATCCCTTGCCTTATTTCAACAGTAATCATTGGATTTAAAGAACTACTTCCTAATATTTTGCTAACATACATTCGTAGTGCTAAATCTGTAGGATACCTACCAGAAGAGATGTGACTCTTTTCTAGCAAACCTAAATCCATTAGCCTAGCCATTTCATTTCTTACAGTCGCAGAACTAACTCCTAAATCGTATTTTTCTAAAAGAGCCAAGGAACCAACCTCATCAGCACTTTGCATAAATTCACTTATTATCGCCATTAATATCTCTTGTTGTCTTTCTGTAATACTTTGCATTTTAGCACTCTTACATCTTACCTGCCAAGAGTATATTGGGAAATTTCATATTCGTCAAGAGCAAGTAAAAAGAATTGCAAAAGACCCCTATCTTTGCTATACTCTCACTTGCTTATGGAAAAACTTCAATTACAAAAAAGAGATGTTACTGGAAAGAAAGTAAGACATTTAAGAAAAGATGGTCTTACACCAGCTGTCGTGTATAACGGGAAGGGAGAATCCTTTAATGTTGTAATGAATACCACGGATGCAGACTGGATAAACAGGAATACTACATCTACTTCAATTTTAGATACTACATTAGAGAAAGAATCATTTAAGACATTAGTTAAGGAATTAGATATTAATCCTGTTACAGATGAAATTAATCATGTAGCCTTGTTTAGAATTGATGAGAGTGCCCCTATGGTATTTACTATTCCTTTCAATATCATTGGTATATCCCCTGCTGTTAAGAACAACCTAGGAGTCCTTGTTAACGTATTGGATAGTATTGAGGTTAGATGTAAACTCTCAGATCTTAAGCCATATATTGAGATTGATATTTCTAAGTTAGATACTGTTGGACAGACTATTAATGTTGATGACATTAAACTCCCAGAAGGAATGTCCTTAATCAATGATGAACAAGCTAAAGCAACAATTGTAACTATTACAGAGATTCAAAAGGTAGAAGAGGTTGTAGTAGCTCCTGTTGAAGGGGAGGAAGAGGGAGAAGAAACAGCCGCTGTAGAGGGAGAAGAAACTACTGAAGAAACAGAGACTCCAGTTAAAAAAGAGTAGTTTTATACTACCCATTTTCACGATTTATATATATAATCGAACATGATATCGATTATTATTACATCTTGGAAAGAACCTCATACCATTGGTAAATGTATTAAATGTATAGCAGATAGGAAATATTCAGGATTAAATTCTCCCTTTGAAATCATCCAACTCTCTCCTGATAAAGAAACTCTAGATGCTGGACTTAAGGCCTCTAAAGAGTTAAAGTTATCTCCACAAGAGTATATTCAAATACAAGATCCTAGAAAAGGAAAGCCTTCAGCTTTAAAGCTAGCCTTTAAAAAAGCAAAGGGAGATATTTGGATTCTTACAGATGGTGATACGTACTTTGAAAAAGATTCTGTAAAATATATATTAGAACCTTTTCAAAACAAGGATGTAGGGGGGGTAAGTGGGAGACCCGTTTCCAAAGATAGTAAAAACAATATGATGGGATACTGGGGCCATCTTCTCTCAGGTGCAGCTCATCACAGAAGAATTAGTACTATGAATACCAAAGATGGAGAGTACTACATGAGTAATAACTCTTTCTTCCCAATGAGTGGATATATTATGGCTGTAAGAAAGATTGATTTTGAAATTCCTTCTAATGTTCTATCTGACGATGCATATATTTCATATTCAATAAGAAATGAGGGCAAACAGATAGCTTATGCACCTAGTGCTAAATGCTATGTAAAATACCCTACAAATATAAAAGACTATTACAAACAGAAAGTTAGGTCTTTAGGTGGCTTTATACAATTAAAACAGTTTGGGGTATTTAAAAAAGATAAACAAAGTAGAAGTATTTTAATTGAATTAAAGTATGCTTCCTTTGTACTAGGTTATGCAACCAATGTTAAAGAGTTCATATGGTCTCTTTTACTATTCCCAATTCGTCTGATTACATGGTTAAGGATATATTGGGAGAGAGGAATATTAAAAAAAGATATGCCAAAGTTAGGCTGGGAGAGGATAGAGAGTACAAAATAAAAGGAAGGTTTCCCTTCCTTTTAAAATTTCATTAATAAACAATTACCACTTGAAGTGTGCAAATGCTTTATTTGCTTCTGCCATTCTCTCCACATCTAACTTTTTCTTAATAGCATCTCCCTCTCTATTAAATGCATTCAAGAATTCGATTTCTAATAACTTAGAAAAGGATTTACCTGTCTTTTTTCTTGAAATATCTACCAACCATCTTACTGATAATGTCTCCTGTCTTCTTGGACCAACTGGTACAGGAACCTGATAGTTGGCACCACCTACTCTTCGAGATTTAATCTCAAGTGCTGGTCTTATATTGTCTATAGTTGTATGTACAAATTCAATTACAGGGACCTTACCCTTCTCTGCACCTGCTTCTATTGCTGTGTATACTAATTCTTCTGCTATAGATTTTCTTCCACCTTGCATAACCTTATTGATAAGTCTTCCAATAATCTCATCATTATATTTTCTATCTTTTGCAATTATTCTTTTTTTTGATCTCTTACCTCTCATTACTAATTATTAAAAATATTATTCTTTCTCTGGTCTTTTAGCACCATATTTGGACCTAGCTTTCTTTCTACCCTTAACTCCAGCAGTATCATACTTACCTCTTACCACAATGTATTTAACACCTGGCAAGTCTCTCTTTCTTCCTGCCTTAACCATTACTACTGAGTGTTCCTGTAGATTGTGCCCCTCACCTGGTATATATGCTGTAACTTCCATTCCATTAGAAAGCCTTACTCTGGCTACTTTTCTAAGTGCGGAGTTAGGTTTTTTAGGAGTCATCGTTTTAACCTGAATACATACTGCTCTTTTAAAAGGATTATTACTTTTCTTATACCTGTTTTTCAAGGGATTAAAATTTGTAGCTAAAGCAATATGTTTTACTTTTTCTCTTTTTGCTACTCTAGGTTTTCTTATTAACTGGTTTATAGTCGGCATGGTTGGTATTATACAACAAAATCAATTAAAGTTTAATCTCTTCTAGATTATTCATATCTAATAGAGTGGCTTGGTCTCCAGATGGAATTCTCCTTCCAATGATTACATTCTCTTTCATACCTCGCAAGTAGTCTGTTTTCCCTAATATTGCACTATTAGTCAATACTCTTACCTGCTCTTGGAATGACATTGCAGAAAGGAAACTCTCAGTATATAGAGCAGATGCCTTAATTCCAAGTAATTTCGGAGATACTAATGCTTTCTTCTTTCCCTCTGCAAGTAAAAGATTGTTCTTTACTTCAGATACAAATCTATTTACCATTGATCCGACAAGATACTCGGTGTCTCCTGTTTCTAATACTCTTCCCAATCTTGCCATTTGCCTAATTATTACCTCAATATGGATATCATCTATAGAGACTGCTTGCTCATTAAAGACCTTTTGAACCTGATCAAGAATGTATTTCTGAGCAACTAGTAATCCTGCCATATCTGCAAGCTTTTTGGGATCAACAGCTCCTGCGACTAATTGCGTACCAGCTGTAACTTTATCTCCCTCATTCACTAAGATTTCTACATTTGGAAGTACAGAAATACTTTCTTCTGCTTTCATAGAGCCTGTTAAAGTAAGTATTCCACCCTCAATTTTTGCTACAGCATCAAATGGAGATTGCTTTTCCATACCCTCGGTATCAATGTATATAACCTGACCTGCTTTAACTTGAGCTCCATCAGTAACCAATACGCTCTTAGCGTCAGATACAACAACCTCTTTTTCCATATTTCTCTCACCTACAATTAATATGGTTGCAGAATCATCTTCTGCTCTTTCAATATGTACCTTCCCATTTATTGTAGCAATATCTGCTTCCGCCTTAGGAGACCTTGCCTCGAAGAGTTCTTCAATTCTCGGTAATCCCTGAGTGATATCTGTAGTTTGAACTCCTCCTTTATGGAATGTCTGCATAGTCATCTGGGTACCAGGCTCACCTATAGATTGAGCAGCAATTACTCCTACGGCTTTCCCCATTTCAATTTCATTCCCATTTTCTATATTTAAACCATAGCATTTTCTACACATACCTAAAGGTGATTTACATAGAATTGGAGTTCTAACATTTATTTCTTCTATACCTTCGTTAGCAATTCTTTCGGAGATTTCTTTTGTAATATGATTATTCTTAGCAACAATAACCTCTCCCTTTGAATCTAAGACGTCTTTTGCTACGACCCTTCCAAAAATTCTCTTATCAAAACTCATTCTCCTATCATCACCCTTTCTAATTACTAATCCTTCTCCCTCATATCCACAATCTTCTAGTCTAACAATTACATCATGAGCAACATCAACTAATTTTCTAGTTAGATATCCAGAAGATGATGTTCTAAGAGATCTATCAGCAATACCCTTTCTTCCACCATTCGCAGCAACAAAGTACTCAAATGCATTTAGTCCATCTCTATAGTTACCTTTAATTGGAAGAGGAATGGAGTTCCCTCTAGAGTCTTTAACAATACCCTTAATGGTTAAAACCTGTCTTGCTTGAATCTTTCCGCCATTAGCCTTAGATTCGACCATTTCATACACTGCATTATTTTTATCTAACTTGCCCCAAGCCTCCTCTGCTAAATCTGATGCAAAATCATTCCACATCTCTGTAGATATATTTATCTTTTCTTTCTCAGTTATAAGACCTTGGAGGTAGTTATCTTGCAATTGAAGATCTTTTTCTTCAACCTCTTTAATCTTTGTCTGAACATCAAAATTAACTTTACAATCTTCCATTGCGAACGAGAATCCTAAATCAGTAGCATATTTAAAGCCCATGTCTTTAAGATTATCTAAAAGTTCTACTACAATCTCTAGGGGGTATTTATCTTTAATATCCTCTACTATTTGAGATATGGTTCCACCACTTACTCTCTCGTTAATAAACTTATATCCTTGGGGAAGAATACTATTAAAGATTGCCCTCCCTACTGAAGTACTAACTACCTCTCCATTAATCATGATTAGAATCTCTTCGCTAATATTTATAATATCTCTCTCGTATGCTTTTATTGCTAAGTTAACAGATCCAAAGATTCTTGGTTTCTCAACTTCGTTTTTGTCAGTCATCAGGTAGAACCCTAAGAGCATATCCTTTGAAGGTATTGCTAAGACTTCTCCATTAGAGATATTCACAATATTTTTCGATGCCATTATATCTCTTTTTGCCTCTTCTAAAGCCTCAGTTGTAAGTAGAAGATGTACAGACATCTGGTCTCCATCAAAGTCAGCATTAAATGCTTTACATACTAATGGGTGCAACCTAATGGCCTCTCCTTCAACTAATTTAGGATAGAAGGCCTGAATACTATATTTATGTAAAGTAGGGGCACGGTTTAGTAGTACTGGTTTACCTTTAATAACTTTCTCAAGGATGTCCCATATAATGTCTTCCTCCTCTTCTATCATGTCTTTTGCAACTCTAACATTAGGAGCCAATTCGTTATCAAGCAGATTATGAATTACAAAAGGTTTAAACATCTCTAAAAGTACAGATTTAGGAATACCACATTGGTCTAACTTCAAACTTGGGTCTCCTACAATTACTGCACGACCTGAGTAGTCTACTCTCTTACCTAAAAGATTTTTTCTAAATATTCCCTTCTTTCCTCTTAAATCATCTGTTAAAGACTGATATGGTAATCTCTTACTATTCATCATAGGCTTTGATGGTCTATGAGAGTTGTCAATTACTGCGTCTACTGACTCTTGTAACATTCTCTTTTCGTTTCTCAAGATAACATCAGGAGCCCCTATCTCTATTAATCTAGCCAATCTATTGTTTCTATTAATAATTCTTCTGTACAAATCATTAAGGTCAGAGGTAGCAAACTTCCCTCCTGGTAAAGGAATAATTGGTCTTAACTCAGGTGGTAGTACTGGAAGTATTTCAATTACCATCCAACTTGGATCAATTCCATTTGTCTTAAAACCTTCTAGATATTGAATTCTTCTAATAGAGGCCATCTTCTTATCACCCTTCTCTTTCTTAACATCTTTTCTTAATTGTGCCAACTCAGCATCTATATCTAAATTCTGAAGCAACTTTTTAATTGCTTCTGCACCCATCATTGCATTAAAGAAAAGTAAGTCCCTATCTTCCAAATCAATATATTCATCTTCTGAAAGAACAGAACCAACATCAACCTTTTCAATAACTTGTTGAAGTTTAGAATAGAAAGTATCTAATTCCTCCTCTCTTTCTGCATAATCTTTTCTTACTTTTGCAACAGCCTGTTTCTTCTTGTGCTCTAATTGGCTCATCTTGAAATCTTTTCCGCCCTTATCCTTCTTAGCTTGCTTAATATCAGCATCATACATAGCTTCGGTAACTTTTAATTCCTCTTCTAACTCCTGTTTTAGACTCTCAACATCACTCTTTTTGCTTCCTTCTAATTTTGAGAGCATCTCTTTTCTTTTCTCTGTTTCAATCTCAACAACCATATACCTTGTGTAATATATGACAGAAAGAAGTTTCTTATGAGACATATTTAAAACAATAGACATCTTGTTAGGAATACCATATGCAAACCAAACATGAGCAACAGGAACAGAAAGTTTAATATGACCCATCCTTTCTCTTCTTACATCCTTTGTTGTTACCTCTACACCACACTTGTCACATACTATTCCCTTATATCTAATTTTTTTGTATTTACCACAGTAACATTCATAGTTTTTAGTAGGTCCAAATATCTTCTCACAGAAAAGACCATCTGGCTCTGCTCTAAATGTTCTATAGTTGATTGTTTCTGCTTTTGTAACCTCTCCATATGACCAGTCTAATACCTGCTCTGGAGATGCCAATGTAAGCCTTATTGCATCAAAATCATCAAAAGAATCCTTGTGATAGTGACTGCTATTACTATTATGATTATGGTTATTATTATTCATTCTCAGAAACCTCCTGTGTTTTTTTAGAAATTAATTCCATATTCAAACAGAGTGCATTTAATTCCTTAATTAATACTTTAAAGGACTCTGGGACATTTACACTCTCTATCTTCTCTCCATGAATTATAGCTTTGTAAGCTCCAGACCTTCCCTTAATATCATCAGATTTAATTGTTAACATCTCTTGTAATGCGTAAGGTGCTCCGTGAGATTCTAGGGCCCATACTTCCATTTCCCCAAATCTTTGTCCTCCTCTTTGAGCCTTACCACTTAATGGTTGCTGCGTTACTGCTGTGTATGGTCCAGTAGATCTAGCATGTACCTTTTCATCAGCAATATGATGTAATTTAAGTATATATTTCATTCCTACTGTAACTTTCTTAGGGAACTTCTTTCCAGTTCTACCATCATAAAGATCTGTCTTCTGTTCAATTTTGTATCCCTGTTTCTTCATCTCTCTCTCTAACCACTCCATATTTACATCTTCAAAAAGTGGGAATGCAAATTTCTCTTTAAGTAATTTTGCATACAGTCCAAAGTGAACCTCTTCTGCCTGACCCATGTTCATTCTTTTTAAGAATGTAGGAGTAAGAACTATATCTACGGGTTCTCCATCAGCAGTAAAAGGCATGTCTTCAACAGGTCTAATTGCTGCTACCGTATTTTTATCTCCATGTCTCCCAGATATTTTATCTCCATATCCCAGTTTTTTTGTATCTGCCACCCATATCTTTACCTCTTCTAATACTCCTGGAGGTAACTTATCTCCCTTGTTCGATGAAAGTCTTTGGGTTTGAATTACAATACCTTCTTCTCCGTGAGGAAGTCTAAGTGAGTTATCTCTAACATCACTTGCTGATTCACCAAAGATTGCCCTAAGAAGTCTTTCCTCTGCAGTTAACTCTTTCTCTCCTCTTGGTGCGATTACGCCAACAAGAATGTCTCCTGCCTTAACCTTTACACCTTCTCTAACTATTCCAGCCATATCTAATTTTTGTAAAATTCTATCATTTACATGTGGTATGTCCGCAGTAATTAATTCAGGACCTAATTCTGTGTCTCTTACCTCAACCTTGTGTTCTCTAATATGAACAGAAGTTAAGAGATCGTCTCGGACAATACGCTCAGAAATAACGACAGCATCTTCATAGTTATACCCTTCGTAAAACATTAAAGCTGCTCTAAGATTTATCCCTATAGCCAACTCTCCACCAACAGATGTTGGTCCGTCAACCAATATGTCTCCTTTTTTAAATTTTTGACCCTGTTCTACCGCAGGCTTTTGTGAAAAGGAGGTATTATCATTAGTTCTGTAGAAGGACTCTATTTTGTAATCTTGAATTCCCTCTTTTTTGTAATTAACTGTTACCATCTTAGCATCAACATATGTAACCTCTCCATCATCTTTTGCAAATACACACCAGTTTGATTGCCTAGCAACAATCTCTTCGACACCCGTACCAACCAGTGGTGCCTCTTGTTTAACCAAAGGAACCCCCTGTCTTTGCATATTTGCTCCAGCTAAAGCTCTCATTGCTTCATCATGAGATACAAATGGAATTAATGCCATACCTAAGCCAGCTTGCTGATATGTTAAAACATCTACATGATCTACAAGATTTACATCTTCCAAAATGAAATCCCCTAAATGTCTAACAGGAACCAATGCTTCTAAAATATTATTGAATTCATCTGTATTAACAGAAGGGATGCTAATATACATTTCTTCTTCATCTAGCGCATCTAAGTAATCTACCTCTTCAGAAATAAAGGGCTTAACTTTGATACTCTTAAGGTCTTTCTTAGCAGATATCTTTTCTGCTATCTCTTTTGTAATCAATACACCAACTTTGCCAACACCCTTAATTTCTTCATCTAAGATTCTATTAATTAACTCAGCTTTACTATTCTTAACCTCTTTTTTAACCCTCCTATATGGAGACTCTAAGAATCCAAACTCATTAACTCTAGCTAAAATTGAAAGTTGTGTAACAACACCAATATTGGAACTCTCTGGACTAGTTACTGGGTCAAACTTAGCATACTGAGAGTTATGAACCTCTCTAATTGAGAAGGTTGCCCTCTCTTTTACAATACCACCTGGACCAGCCGCAGTTACTTTTCTTTTGTTTTCTAACTCAGCTAATATATTAGTCTGATCCAT
>DIFL01000055.1:1724-11589 GCA_002419125.1 Candidatus Dojkabacteria bacterium UBA5749 | reverse complement strand
TTAAATACTCGGCTTTTACTTTGGTGGAAATGTTAATTGTTATGGGTATAATAATCATTCTCATGGTTGTAGGTATAACTGCCGGAAGGTTTGCTATAAATAGGGCAAATGATGTAGCACATAAAAATGCTGCAGACCAAATATATACCTCTCTCCAAGCATATTACACGGACTTCAGAGAATACCCTTCAGAAGATTCTGAAGATATTTGCGAAGGTGGATGTACAATAGCAGAATTAGTTGGAAACGAAGATACTCCAGGTGGGTTGGTTCCATACATTGACCACGCTTCCTTTAATGGAGGCTCCAATGCTAGTTATTTCTATGGCGTTGGAGGGGATGGAGGAAACCAAGCTGTATTAGTTTGTGTAACACTTAGAGGGAATGCTCCAGACAACAACCAAAAGGATAATGGAGAAATATACTGCAATGGTAACGGTTTCGGCACCCAATTAACATTTGAGAACGGAAGCGATTTTGTTGTTCAAACATCAGAAATTTCAAACCCTCAAGATGGTGACAATATGTTACATGTATTGACCGGATGGGACTACTTATCTGATGGAGGTTCCGAATGGAACAATGGTTGGGTCGTGTCTCCTGTCATTACCTATTAACCCAGGACCCCTCCTAAACAAATTTATTCTTCCAATTATGGACACACCTATTTTCTTCTGATATAATCCTCCTTGTTATGAAAAAAGACATTCATCCAAAATATAACAGTAATTTAAAGGTAGTTTGTTCATGTGGTAATACCTTTATTACAGGTTCTACACTACAAACAGATACTCTTTCCGTTGAACTCTGTTCTAAATGTCATCCCTTCTATACCGGAGAACAAAAGATAGTAGACACTGAAAATGTTGTTAAGAAATTCGAAGAAAGAGCACAAAAGAGTGCTAAAATGTCTTTCAAGAGTAAAAGAGAAAAAATGGCTGAAAGAAAAGCCAAGAGAACATCAAATACCCCCTCCTCTACCCTCACCCTTAAAGATATGCTTGCTAACGCAAATATATCTAAGTAACAGTTTCCCTAAATATATTTAAATGATATCATCCATTAATATGGACTTAGAAATATTAAAGAAAAAATACAACTTAGAATCTATTAAAACGAGTAAAGAGGAATTAGAAAAGAGAATGGAAAATGCACATAATACTGGAGAGGATATGTCCCAACTTAGCATCGATTTAACCTACTTTAGTAACCTCTATTACAATATATTAAAAATATATGAATATATTGATAAATATCAACAAGCAAAAGAGATATTAAATGATTCAGAAGACCCTGAGTACAAAGAACTTGCAAATCAAGAGATTGAGGAAGTAATCAATAATATTGCGGAAGTTGAAAAAGAGATAAGGAAAATACAAGTTAATAGGAAATTCCATGATGAAGATGACAGTAGAAACGTAATACTTGAAATTAGGGCTGGTGCAGGTGGAGAAGAAGCCTCTCTTTTCGCTTCAAATCTATTTAATATGTATAAAACATATTCAATAAATAAAGGTTGGGATGTTCAAATAATTGATAGTAATGTTTCAGAGGCGGGCGGGTACAAGGAGGTGATAGCACACATAAGTGGTAAGAATGTATACAGAAACTTAAAGTATGAAAGTGGTGTACACAGAGTACAAAGAGTCCCAACTACAGAAGCATCAGGTAGAATACATACCTCTACAGCTTCAGTAGCGATAATGCCTGAAGCTAAAGATATTGATATTGAGATAAACCCAGAAGATTTAAGAATAGATGTAATGAGAGCCTCAGGTGCGGGAGGTCAATGTGTAAATAGAACAGATTCTGCAGTTAGAATTACTCATCTTCCAACTGGTATTGTAGTAAGTTGCCAAGAAACAAAGCATCAAGCCCAAAACAAAGAGAAAGCAATGGCTAACCTTAGATCCAGACTATATGATAGAAAGAAAAGCGAAGAAGATGCAAAAAGATCTGATATGCGATCCTCTCAAATAGGAAGTGCAAGTAGAGCTGAAAAGATAAGGACATATAACTTTCCTCAAAACAGAATTACAGACCATAGAGTCAAAAAATCATGGCATAGTATAGAGTCAATTATGTTAGGTGACTTAGAACAACTCATAGAGGATGTAAGAGAGGGTATACAGTCAGAGATGTTAAAAAATGAACAGTAATCTTTCTGCTATCTACAGAATAAACAAATTCTTGTCCTCTATTAATTATCCAGACGCATATAGAATTTCCAGAGAAATCGTTGATTACCTAGCATCAAATAAAAAGAGATCAGAATCTGTACTTAAGAAATTAGCACAAGGATATCCTTGGGAATATATTCAAGGTTATGCAATGTTTTGTAATCACAAGTTTAAAGTTACAAAAGATACTTTAATACCTAGAATAGAGACAGAACAGATAGTATATGATTGTGTTAGGTTAATCCGAGAAAACAATATTACAAATATTATTGATGTAGGGACAGGAAGTGGTTGTATCATTATTTCTATTGCCTCTATCCTTGGTAGTTCACCCTACTCCTTTATTGCTACAGACATATCTTCAAAGGCGTTAGATATTGCAAAATTCAATGAAAAAACAATGTTAAAATCAAAAAAGATTAAATGGATAGAAAATAATCTTATAGAGAAAGTCCCAAATATTACCTCAGATACATTGGTAATTGCGAACTTACCTTACATACCAACGCAACAATATTCAAAATTAGATAGAAGTGTCTTACAATACGAGCCAAAAATTGCCTTAGATGGAGGATCAGATGGTTTAACGTATTATAAAGGGCTTTTTAAACAACTTTTATCAAATAAATCCTTCCCAAAACTCATATATATCGAAACAGAAAGTGCTATATTTGATAACACAAAACAATTAATACAAAGGTGTTTTCCTAATGCAGATATATACGAGATATTAGATTGTTTTGAAAGAAAAAGATTTCTTAAAATCTTTACTAATCAGCCTCGACAAGGGTAACTTTAACAGTATGAGTTTTACCCTCTCTCCATACTTCTAAAGTAATCTCATCACCCACTTCGTAAGACTGAATAATATATGCAAAGGATTCCTCTACCTCTTTTTCGTTTACTTTTACAATAATGTCACCTCTCTTAATATCAACTTTTGATGCAGGGCCTTCTAAGTCTATATTCATTACTAAGGCTCCAGCAACAACATCTGTATAGTAGATTGCTTGATACGGAGAAATCATCTGGTATGAAATACCTACATAAGGTTTAATAAATTTTCCATATGCTCTGTACTCCTCTAACCTCTGCTTTACAATATTAATTGGTAGAGCAAAAGAAATATTATCTGCATTTGCTGTAGTAGCAAAATTAATACCAACTACTTTCCCCTCAGTACTAATTAAAGGTCCTCCTGAATTACCAGAATTTACTGCTGCATCTGTTTGTAATACATTCTCATAGGTTTTAGTAGTAGAACCAAACCAACCAGAAGAGGTTGTAACAGATCTATGAGTACCACTAATAACACCCGTTGTAACACTCCCTGCATACTCTCCCAAAGGTGTACCAATAGCTATTACTGTTTGACCAACAACAAGATTGTCTGAATCTCCTAGTGATAACGATGGAAGATTACTGGCATCTACTTTTAAAATTGCAATATCATTACTATCGTCTCTTACAATCTCCACTATTTCATACTCTATACCCTCACTAGTTATAACCTTGTATGTAGCAGAGACATCAGAGACTACATGTTGATTAGTTACAATTATTCCACTTGGATCAACAATAAAACCAGTTCCAATATTACTTACTTCATCAACAAGACCCTCTCCCCTTTTTAGCAGAACTTGGCTAACAGCAATACTTACAACAGAAGGAGAAGAGTTTTTTACTACATTAATAACAACATTCTCATCTTGGGTAATAGTAATATTTGGTTGCTTTGTATCTTCAATATTTAATCTGCCATCATCCTCCATCTGGTAATACTTTATTAAAAAGATTAAGGCGATAAGAATACAAACAAGTACCCCCAAAAATATTAAGGAGAAACCAAAAATAGCCGTATATTTACTTGTAAGGGCCTTCTTTACTACTGGCTTAACTATCTCTTCAACCCTATCAACTTTCTTAACCTTTTTATTTTCATCTACTTTCTTTATTTCTTCCATGGTTGTATATAAATATTAATTTATTTATTTATTAATACTAAAGCTTCGTTGTACTGTTTGTCTATCCCCTGAATAAAATCTGCAACACTATTTTCAACCTCTACATCTGGAGTAATTGAGTTTTCTGTATTTAACCAAGAGCCGTCAGGAAGTAACCATTTCAAGACAGTAATATGTAAACTTGCACCAGCAGAAAGATCAACTATACTTTGAGCAGTACCCTTCCCATATGTTTTAGTACCAACTATTGTAGCAACACCATTCTGCTGTAGTGCACCCGCAAAAATCTCAGAAGCAGAAGCACTCCCCTCATCAACTAGTACTACTACTTTCTTTCCAAGTAATCTTCCACCCTTTGTTGCATCAAAACTCTGTATATTACCCTTACCGTCTTGCTGCTGAGAGATTACCTTCCCAATATCCAAGAAATCGTCTGCTGCATATATACCAGCATCAAAGTATCCCCCAGGATTACCTCTTAAATCAATTAACACCTTATTCACATTCTTAGAATCAATATCTTGTACAACCTCATCCCATTTATTATTCCAAGTTTCTAGAGACGACTCAGTAAACCTAGCGATATCTATAAATGCAATATCTTTTTTGTCTCCAACATAAGTTAAAGTCATACTTGGAACTGTAATCTCACCTCTTTCAATCTCAATTTCAACAGGCTCTAACTCCCCCTTATGTAAAACTCTAAGTTTAACTGTACTCCCGGATTCACCTCTAATCTTTTCAACAATCTCATATATATTGTCCCCTGCTTTAACTTCGTAGTCATCAACTGAAAGAATATAGTCACCTGGTCTAATCCCTGCTGCCTTAGCTGGAGAACCATCTAGTGGGGAAACTACAATAATTGAACCCTCACTATACCCTAACTCAGCACCAATCCCTTCAAAATACTTACCACTATTTAAATCGTTGAAATCTTGAGTCTCTTGCGGGGTAAGAAAAATTGTAGCAGGATCGCCGTAGGAATCTACCAAACCTTTAATAGCACCATATACTCTGTCTTCCTCTGAGACCTTTTTCTCTTCAACATACTTATCTTCTAATACATTCCATACATCCCAAAAGAGATCTATATTTACACTCTTTGAGCTATTAAAACTCATCGTACCATTTGATACTGGACTAATATTTCTTCCAAAGATAATACCTCCACAGAAAGCTACTACTGTTAAGATTAACACCCCAAAGACTTTTCCTCCGTTATTTTCCATACATTTAGTTATTTAAAGTAAATTCTAAAATCTATTATATTCATAGAAATGGGTAATTACAAATCGATAAAATCAACTAATCCCATATTCATCAATGCCCTACCCTTTTTACCAAATTCAACAAGAATATTATTTGTATCAGGATCATATTCGGTAATCTTACCAATATATCCATAGGTTGCAGAGGATCTGGATATAACAGTCTGATTAATGTATTGATTAACAAACCAACCGTTATTTTTAAAATTACTCTCTGAAACTATAAATAACTGGTTTTGAGAAGTATCCAATATTACAAATTTGTCTTTAAAAGAAATAAACCTCTTTAAAAATTCAATATCACAGTGCACAGAACCAAACCCTCCAAGAATCATAATTGGTAAACCAATCTCTCTAAATTCAACATATGACATTGCATATGTAAGTACAGCAACAGCACCTCTCTCAAAAAGTTCCGTAGCAACCCGATTGTAAAGATATGGACCCACCCATACTATCTTTCCTGTATAGTCAACATCTAGTGCTTCTTCATTTAATATAGTATTACCATCAGAAAGTATTTCTAATTTCCCGAATAGTTTCTCCCTACCCTTACTACTTACGACCCCATCTACTGCTACTGCCTGTGCAGAAATGGTAATACCATCTATTGGGTTAATATCTAGTATATTCCCATCGAAATCGCTCTTTAATACGGTATTTCCCTCTTCCCCGAGTATATCTATATATCCGAAATCTACCCTACTTAGATCTAATACTCCTGATATTGGAGATTTTATTTCAGTCACAGAGAGTTTTCCCGAAGAGGTCTTATTCGCTAATACCTCTCCTTTCTCTACATATTCCCCATCTATTTTAACAATGTATTTTGAACACTGATCTCCCTTACAATGTAACACGTCTGCGATATTAATAGACTTCTTTAAAGTAGAATCACTTCTCTCAAAAAGGATATCCCCGACATTAAGCTTTCCAACTGTAATATTCGTTTTATCACTTCCCAAAAGAGGGATATTAAACCTGTAATCTGTACATTTTTCAAAGACTCTACTCCGTATCTGCATCTTTCCATATCTTAAATTTAGTTCTATTATTTTGTGGATTCGGACCATACACTATTGGTCTACTTCTTGCATCTATTACTAGATATTCATACTCAAAACTTCTTTTAGTTGAGAGAAACTCTATATTGCTAAATGTGTAATGAGAGAAAACAGTTCCATTTTTTAATTCACCTCCAATAATTATCTTCTCTCCCAAAGAAGGTATTTTAAGAATTTGAAGGGAAGATCCAAAGGCAAATATGTCTCTAGGTTCAACATTTTGAGCAGATACCTTACCTGCAAATATAACTTTACTCTTACTTTTAAGAGGTACTTCTGGTATCAAAACCTTGATTGCTTTAGGTAATACATCTCCGCGAAGAATAACAATATCTTGAGCTTTTTCTTTATCAATAATGCTCTTACCAAAGGCAAACAGTTTGTTTTCTTCATCTAGGAAAAGATCAAACATACCCTCTAATTCTAAACCATCTATTACAGAAAAAAGAAGTTCTCTTTTAGTTAGCAGATGAGCAATATTACCAGTTACTATTACTGCAGAAGTAGAACTTAATGCTCCGTTTAATTTGTCCGAATTGGACTGCTTAATTGAAAGCAACTGGAGAGTTGTAAAAGCTCTTAAAACATCGTGTAACACAGGGTCAGTAATATATTCACAACTATGTGCAATAAGGTTTCCCCATTTATTAGTTAAATCTTCTTCCGAGCACTCTCCTGACAGAAAAGATTGTAATTTAGATGTTTTAATAAAGTCGATTAATCCTATCTCGTTGCTCCAATCTATCTTTGATGAAGTAATATTTATTTTAGTATCCACAACCTTATTAAACATCCCATTTAAAACATTTTCTCTAACTGCACTATACACAGAGAAATGGGAGATATCTAAATCAATCCATATTATTTGGTTATACCCCATTCTATCCAGAAAACCAGTTAATAACTGATTAATATATTTATCATCTAAAAGCTTAATAGAGACATCTCTGGAAAACTCCTTTAAAGAAACAAATATGTTTTTAAAAAATGGTTGATTATCATCTACCAAGATCTTAATACCAGAGACACCAACCTCTTCATGTTCAAACCCCTTTATCTTAAATGCTCCTTCGTATGTTCTATCTACAATATCCCAATCGAACACTTTTTCTAAAGAATCAAAATATTCATACCAGAAATCTTTAGTAAAGGTAAAATCATCTAATCTAAATTTTAGAGGAGAAAGATCAGTTGAATCTGAAAGAACAAAAGTCCTTTGAGCAACCAAATTAGAATATGCTAAATTAGCATAGATAAAGTTATCCTTAATAACGAGTGTTAAATATGCATTTTCTTTAAACATGGGCAGTGTATCCATTGTTATACTAGTTTACCAGTAAAATGACTTTTTTTAAACAAAAAGGAGGCTTTATGCCTCCTTTCAAAATCAACTTGTTTAACTTATTCTCTAGAGATATACGGTAACAATGCCATAAACCTAGCTCTTTTAATGGCTCTCTTTAACTGTTTTTGGTGTTTATGACAAGCACCGGATTTTTCAACAGATATTATCTTTCCTCTAACAGAAGTAAACTTTTTAAGTTGATATACATCTTTGTAAGAGACCTCTTTTACCCCAGAATCACACAAAGGACAAGAGAGATTTTGAACTATCTTTCTTCTTCTTCTTGGTTTCTTTTTACCACCATAGGTATTTTCCCCCTCGTCTTCAGTGACGCTCTTTTCATCATATACGTCATCTAAAGTTGGGACTACTATCTTTTTCTCTTCAACTATCTTCCCTTCCTCCATTACTACTAATCAATAAAATTAAAATGGTAAATCAGAATCCTCTAAAGGATCTTCATTCGTAGTTGTATCATCAACAGGAGTAGTTTCCTCTTCTGGAACACTTTCTGGCTCTTCTGTTGGATGTTGTACATCTGCATCAAATCCTGCACCCTGTTTACCTTTACTATCTAAAAGAATCATATCGTTTACTCTTACCTCTGTCTTATATCTAGTAGAACCATCATCTGCTTCCCATGATCTTGTAGACAAAGAACCCTCAATATATACTTTCATTCCCTTAGCTAGTAACTGCTGGCATATTTCAGCCATCTTATTCCATGCAACTATGTTATGAAACTCTGCGATTTCTTTAACATTCCCATCCTGATCTTTCCAAGATTTATTTGTTGCTAAACCGAATGTAACTACTGGAGTTCCACCAGTGGTATATCTTAACTCTGGTTCCCTAGTTAAGTTACCTATCAACTGAACCTTATTTAAAGACCTTGCTGACATATTTGTATATATATAAATTTAACTTACCTCTATTTTAACAGCCTAATATTAAAAAATACTTAACTACACCTCAATCTCTTTTTTCTTAATTCCCTTCCCTATTATCTCTGTATTATCAACTTCAATAATCATAAATCTCAAAATTTCCTGCCTTAATTGTAATACTCTTTTCATCTCATTAATATTTTTTGGGGTATGTACAAAGTTATATACTAAGTAATACCCTTCGTTGTGACCCTGTATTTTGTAAGAAAGATATCTTTTTCCCCATACATCAACATCTAATACCTCTCCCCCATCTTTACTCATCATATCTACAAATTCCTTATGCATACTTTTTCTTAATTCATCAGGAAGTAAAGGCTTAAGAGCAACCATTAACTCATATGTTTTTAACTTTTTCTTTTCTCTTGCCATTTGTATATATATTTTAACTATATTAAACTAGCGAATGGATTTTAGCAGAAAAATACAGATATATCAATTGTATTATGTATTCGCCAATATGACAATATAATCACCATCCTTAACAATATATTCTTTTCCATTGTTTTTTATTATCCCCCTCTCTTTTGCATTAACCCACCCTCCAACCTCAATTAACTCATCAACATTTACGACATCTGCTGTAATAAAATTCTTACCCAAATCCGTATGAATTACACTCGCAGCACTTTTTACATCTGCACCCTTGCGCATACTCCAAGCATTGCACTCTTTTTGAGAACCTGTATAGAAAGTAATCAGATTTAATCTCTCATATGCTTTTTTTATTACATCCTCTACTGTAGTTGGTCTCTTACCTAGTAATTCAATATATTCCTCTAATTCTCCTTCCTTCAAACTCGTTAAATCAGAAAGTAGTTTAACATCAACATCCAACACATACTCGTTATTAATATCATTTGAAATCTCCCCTAACTTCTTTTTCCATTCCCCTATCCTCTTCTCTTCCAAACCCTCTTTTGTATTAAGAATAAAGACTCTCTGTTTGTTAGTTAACAACCACATATCGCAAACAATTCTGCTTTCCTGCTCATTTAATTTCATATCAATAACTGGCTTACCCTCATTTAACCATTTTAAAACTTTCTCTAGTGTACTTAACTCCATCCCAATGCTCTCGGTAACTCCTGACC
>DIFL01000055.1:0-1644 GCA_002419125.1 Candidatus Dojkabacteria bacterium UBA5749 | reverse complement strand
ATATACATGAACAACAGACTCACTCTCAAAAGCTCGGAGTACATAAAGTATTACATCAACCTCTCTAATATGAGAAAGAAACTGATTCCCAAGACCCTCCCCTTTTGAGGCACCTTTAACTAATCCCGCAATATCAACAAAAGTCATAGCAGAAGGAACAATTTTTTCTGCTTGAAAAAAGGCCGACATCTTTTTCAATCTCTCATCTGGTATTTGTACTACTCCAATATTTTTATCTATCGTACAAAAGGGATAATTTTCAGCAGGAACAGACTTTTTAGTTAAAGCATTAAACAAAGTACTCTTCCCTGAGTTAGGCAAGCCCACAATTCCCAAAGAGAGTGAATGAGACCTTGTTACACCTTCCATATATTAATAATACATATTAAGGTTTTGATTATACCACTTCCAAATATATTAATTCTAAAGTAATATATCTTAATATGAAACTGTCCAAGAAAATATATATACTTCTTTTTTCCCTTCTTCTGTTCACTATTACAAAAAGTAGCGCATTTGCTGTTGACTACGATTTCTTTTTAATTAACGATACTACCGTAAACTACACAACAGGTAGTGACTATGTAAAAGTAAGAATACAACTTACAAGAGAGGTAAAAGACAAGCAGTACTACTTCTCTACACAAGGCCAACATTCCTTCCACTTACCTGACTTAATTTCTGACGATAGCGAATATATTAAAAATGAAAGAGATTTTAAGAAAAACTCTCTTTCTGTAACTAACGATTCTGGGAATGCCGTCCCCTTCTCTATTAGAGAACTAGAGTATGGTGAGGGTATGTATATTGATGTCCCTAATTACAGAGATACAACATATTCGAGGAAATATATTGTTAATATAGATTTTTCTACTCATGACTATGTTAAAAACATACATAACTGGATTAGGATTGAATATCCTGCTTTACATAAGGACACTAAATTTGAGCAAATTCATGATGATACAAAAACCTCTGCCTTAATATATTACAACCTTCACATACAGGTAGACGAGAATATTCCTCAATTAGTAAAGATATATCCTAGGAACTTTCAAAAAACTGAAGAAAACAACCAAATTAGATATTCCTTTGATGCTAAAGACAGATTAGGACAACCTGTATATTTAGAATTTGGAACCAAACAGTATTTTAAATTTGAAATGACCCTAAAAACAGATAAAACAGATAAGATAATTCCAGAGAAATATTCCTCAGCAATTACTGCGCTCTCTACAAACATATATGAATTAGCACTTCCAAGAGAGTTTTCTGAAAACAACCAAAAGGTTAAAATTGAAAGTATTGAGCCTAAACCAACTAAACTATTTACTGATTCAGAGGGAAATGTCATAGGAACATTTGAAGTACCTGCAAACAAAGAGAGTGAAATATCAGTTGTTGGATATATTACATTAGAACAAGACCCTATTGAATCTAAATCAGAAATTCCTAATCCTTTGTTTGAGGAATATATAAATAGTATAAAAAAAGATAGTAATTTAAATAAATATCTTACCCCTACCCAGTATTGGGAGATTAACGACCCATACATAATAGAACAGGCAAATAATCTACTTAAAGAACAAAATAACCTTTTAGATGTAATTAAGAGTGACTACCAATTTGTGATGGATACTCTAG
>DIFL01000035.1 GCA_002419125.1 Candidatus Dojkabacteria bacterium UBA5749 | reverse complement strand
AAACAATATTTGACAGTGTTAAATTGAAAATACCCTCAGGTACCCAGCCCGGAACAATATTTAGGGTCAAAGGAGAGGGATCTCCGATTCTGGGGAAGGAGAAATTAAGAGGTGATCTTTATGTTAGGGTAGATGTAGATATTCCTAGAAAGCTAAGTAGAGAGGAAAAGGGACTGTGGGAGAAGCTTGGTAAGATGTAAATTCCACCTGTTTGGAATTTTGTATATATATGGTATACTATCAGTGGATTGAATATTGTAGGGATGGTGAGATATTTTCTCACCTTTTTTTTAGTAATTATAAATTATTATTATATTTAACAATGGCTATGACTTCAGAATTAGTTGCTGCTATTAATCAAATATCAGCAGAAAGAGGAATAGATAAGGAGGAGGTCTTTAAGGCTCTAGAGTCTGCAATATTAAGTGCAGTAAAAAAAGAGAAATATGGAAAGGTAGACTATGAGGAAATTGATGACAAACTTGGAAGTAATCTTGCTGTTGAGGTAGACAGAGAAACAGGAGAGTTTAAACTTTTTGCTCTTAAGGTTGTTGTAAAGAAAGTCAAGGATGTTGAAACTGAAATTGCATTAAGCGAGGCAGAGTTAATTTCTCCTTCTGTTGAGGTTGGTGATTCAATACAGATAGAGATGCCTTCTGAGGATTTAGGAAGAATTGCCACTCAGACTGCAAAACAGGTTTTACTTCAAAAGATAAGGGAATCTGAAAAGGATGCAGTAATAAGTGAATTCAGTGATAAGGTTGGAGAGGTATATACAGCTCTGATGCAAAGAATGCAGAAAGGTTCTGCCATTATGGAGATTGGAAAGGCTGTCGCATACATGCCACAAGAGGAGCAGATTGCTAATGAATTCTATAGAGTTGGTGAAAGATACAAAGTATTACTTAAGAGTATTGAAGATTCTGAGATTCTTGTTTCAAGAGCAGATCCTCAATTTCTAATAGAGTTATTCAAATTAGAAGTACCTGAAATTGAATCTGGTGTTGTTGAGATAAAGGCTATTGCTAGAGAAGCAGGTTCTAGAAGTAAAATTGCAGTAGTCTCTCATCAAGACGGTATTGATCCAATTGGTTCATGTGTTGGTCAAAGAGGTATTCGTATTGCAAATGTAATGAACGAATTAGGTGCAGAAAAGATAGACATTATTGAATGGGATGAGGAATTAGATAGGTTCGTTGCAAATGCATTAAGCCCAGCTAAGGTAGATTCTGTAGAAATTTCTGGCGATACTGCAACCGTTATCTCTCCGTCTGATCAACTATCTTTGGCTATTGGAAGAGATGGTCAGAATGTAAGACTGGCATGGAAGTTAACTGGTGTAAAAATTGATATCGTTGGAGCACAGGGAGAAACTGTGGAAGATATTAAGGAGGAGGAGAGTAAAGAGAGCCTAAAAGAGGAAAAAGTAGATGCAGTTGAGGAGTATGCTAAAGAGACTGCTGACGAGGTTGTTGACACACCTAAAAAAGAGTAAGAATTAAGATGAGAATTAGTAGTTTAATATGGTTAAAAGTGATAAAAAAGGCAAAATTTGTGTTCAAGGCAGGGTTCCAATTGTTGCAATATTGGGTCATGTTGATCATGGGAAAACTACAATACTTGATTACATTCGAAGGGCTCATGTTCAGAGTTGTGAGGCAGGTGGTATAACTCAAAAGATATCAGTATTTACAATTTCTCTTAACAACGATTCTTCTAAAAGAATTACATTTATTGATACTCCCGGTCATGAAGCTTTTGATTTGATGAGATCTAGAGGAGGAAGTATCGCAGATATTGTACTATTAGTTGTTGCAGCAAATGATGGTGTTAAACCTCAAACTATTGAATCTATTGAAATTATTAAAAAATCTTTGGCAAAACCCATTGTTGTTATTAATAAAGTAGACCTACCAGATATTGATATTACTAAGATTAAGAGAGATATTACCAATGAAGGTCTTCAAGTAGAGGGCATGGGAGGTAATATCCCAGTAGTTGAAGTCTCAGGTAAAACAGGTAAGGGTATATCGGAACTTTTAGAGTTAATTACTTTAGTTTCGCAGGTTGAAGGTTTGCAAGAAAGAGGTAATCTAGAAGAGGGTATTGTTGCTAAGGCATTTGTTTTAGAATCTATTAAGGATAAGACAAGAGGAAATGTTTCAACTCTAGTATTAAGTAGTGGAGACCTATGTAAGGGTTCATGGTTAGGATATAAAAAAGAGGGCAAGATAAATATCGAGAAAGTCAAAGGTATCGTTACTGAGGAAGGGGAAAATATATGCGACCTCTCTTGTGGTTGTGGTGGTAAAATATTAGGAATTTCTAACCTCATTCCTTTGGGATCTGAAGTCTACATTCTTAAAGAGAATAACCCTAAGTTACTTGAGAGTATGTATTCAAAAGAGGTAATTGCACAAACAGAAAGTATTGTAGAAGATGATATGTTTGGTTCAATTTTTGATGAAGAGATAAAAGATGGTGACACTCAACTCAATGTAATTGTTAAGAGTTCTTCCCAGGGTTCTCTGGAAGCCTTAAAACAATCATTACAGAAAATGAAAAAGGAGGAGTATATAGTAAATATTGTATCTGATGGAGTTGGTGGTATATCAAATAAAGATATTGAAATGGCTAAACTTTCAAAGGCAATTGTTTTAGGCTTTGAAGTGGGTATTGAGAAGGGAGTTGAAGAAATTGCAAAGAAAAGTGGAGTTTTAGTTCGTTCCTATTCAATAATATACAAACTAACCGAAGAGGTAGAGGATGCATTAGAGATGCTTTCTACACCCAAACAGATCGAAGAAGAGATTGGTAACGGAGTAATTAAGATGATGTTTGTTCTTTC
>DIFL01000003.1 GCA_002419125.1 Candidatus Dojkabacteria bacterium UBA5749 | reverse complement strand
ATATTTATGACAAAGACCCAAAAGAATACTTTGAAGCTAAACCAATAAGAGATATGACATGGAAAGAATATTTTAAAATGTTTTCCATATTACCCAATGAAAGTCACACTCCTAACTCACACATGCCAGTTGATGCAAAGTGCTCAATATTCTGTGAAAAGAAAAATATAGCCTTCAACGTGAGTGGAGGGAAATTACTCTATGAGAAATATACCCTAAAGAGTGTAATGAAAAAAGGAACATTCCTTCATAAATAACTTACTCAATCTCTACAATTTTACACTCCATCTTCCCAGAAGGAGTATCAATAGTGACCTTGCCACCCTTTTTCATTCCTAAAAGAGAACTACCAAAAGGAGATTTGTATGATATTTTCCCCTCTAATGGATTAGTTTCATCCTCACCAACGATTTGATATTTCCGAACTATTTTACCCTTACACTCAATACTTACATGTGAACCGAATTGTACAGTACTACTTTTCCTTTTTTGAACAATAACAGCATTCTCTAACATCTTCCTAATATTTAAGATTCTCTCTTCATTACTTTGAAAATCATCAACAGCCATAGTATATCCATCATTCTCTTTTAAATCACCCTGACTTCTCATTTGATTAAGAGTATCTTGTAATTTTTTTCTAATAGCCCCTTCCCTATGTTCTAATTCTTTTTTTAATTTTAGATGTCCCTCTTTTGTAAGAAGTACTTCTGATTTATCACCTTTCATATTTAGGGAAATCAAAATTATATCGTGCAATAATATATATATTTAAAACAGTTGTCAATAATTAACAATCTGTTTATCAAACCCTTCCTTTTATGATAAAATAACCCTGTTATGCCGCTATCGTCTAACGGTTAGGACGCATGATTCTCAATCATGCAATCAGGGTTCGATTCCCTGTAGCGGTACCATTTAAACTAAAAGATTTTCCCAATGATTACAGATCTTAGATTAAAGGAATCTAATGATAAGAAAATAGAATCTTTTTACAACAAAGCTATTAAAGATTTAGATACTTTCTATCAAATTAAATGGAATGAGAATAAACCTAATATATTCCTAATAAAAAGTAGAAAAGATTTCGATATACTCTATGGATATAAAACAGAACCATGGGTGGTAGGTACTACAATGGGTACTCAAAATAAAGTATATCTACTTGCTCCAGATGTCTATGAGAAACAGAGTAATCATAAATACTCAGATCGAGAGTATGAAGCATTGTTAAGACATGAGATTAGTCATTTGTATAGTAGAATATTTTTTAGTGAGTATAGACCAAGATGGCTTTTAGAAGGTATTGCAATATACTCATCAGGACAACTTGAATTAAAAAAGAAGATAATCAAATTCTCTGCTTTTTTAGATTTCTTTGATAAGGGAGGAAGCGGGATATATGAGGAATCTGGTTGGGCGGTATTAATACTAGATAAAGAATTTGGTAGAGAGAAATTACTTGAATTTCTAAAATCTTTAAATGGTTTTAAGAATAAAGAAGAATTCTTAAAGATTTTTAGAAAGATATACGGTTTTGATTTAAAATATGAATGGTTTAATGAGAGGATAGAAAAATATATATGATACATTTTGATATTGTAACAATCTTTCCAGAAGTAATATCTGCATATACAAATAGCAGCATTATTAAACGTGCTCAAGAAAAAGGAATAATTGAAATTAAAATCCATAATCTTAGAGATTGGGCTTTAGATAAACATAAAAGTGTAGATGATACACCATATGGAGGAGGACCAGGAATGGTAATGAAAGTAGAACCAATATACAACTGTCTAAAAGATTTAAAGGAAGAAAACAGTATAGTAATATTAACATCCCCAAAAGGAGAGAAATTAATACAAAGCAAATTAAAAAAACTCTCTGAAGTTAAAGACGCTCACTATATTATCCTCTGTGGACACTATGAAGGATTTGACCAAAGAGTACATGATAATCTAGTAGATTGGGAGTTCTCAATAGGAGAGTATGTACTATCTGGAGGAGAACTACCAGCACTCGTACTAGTTGATGGCATTACAAGACTAATCTCAGGAGTATTGGGAAATGAACAGTCTCTAATCTCTGAAACCTTTAATACGAATACCCCAGACTATCCAACATATACTAAACCAGAAATATTTAATAACTGGAAAGTACCAGACACATTATTAAGTGGAAATCACAAAGAAATTAAAGAGTGGAGAGAGAAAATGTCAAAAATGAGTAAATAGTTTCACCTTGTTAAATATAAATAAATGAAATAGAATACTAATATACATTTGAATGTTAGATATATTACTTTATTTTCCATCGCCATGTTTCCTTTAAAGAAAGAAAAATACAAAATAACAAAAGAAAAAGAACAAGATTTAATAAAAGAGTTAAAAAGACTCCAAGAAAAAGATCTTGTAGATGTTGCTAATAGATTAGAAGAATCTAGAAGAGAAGACTCAGATGAAGATGATGCAAACTTAGGGATAATCTCTGCTGAAAAAGAATCTATAAAAAAAAGAATTAAAGAGATAAGCCAAATACTAGATAACTATGAACTACTAGTAGAAGGCGACAAATGTGAACCAACAAAAATTCAATTAGGTTCAACAATTAAGGTTAAAGAAAAAGATAAAATACTGGAATTTAAGTTGGTATCCTCTTTAGAGGCAGATCCTTCAAAGAACTATATCTCTGATGACTCTCCACTAGGAAAGAAATTACTTAAAGCGAAACTTGGAGATACCATTACAGTAATAGTAAGAACAAATATTATTAGGTATAAGATATTAGAAGTCTGTTAATTAATAACAGAGTTTAAATCTTCAATCTTAACTCTCTTCTGTTCCATTGTATCTCTATCTCGGACAGTAACAGTATCATTTTCCA
>DIFL01000044.1:1211-3035 GCA_002419125.1 Candidatus Dojkabacteria bacterium UBA5749 | reverse complement strand
GGATGTGGTGCTGCCGTTGCTACAAGTAGTATGGTAACAGAAATGGTTAAAGGGAAAAAATTAAAAGATGCTTTAGAAATTACAAACAAACAGGTAGCAGAAGCATTAGATGGACTACCACCTATTAAGATGCACTGCTCTAATCTTGCAGAGGCTGGTATAAGGGCAGCAATAGACGATTACAACAAGAAACATGGAAAAGGTAAAAAATAAAAAGGTGTTGTTAGGTTTGAGTGGTGGAGTAGATAGTTCTGTATCTGCATACCTTCTTTCAAAGTCAGGATATGATGTAATAGGGGTTACCCTTAAATTACATCAGATAGAAATAAGTCAAGATGCTTCTAAAGTTGCAGATAAATTGGGAATCCCTTACCAAATTATTAACATGGAAGCGGACTTTAAAAAGTATGTAATTGACTACTTTATACAAGAGTATAACTCCGCAAGAACACCAAATCCTTGTACTATATGTAATAGATATATTAAATTTGAAGGTTTGATTGAGAAAGCAAAAGAGTTACATATAGATTTTGTAGCAACAGGTCACTATGCAAATATTGAGAAAATAGATTCTAAATATCTTCTAAAAAAAGCAAAAGATTTAACTAAGGATCAAAGTTATTTCCTTTACAATCTTACCCAGGAACAACTGTCAAAAACCATATTTCCTCTTGGCAATTTAACAAAAAAAGAGGTTAGAGATATTGCACAAAAGATAGGATTAAAAGTTGCGACTAAACCAGACAGTCAAGAAATCTGCTTTATTAAAGATAATAACTATAAAAACTTCCTTGCGAAAAATAGTAGAAACAAACCGGTTCCTGGGGAGTTCATATCTACTGATGGAGAGGTAATTGGAGAGCATAAAGGTATAAGTAATTATACAATTGGACAAAGAAGAGCATTAGGCATCGTAACAGGTTCTCCTATGTTTGTTGTAGATATCATTAAAGAAACAAATCAGATTGTACTAGGTAATGAAAGTGAGTTACTCTCAAAAGAGTTAATTGCTAAAAAATTGAATTGGATTTCTATTGATACTCTTGATAAAGAAATAAATGCAAACGTAAAGATTAGATATAGAGCAAAAGAAAGTAATGCAAAATTAATACCATTGGATAACGGAGATGTAAAAATCGTTTTTGAAACACCTCAAAGAGCTATTACTAAAGGACAATCAGTAGTCTTTTACGACAAAGATGTTGTGATAGGGGGAGGAATAATTTCCTAAACATAAAGATTTGTAATCAGTTTTTTTCTATGTTAGATTATTATTAATAATTTGCTAGTTCTAGTCATGGGGAAAAAGAAAAAAATAGTAAAACAGATTAATGCACTTAAAACAAACGCTTTCTTTTTCTTCGGAGTGATGTGGTTAACAGCTTTTGGAATATTTTCCCTTTCAAAATCAATAATTAACGATAGTGATGTAAAAGGAGCAAGTACTTTTGTGTTTAATGAGGTAAATGAAAATTATCTGTCTAAATATGTTTCTAATCCATTAGGCATAGAATTCATATATGATAATCGTTTGTTTACCGTTTCGGAAAAAGAGAACTACTTAAATCTTTCTCCTACTGATAAAGACTTACCATTTTTTAATGCAAGTATTAGAACCGAGAAAGAATCTAAAATTGCTAAACTCTTCCCAAATTTAAACTATATTGAGACAGTTAATAGTAACGGTGTTGAAATATCTCTTTTTACTTTTGTTAAACCCTCTTTCTCAAAGAATGAGGAAAGTAATGTTGACTACCTTACTGTAATTCACAAACCTCTTTCAGAAAACAAAACAGTATACCTTTCAATATGGGGATATGATTA
>DIFL01000044.1:907-1128 GCA_002419125.1 Candidatus Dojkabacteria bacterium UBA5749 | reverse complement strand
AAGGCACAGATTCTTGGACAGGCCTCTACTGTGAGAATATATGGGAAAGAGTGTAACAATGTTAAATTCTCAAATAACATGAACGGTTTAAATATTCAAGGAAAGTCCTACACAATATGTTCTACAGGATTTGGGAGTGGATTTGTAATAAATGATAACGGACAGGTCGTTACTAATGCTCATGTAGTAAATATAGATAATCTTGACTCATTAATAGAGGG
>DIFL01000044.1:0-818 GCA_002419125.1 Candidatus Dojkabacteria bacterium UBA5749 | reverse complement strand
ATTGTTGATTTAAACAAGGAAGGATATATTACAATTACCGACAAAGATAGGGAGATATATATACAGGGAGAAAGCATATTTAAAAATGACCCTGAAAGTGGAGAGCTATTAGAAAAAGATAAATACTTTAAGGCTACCTTAATAGAAAGTACCCCTCTCACCTCATACTATCAATCTCTTCTCTCAGACGATACAGCAATTACTGAAGTGGCAGATTTAGCTGTCTTACAAGTAGAAGGGAGTTTTAATCTTCCCTCTATACCAATAAATACAACAGGGTTTTCAATTGGACAAACTATATATGTTGTAGGATATCCTGTTATCGCTGATGATGCAGAATTAATTAGTAATACTCAAGTATTAAGCTCTAGTGTTACAAAAGGAAGCATAAGTTCAATAAAACCAAATACAAACAATACATTTGATTTAGTACAAATTGATGCTGCTATACAGGGAGGAAATAGTGGAGGACCCATTTTAGATGAAGATGGAGATGTAGTTGCAGTAGCTACCTACAGTATAAGCTCGGATAGTGGCAATTATAACTATGGAGTTTCTTCAAAAGAATTATTAACCTTTCTTAATAATTCCGCTGTTGAACCACAGGTTAATTCGTTGAGAATAAATTTAGAAAAAACTCTTTCAGATGTAACTTTGTCCTACTATAAAAAAGCAAAGATATCCCTTGAGGAAATTTTAATTGCTCAACCAAACCTTACAGTAACACTACAACCGATAGTTGACCTATGTCAGGAAAGAATAGATGCAGGGGATGATAAAACACCACTTTTTGATATTAATGGTAAAATACTCATGGT
>DIFL01000012.1:4533-5000 GCA_002419125.1 Candidatus Dojkabacteria bacterium UBA5749 | reverse complement strand
CCATTAATGCAAGGATATGACTCTGTAATGATGGATATAGATGTAGAAGTAGGAGGAAACGATCAACTCTTTAATATGCTAACTGGAAGAGATTTAATAATGAGTAAATTACATAAAGAAAAGATTGTATTAGCAGGAAAACTACTTGAAACAAGTGATGGAAGTAAAATGGGAAAAAGCGAAGGAAATATGATTAAACTAAGTGATAGTCCAAATGACATATTCGGTAAAGTTATGACCTTTGATGACTCTGCCATACCAACTGGATTTGAAATACTCACCAACTACGAATTAACACAAGTAGAGGAAATAAAAGAAAGAATTAAAAGTGGTGAGAACCCAATGACAGTAAAAAAGCTTTTAGCTTTTGAAGTGACAAAAGAAATTAAAGGAGAACAAGAAGCAATAAATGCTCAGAAATACTTTGAAGATATCTTCCAAAAGAAAGATATAGACACACAACTACC
>DIFL01000012.1:0-4451 GCA_002419125.1 Candidatus Dojkabacteria bacterium UBA5749 | reverse complement strand
CGAAAAAATATCAGATTGGAGCAAACAAATCCAATTAGGGCAAAATACAGTAATTAGGTGTGGAAGACATGTATATCAGATAAAACATATTACTAAATAGTAATAGGATAGAAATACTTTAATCCTAACATCAACCCATCTAAATGATAGAACTTGATTACAAGCAACAAATTCTACAGTTAAGCCCCAAGGCATATTTAAACGACATTAACAAAGCAATATTAACCGCTGAAAAATTTCATAAAGATCAAATGAGGTTTTCAGGAGAGCCATATGTAAATCACTCTTTTAGAATAGCAATAACCCTAGGAGAAATGGGTATGGATGCTACCACTATGATTGCTGGACTTTTGCATAATTGCATCACCAACTCTCCCCTAAGAGAAAAAGAAATATCACAAGAAATTGAGACAGAATTCGGGCAAGAGGTTCTTACCCTTATCAATAACTACAACGATATTAGCAAAGCTACCGCAAGTACAGACACCGAATATGAAATTATGACTAAGTTCATACTTAACAATGCAAACGACTTAAGGTCTGTATTAATAAAACTAGCAGACACATTGGATAATGTCCGAACCATTGAATATATGCCTAAAGAAAGGTTAAGTACTAAATTACAAAAAATAATATACATATATGCACCACTAGCTGAGTACCTTAATTTAGATATGATTAAAAAAGAGCTAGAAGAAAAAGCATTGGAGATATACAAACCAGAAGAGTATCGAATGATTAAAAGTAAGATGGAGGAGAACCACTATACATTCCAAATGAAAGAGAAATATCTCGAGTATTTAAAAGACATTCTAAAAAACATATCTGCACAAGCATCAGTATATGGAAGAGTTAAAAGTATATACAGTGTTTACAACAAACAGAAAAAACAGTTAAAAGAAACAGGAAAAGTTGATATCTCTAATATTAAAGATTTAATTGCGTTTAGAGTAATAACTGATAGAGAGGAAACATGTTTTGATATATTAGAAAAAATAATGGATAAGGGGGATATAATTACTCAAGAATTTGATGACTATATCACTCACCCCAAACCAAACGGATACAAAGCCCTACAAGGACCAATTGTTCTAGATGAAGTATCTCCAAGTATAATTGAGATCCAAATTCTTACCCATGATATGTATTACTTTAATACCTATGGACCAGCCTCCCATATTGCATACAAAGAAAGCAAAAGTAGATATGCAAACCCCTCAGACAAATACAGTTGGGTAGAACAGGTACACAAGGAGATAAATAAACATATCTCTTTGCGAGAACAATATCTCTCAATTCCGATTAATGTAAATATCTTTCCAAACAATGTATTTGCATTTACTCCTAAGGGTAAAATTATACAATTAGATTTAGGAGACAGCGTAATAGACTTTGCATTTAAAGTACATACCGATGTAGGATACGCAATGGTATCTGCAAAAGTAAACGGAAAGGCAGAGAAATTAGATTACCAAGTTAAAACAGGAGACCAAATAGAAATAATTACCCAAATAGGTAAAAAAAGTGTTAAACAGGAGTGGGCTATGTATGCTAACTCTCCCTCAACTAAAAGTAAAATACAAAAAACTTGGAAAAGTTCTTAGTTCTTTGTAGAATATAAATATGAAGAAAAAGACAAAACAGTTATTAACTAAAATAGTAAGCATACTAATTGCAGTAATAATGATTGGAAGCATTACCATACCAATCATCTTCTCAATAATGGGCGCAATTTAGTATGGAAGATTTATCCTTAGACGATCTAATTACCTCACGCAAGGGAGTAGGATTAACCCTGTTATCCAAGTTCCAGAAACTAAACATCTCAACTCTTCGGGATTTACTCTTTCATATTCCATTTAGATATAGGGACACCTCAGAGATACTTAATATTGAGGATTTTAAATCTATTCAAGAGGGAACCTTTCTGGCTCAAATACTAGAAACCAAAAACATATACACAAGAACACATAAAGTATTAACTAAAGTAAAAGTAACAGACCAAAACTCTTCTTTGGTAGAGCTTTCTTACTTTAATCAAAGTTACCTTACTAAAACTTTTAAAAAGGGAGAGTGGTATATATTTGACGGAAAGATTACAGAGAAAGGGAAAGCTAAAAGTATATATAACCCGAAGTATGAGAAATATACAGGAGATATCTCTAAACAGAAACATTTGGGAAAAATAATTGGGATATACCACGAAACAGAAGGTCTTTCATCAAGAACAATTAGAAACACAATAATTCCAATTGAAAAAGACATAAAAAAGATATTTAAAGAACCAATACCAAACTCAATCTTAACAAAACAATCTTTGCCCTTACTTGGGGAATCAATAGAGCAGATACATTTTCCCAAAGATAAGGAGACTCTTTTAAAAGCAAGAGAAAGATTACAATTTGATGAGATGTTAAAAATTGCAATACTGAGTGAAAAAGAAAGAGAAGTAAGAAAGAAACTAAAATCTCTTCCCATTAAAGAAGACACAGGATTAACCGAATCCTTTATCAATTCCCTCCCCTTTGAATTGACCAATGACCAAAAGAAAAGTATAGAAGAAATTCTAAAAGACATTAGCAAAACTACCCCTATGAATAGACTACTTAACGGAGATGTAGGAAGTGGTAAAACAGTAGTTTCTGCCCTTGCCATACTTCAATGTATTAGAAATGGTTTTTGTGCAGTAATACTTGCACCGACTACAGTATTAGCCCAACAACATTTTGAAACATTTCAAAAACTTCTAAAACCATTTGATATTGATATTCAAATATGGATATCTTCACAAAAAAGTAAATCAAAATCCCCAAACTCTCTAATAGTTGGAACTCATGCAGTACTGTATAAAAGTGATATCCCCAAAAATTTAAATCTAGTAATTGTAGATGAGCAACATAGGTTTGGCGTAGAGCAAAGACAACAACTTCTTAAAACTAAAACCAATATTCCTCACTACTTAACAATGACAGCTACACCAATACCTAGAAGTCTAACTGAAATAGTATTTGGTAATGTAGAAGTTTCTACAATAAAAGAGAAACCTAAAATGCAAAAGGAGATAATTACTAAATATGTACCATACAATAAAAGAGATGACTGTTTTGAATGGGTTAAAAAAATAATTAAAGAAAGCAATTACACTCAACAAGCCTTTATAGTTTACCCCCTAATAGAAGAGAGTGCAGTACTAGATGCCAAGGCAGTATTAACAGAGTATGAAAATCTTAGAAACCTTCACTTTAATACTTTCTCAATAGAATTAATGCATGGGAAATTAAAAGAGAAAGAGAAAAGTGAAATTTTGGACAAATTTAGAAAGAAAGAAATTAATGTATTAGTTTCTACATCTGTAATAGAAGTAGGAATAGATATTCCTGATGCAACCATAATGATTATAGAAGATGCCCATAGATTTGGACTTGCTCAATTACACCAGCTAAGGGGAAGGGTAGGTAGAGGAGAAATAGAATCTTTTTGCTTTGTAATACCTAGTAAAAATGAAGATGGTAATATTGAGGTAGTAGACAGATTAAAATACTTTGCTTCTCATCCTTCGGGTTTTGATGTGGCACAGTATGATTTAGAAAGAAGAGGACCAGGGGAGGTATACGGTCTAAAACAATCTGGGATTCCTCAATTTAAAATTGCATCCCTAACAGACATTGATATGTTTAAAAGAGCTAAATCAGTTGCAAAAGAGATAGTTAAAGATGATAATATTGACCTAGATTACATATTAGAAAACATATTTAGATAATGGAAATTCATATTGTTTTAGATAATATCCGCTCTGCCTTTAATGTAGGCAGTATATTTAGATCTGCAGATGGAGCAGGGAGTGTAAAAAAAATCTACCTTTGTGGTATGACAACAGATATAGATAATCCAAAATTAGATAAAACCGCACTAGGAGCAACAGAAATGATTCCCTCAGAGCATTACGACACTACAATGGAAGCAGTAGATGAATTGAAAGAGAGGGGAATACCCATATACTCAGTAGAATTAACCCAGGATGCTCAAGATTTCCAAAAGATAGAATATCCACCCAAAATTGCATTAGTATTTGGTCATGAGAAAAGGGGAGTAACTCAAGATATATTAGACAAGGTAGAGAAAAAAATATACATCCCTATGAGAGGAAAGAAAGAATCTTTAAATGTTGCAAACTGTGCTTCAATCATTCTTTATGAAATTACAAGAGAATAGTTCACTCTTAACTCATTTCTGCTATCATATATACAAATGAGTGAGAAGAAACTGTCCATTTCAAAAAAAAGTATATTAATAGCATCAGCACTAGTATTAGCAGTAGGTATACCTACTGCATACTATTTAATTACCAATAGCTCCCAGCAAGGTAGTGCTTGGTATAGTTCAAGTTGGCTATATAGAAGATCTATATCTGTTGCTAATTCGGGTAGTACTCTTACCAATGAGGATGTATT
>DIFL01000024.1 GCA_002419125.1 Candidatus Dojkabacteria bacterium UBA5749 | reverse complement strand
ATTGCAATTGGATTAGTAGAGTCAGCAATTACTAGGTTGTTTTCTCTAAGTTCAACAACATTACCTTCTAATGTTTGAATTTTTTCTCCCTGTTGGGCAACTCTAATTGTAATATGTGCGGTATCTTTACTATTTGGATCATTCTCTATTAGTTTGTCATAGTCAAATGCATGGAGAGGTTGTCCAGTAATTATTGCTAAATAGTTGGTAATATCTACTATGTTATTAATTGGTCTAATATCAGATCTTAAAAGGATGGATTTTAACCATATGGGAGATTCTTTTACATTAATGTTATCAATCGAAATACACATATACCTTGGGCAGAGATTAGAGGCTTTGTTTTCTACTTCTATTGGTAAGGTAATGTATGAGGCTTTTATTTCTTTCTGCCCATCTTGATACCAGCTAGGGCTTGTAAAGGGCATATTAAGGGATGTTGCTATCTCTCTTGCAAGACCTAATATACCAAACAGATCTCCTCTATTTGTTAGAGCCTTATTTTCAATATCAATAACCACATCATTTAAATCAAAATAGTGGGCAAAAGATACTCCTACTTGAGCCTGTGGATCTAATATGAAAACTTTATCATTAATAGAACCAATGTTTAACTCTTTTTGAGAACAAAGCATACCATTTGAGTTAACACCTCTCATATTAACAGCCTTTATCTTAATAGGTTCAGAACTTCCATAAGTATACGGAACAATATTTCCAGGGCTTATATATGCGACCTTATCCCCTACCTCTAAAGATTTGTCTCCTGCAACAACCTGTATCTCTTCTTCTCCTGTGTATATTTTATATACACCTAGTTTATCTGCATTGGGGTGAATTTCTTTAGTAAGGATTTCTGCTATAACAATACCTTCATACATTTTAGAAAGGTCAGTATACCCTTCAACTGAACCTATTTTAGTAGATATTATATTTAATACCTTTTCAAATTCTAAATTCTGCAGTCCAAACTCTTTTAGTGAATTAATAGGGAGTTTCATATATTTATAGTGCTCTTAAGAAATTTATATCACCATCTCTAAGTTTTCTAATATCATTGATTCCTCTTTTTATTGCAACCAGTCTATCTAATCCTACACCCCATGCAAAACCAGAATATTTTTGAGGATCTATTCCTCCAGAAAGAAGGACATTAGGATGAATCATTCCACAACCCATTAATTCTATCCACCCACTATATGCACAGGTACTACATCCCTTTTTATTACAGAAAGGACAACTAATTACAAACTCAATATCAGGTTCAGTAAAAGGAAAAAATGCAGGTTGCATTTTAATTTCTAAATCTGTTTCTAAGTACTGTTCTAAATACTCTTTAATAGTAGCCTGCATATTTCCAATTGATATCCCCTCATCAACATATATACCCTCTATTTGGTAGAAAGTATGTTCATGGCTAGCGTCTGTTGCCTCATTTCTAAAACATCTCCCAGGTAATACTACCCTTATTGGTGGTGGAGCAAATCTTCTTAGTGCCCTATTTTGCATAGTGGAGGTATGTGCTGGTAGTACCAAATTTTCATCAGTCCAGAAAGTATCATACATATCTCTTGCAGGGTGTCCTTTAGGAAAATTAAGACTTTCAAACATATGGAAATCATCATCTAATTGTCTACTTTCTAAGATATCAAAGCCCATTCTTTGGAAAATATCAAGTATTATCTCTAACTCCTGCATTAATGGATGAGAGGAGCCCTTGAGGTCTAGGATATGAGGTCTTTTATCTTTCCTACTATTTATATCAAAGGGTGCAGTGGGATCAATATTAACAAGAGACTTTTCATTAATATTAATATTTGCTTTTTGAGAAATTTTTTCTTCTAAATCTCTTTTTAGACTATTTAATTGCTCTCCATACTCTTTCTTTTGTGAGGCATCAATATCTTTAATACCCTTAAAAAGTTCTGTTATTACACCATCTTTAGAGAGATATTTCTGTTTTAATTCTTGTGCAGTAAGCAAGTTTAGGTCTTCTAGTAATGTGTTTTTAATATTGTCCAAAGTATTAATCATTTATTTTTGTATGATGTTATCTTAAAAGTATACAATATTATATTTTAAAGATTAAGTTAATACAAAAAAGGACTCTAATTGAGTCCTAATATATCCAAAATATATGGACTCTAAAGTGATTTAACTAAAAAAGAGAATACCTCTGGATTATTTAATGCAATATCTGAAAGGACTTTTCTATTTAATTCTATGTTTTTTTTCTTTAAAGCAGATATGAGATCTTTATACTGTATACCATTATTTTTACATGCAGCATTTATTCTTGAAATCCAAAGTGTTCTAAATTGCCCTGCTCTTTTTCTTCTATCATTATATGAATATTGACCAGCATGCATTAAAGCCTCGTGAGAAACTTTATACAGTTTGCTCTTTGTCATCCTATACCCTTTTGTAAGAGCTATTACTTTGTTATGTCTTCTTTTCCTAACTGTACCACCTTTAACTCTCATATTCTTATTATCCTAAATTAACAACTACTCTTTTTAAGTTTTTCTTAACACTACTATTTACTACCCTATCATTATCTTGCCTTCTTTTAGACCTTCTAGACCTCTTTGTCTTGAGGTGTCCTTGATGACTCTGTTTGTACATCATTTTGGCTTTTCTGTTCCCCTTCGGGTTTGATAGTTTTACTCTCTTTATTGCTGTTTTGTTTGTTTTTTGTCTTGCCATCTTTTTTGAATGTGATTGAAATACTATTAAATTCACTCTTTGGCTCGGGTTCGATACTACAATATTCAGTAAAATTAGTCAATATCTCATCAAATACCTGTTTCATTTGAGTAAACTGTTGTCT
>DIFL01000013.1 GCA_002419125.1 Candidatus Dojkabacteria bacterium UBA5749 | reverse complement strand
AATTTAACACTGTCAAATATTGTTTCAATATCTATCTTTCCTCCTAACACCGCTATATGTGCTGGAATAGATTCAACTGAATACAAATCATTTCCACGTCTTTCAAATTTCTCAGAAGGTTCAACCTCTACCTCAATAAAGAGATCTCCATAGTTTCCATCTAAACTAGCATTACCACCCTCTCTAAAACGAAGTACCATACCATCATATGCACCCGCAGGTATTCTAATTTTAGTATTTTCACTCTTTGACTCTAAACCAGTGCCTCCACATTTACTACACTCTTTCTCAGGAATAGTTCCAACTCCATTACACTTTGAACATTGTGCCATTACAGCAATCTGACCTAAGAAACTATTTTGTACCCTTCTTTCTCTACCAGAACCCTTACATACATCACAGGTTTTTCTCTTACCAGTCTCACTTCCACTACCACCACATTTAGAGCACTTTACATTCCTCTTTATTTTTACAGAAAATTCTCCACCCTTCATCGCCTCATCAAAACTAAATCTCATCTTGTACCTAATATTCTCACCCCCGATATTTCTCTTTTGAGTATCTTGTCTAAAACCGAAATCAAAACCAAAATTACTTCCGCCACCAAAGAAGGTATTAAATATGTCCCCCATATCAAAAGGGGTTCCTCCATAACTATATTCATACCCCCCACCATTAGCCCCACTTCTTGGGTCAAAGCCACTAGTTCCAGCATGCCCATACTGATCATATGCTTGCCTTTTAGTATCATCAGAAAGTACCTCGTAGGCCTCCTGTACCTCTTTAAACTTTTCTTCAGCACCATCCTCTTTATTTACATCGGGGTGATACTTTTTAACAAGTTTTCTGTAAGCTTTTTTAATGTCTTCAATTTTTGAATCCTTGTTTACACCAAGAACTTCATAGTAATCTCTTTTATCCATACAGGCAATATTCTAGCAGACAAAGACAAGAACTGCCAACATGTGACATCAAAAAGCGGAAATGATAATATATTTAATATTATGGATGAAGGGATAACAATAAAAAAAATAAGTGAAAAAAAAGTATCTCAAATGACTAAGAATATCTCTTGGATATTTGGGATAGTAGGAGTAGTAATTCTACTCAGTCAAGGAGTCCCCCTTCTTAGTTCATATATTCAGGGAAGGATACAACTATCAAAACAAGAACAGATGAAAGATCCAATCCCCGATACTTACAAAGAGTATATAGAGGATGAATTTGCTTACTACGATCCAGGGAAAAGTTACTTTGAAAATCTTTCTAAAAACGCAGAAGGTCTTCAATATGAAGGCTTGTTCACTTATGACCCTACTACTAAAAATACAAAGGAGATAATTGTAGATAGAGAGTATAACAAGAATCTAACTATTAATATTCCTGAGATAGAAATTAAAGATATTAGAATAACACCAAACGTTGAGAGCTCAAATGAGGCGGTATATGACAAATATCTTAAATATGGTTTAGCTCATTTCAAAGGTACGCCCCTTCCAGGAGATGGAGGAAACTCCTTTATATATGGTCATAGTGCTGTAATTACTTTCTTTAACAGCCATGCAAATACCCCAGAAACAATATTTACTAAATTAGAAAATATTGATATCGGAGATATGGTTGAAATTACTAAGGATGAAGAAATCTTTAAATATGTAGTTAGAAATAAAAAGATAGTGTCTGCAGAAGATTTTTCGATACTAAAAACACAAGGAGATAAAGAAACGATAACTATGATGACCTGTTGGCCATTAGGTGCAGGGATAAAAAGATTGGTAGTTGTGGCAGAAAGAATCTAAATTATGTAATATATTAAATATATGGACGAGAAAAAAAAGAAATTAATTAAGATACTCTTAATTGTATTAGGAGTTTTCTTTCTGTTCCTTCTAGTTATTGCAATTATTCCTAAAGAACCACGAAATGTCGAACTTACTTTCTGGGGATTCTGGGAAGAGGAAGATGCAATGCACCCAATTATAGAAAAATATGAAGCCGAGAATCCTGGTGTTAAAATTTTTTACGCTATTCAACCTCTAAGTAACTACGAATCTCTTCTATACACAAGACTTGAACAAGCACAAAATACAAATGAACCAGCTCCAGATATCTCAATGATTCATAATAGTTGGTTACCAAAATTTGAAAAATATCTTTCTCCGTTACCCGAAACTATTATGACTAAAGAAACGTACGAAAAGGAATTTTACCCCACAGCACTTTCAGATTTTACAGGCAAAAATGGTGAAATATATGCAATACCTTTCCAAATAGATGGTCTCATGGTCATATATAACAAAGATCTTCTTAAAAAGGCAGGATATTCTACACCCCCTACTGATTGGGACTCCTTCATGGACTTAGCACAGAAATTAACAAAAAGAAATAGTGAAGGAATAATAACTCAATCAGGATTAGCTGTTGGAACAGCTGAAAATATCACTCATTCAACTGATATATTACTTTACTTTTTCCTTCAGAACCTAGCAGAGATAATGGGAGAGGATAAAACTGTTATCAATTTAACTTCCCAAAGAGCAGTAACAGCATTTGAAAAATACACCTCTTTCGCGAAAGCAGAAGATTCAACTTGGGAAGGATATCTGCCTAATGATATGTCTTTTTTTGTTCAAGGAAAGTTAGCCATGATGTTTGGAACAAGTTGGAGAGCCTTAGAGGTGCTACAGGAAACAGAGGATATAGATTTTGGATTAGCTCCATTACCTAGATTAACAAACAATAAAGAAGCATATCTTTCATCATATTGGGGAACTACTGTCAGTAATACGACTAGAAGTAGTAAAGAGGCTTGGAAATTTGTTGAATACCTAAGCCAACCAGAGCAACTTAGAAGACTTTATCAAAATGCTTCAAAGGTAAGAGCTTTTGGAGAACCTTACTCTAGAGTCTCTATGAATGATGAGTTAGCAAGTAATGAATATCTTTCAGCACTTGCATATATGGCCCCTTACATGAAAGCGTGGCAATTAGGTGAACAGGGATTTGTTGAGGAGATATTAAAAAATGCAATTGAAGATAATGTTGAAAGAAACAAATATATTCCTTCAATTTTAAGTACCGCCGAAAATGAAATTAATTTAAAACTTGCAGTTAGCAATAAATAAAGAATAATATATATTAATGGATCGAAGACATGCCCCAATAAAAAGAAACAAGAAAAGTATTTTATTAACTTTTCTATTAATTTTCACGTTGCCTTTTTTCATTTTCGCATTACTCGAGAATTCTAGTTTTGATTTTAGAAATAAGGCATTTGAAGAGATAGAGTTAAGTAATCTTAACCCATGTATAATTACATTTCCTAATGTTAATCCATACACCCTTCAAGTTAACAATACGGTAAGAATACAAGTAGATGGGTTATCTCAAAGTTCCTCAATTAAGGAAATTTCAATTACAGATGAGTCTGGAACCTCCCTTTTTACAAAATCATATGAAGACACTCTAACCAATAGAGTAACGGAGTCTTTCCCCTACACTCCGCGTATAGCTAGAGCTTACAACCTAAAGGGAAGCATGACTGATCTTCTAGGTAATACATACTCTTGTGTAATCAGTAGCCCTTTTGACATTAAGGGCGTAAAAGCAATAGCCGAGAACACAAAACCGAATTTTACTACCACGCCAAAATCTTCTATTCCATCACAGAGTATCAAGGTGGGAGAAATATATGAATATACACTGGAAGCAAAGGATGTAGACCAGGACAATATTAATTACATGTACTCTTTTACAAAGGGAGAGGATTGGCTTAAGAAAACCGAAATTGATAATGGTAGTGGTGGTCAATTAACACTCAAGTTTAGAGGCTCTACAAAAAAGGCTGGAAGCTATCTAGTTAATGTCTTCATACATGATGGATACAGTCAGCATCTTTCTGCACAATCATGGGTGATTAGTGTTAATAATCCAAGCAATGATAATCCAGTAGTAACAATTATAGACCCAGAGAGTTCACTAATAATAAAAGAGATTACTAGTTTAGATGTGAAATGGGGAGCAAGTGACAATAATAACATTATTAGGTACGAGCTATATATCTCTTCAAATCCAGTAAACGAACTAACATGGAAACCCATTAATACAAACATTTCACCTACTCAAACATCTTACAGTGTAGATTTAAGCGATATAGAAGATGGTACATATAGAATAATTGTGAGAGCAGTAGATGATCAAGACCCTACAGGCATAGGAATGGACATTTCAGAAGAGATAATAATTTCAAGAGAAGAAAAAGATCCAGAAGAACCCGATGATAAAGTAGAACTACCAGACCCTCAGGTAATAAATATGTCTCCAACAAGCACAGACAGTATTAATATAAATACTCCAACAATTAAAGCCTCCTTAATGGCAGCAAAGGGTGCCACTATTGATGATTCCTCAATTATCTTTAAGTTAGATGACAGGGATATTACAGAAGAAATTAAGATAAACAAGGTTGAGGAAAATGAACACACTGTTATATATCTCCCACAAAACCCCCTTAGCGAAGGAGTACACAAAGTCTCTATCTACTTTAAAGATTCTAATGGTGGTGAGGTAGAGAAAGAGTGGACTTTTACCATTGGACAAGAAAATGAAGACTATGACTCTGACAGTTTTAAGATTTTAGGCCTAGAAATTCCTAAAAGGACTCTTTACATAGTACTTGGAGGACTTGCCCTAATAGGATTAGCTATATTTGTACCCCTACTTCTTCCATTAATATGGAAAGATAGTTCCAAAGAGGTATCAAAAAATACAATTCTTCCCGAATCTATCCCCATTACAAATGAAACTCCAATAATCCCCGTCGAATCTCCTGTTAAGAAACTTACGGAGGAGAAATTTGATGCTCCCGAACCCCAAATATCTAATGAAGAAAGCAACAAAGATGTCTTTGTTGCAGTAGAACCAGAAATAATTAGCGAGAATAAAGATGCACAAGCACTTAAAAATACCCAAGAGGAATTACCTGGTACGGATACTGAAGGATTAACTACCGTAGAAGGAATAACCCCCATGTTCTCTGATTCCCAACCAGAACCAGATTTAGAAAATCTGTATCATCAACTTAAAGAACTAGAGGAAAAGGAAGATACTCAACAAAAAGATACTACTTCTTAACCCCTTTTGATATAATCTTGAATATGAGAAACCTCAAATACAGTGAGTTAAGAAAAGAGTATATAGATTTTTTTAAAAGTAAAAATCACATCGAAATACCCAGTGCTCCACTCATTCCTGAAGATGATCCCTCTGTGCTTTTCGTAAATGCGGGGATGTTTCCCTTAGTACCTTTCCTAAAAGGAGAAAAACATCCTTTAGGAGATATGCTAACTAACTCTCAAAGATGTTTAAGAACAAATGATATTGATGAGGTAGGAGACCCTTTCCACTGTACTACATTTGAAATGTTAGGGAATTGGTCATTGAATAGATATTTCAAAAAAGAAGCAATAGAGATGACTGCAGAATTCTTTGTTGAGGTATTGGAAATAGAAATATCAAAAATATTTGTATCTGTTTTTAAAGGGGAAGAGGAAATACCAAAAGATACTGTTTCAATAGATACATGGAAAGAGATTTTTAATAGATATGGAATTAAAGCAGAGGTCGGCCCTAATCAAAAAATTCAAGAGTTTGGAAAAGAAAATAACTGGTGGGGACTCCCAAGTGGTGGTCCATGTGGCCCAGATAGTGAAATCTTCTTTGATACAGGAAAGAAGCCCTGTGGGAGCAATTGTAATGTTAATTGTAACTGTGGAAAATACTTAGAACTCGGAAACAATGTATTCATGGAGTATCTCTTTGAAAATGGAATGTATCTACCACTCGGAAGACATAATGTAGACTTTGGAGGAGGGCTAGAAAGATTAACAATGATTAGCCAGGGAGTAGATTCTGTATATGATATAGATATTTACAAGCCAATATTAGAAAAGATTAAAGAAATCTCTAATAACCAAAATATTAAATCGCAAAGAATAATAGCAGACCATATTAAAGCCTCTATACTTCTAGTTATGGATGGAGTTACGCCTTCAAATACAATGCAGGGATATGTCCTGAGAAGATTACTTCGAAGGTCTATGAGACATGGGAGATTACTTAGTATAGAGAACTCTTTGACAAGAGAAATCGCAGATATTTGCATCTCTCAATTTAAAGAAATATATCCCAAATTAGAAAGTAACAGAGACAGAATATTACAAACGATAGAGGAAGAGGAAATGAAATTTAATAAAACTATGAATAACGGATTAAGGGAGTTAGACAGATTTATAATAAATAAAGACGATATAACTGGTAACGACATTTTTAGATTGTATGAAAGCTATGGATTACCAAAAGAAGTTACCGAAGAAATTCTTAAAGAGAAAAACATCGTTGTAAAAAACCCCGAAGGCTTTGATGAATCAAAAAAAGGACATCAACAACAATCTAGGACAGCATCAGTTGGAATATTTAAAGGAGGTTTAGCAGATACATCAGAAATATCTACTAAATATCATACAACCTCGCACCTACTTTTAGCTTCTTTAAGAAAAGTACTAGGGGAACACATATATCAAAAAGGTAGCAATATTACCCCAGAGAGACTAAGGCTAGATTTCCCTCATCCAACAAAACTAACAGATGAAGAAATAAAAAAAGTAGAAGATTTAGTTAATACCGCTATTAAAAATAGTTTAGATGTACATTACGAAGAGTTGCCAAAAGAGAAAGCATTATCATTAGTTCCATTTGCAGCTTTCGAAGAAAAATATGGCGACAACGTAAAAGTCTACTATATAGGAGAAAAGGGAAATCCCTTCTCTATTGAAATTTGTAATGGTCCTCATGTAGAAAATACCTCATCTCTTGGTAAGTTTAAAATTTTAAAACAAGAGAGTGTTGGAAGTGGAATAAAAAGAATTAAAGCAGTTTTACAATAATATGAATGTTCAAAACCCAATATTAGCAATAGACTATGGAACCAAAAGAATTGGGTTGGCGATTTCTGATAGCAAAGGAGTAATAGCATCTCCACTAGAGGTATTAAGGATAACAAAAAATAGAGATGTAGAAGATATACTTGAAGATATTTTACTTGTTGTAGAGGAATACAGAGTTAAAACCATATTAATAGGGAAACCCCAAATATTTAAAGAAGAGTATAAATACTCTGTAAGAAAGATAGATAAATTTGCAAAAAAACTTACAGACATTACCAATCTTCCCGTTATATTCCAGGATGAAAGTTATTCTACTAATCAATCTCAAAATATGCTACTATCTCTTGGACAAAATATTAAGTCTAGCAGGAAGAAAATTGATATGATTTCTGCTACAATGTTTCTTCAAGAATTCTTAAATTCTAATTACAAAGATGATGAAAAGTCTGATTAAAATATTCCTCTTGGCTTTAGTTACTGTAGGAGTAATTACTCTTTTAGCGAAGTTAAACTATGACTCTGTAATAGAGAAACCAAATAGTGATGACTCTGAGAGAATTACAATACAGATCTCTTCTGGCGAATCAGTAGACACCATTATAAGCAAGTTAGTAAATGCGGGGATATTAAAAGAGAGTTGGTCTAGATATTTTAAAATGTATCTTAAATTAAATGACCTCTCAGCTAAAATCCAAGCTGGTACATATGAAATTCCAAAGAATTTAAATATTAAAGAGATAGCACAAACAATTCAAAAATCTAAAGGTTTAGATCTTTGGATAACAATACCTGAAGGGTTAAGAAAAGATGAGATTGCAAGGATACTAGCTCAAGATTTAAAAAGTGGTGGGAACGATATCTTTGATGAGAACAAATTTCTTTCTCTAACTAACGATCCTGAGTATATATCTTCTTTAGGATTTCAATATACCTTAGTTGATTTAGAGGGATTCCTCTTCCCAGATAAATACGCATTTTCCGTTGAAGAAACAACAGAAGAAGTACTTACAAAATTAATAGATAACTTTAAATCTAAGGTTGGTAATAATGACACATATGAAGATATTATAATTGCGAGCATGGTAGAAAGAGAGGGATATACCTCGGAGGACAGACCAATGATTGCTGATATTATCAAAAGAAGATATGCAGAGGGATGGTTACTTCAAATTGATGCTACTCTTCTGTACCCACGAAAGGATTGGAAACATGTAATTACTAAATCAGACAAAGAGGAAGATAACCCATACAATACTTACAAACTTCAGGGATTACCACCTACCCCCATATGTAACCCTGGTCTGCAAGCTATTAATGCTGTCAGAAATCCTAAATCTAACGAATATTACTACTATATTCATGATACCAATGGTTATGCCCACTACGCAAAGACATATACAGAGCACAATATCAATATACAGAAATATCTATCTAATTAAATTCTTTCTCTGCCTTTTTAATGGAATTCTCGATTAACATGACTGATAGTGATTTAAAGAAAAGTCATGTTTCTAAAAAAAATCTAGAGGGAAAGTTTGTAAAGAAGAAAAAACCGTTTTTAAAAATACTTCTTTCATTAATACTAGTAATCGCTATTGGAGGAGGATTGTATTTTGTATACAAGGGATATGTTGTAGGTAAAGAGATTGGATTTAATTTTTCTCCGAGTGAGCTAATACAAAAGAAAAAAGATCCTGAATTAAAAAAAGATAGTACAAATACATATACCAATGTCTTACTAGTTGGTATTGATACAAGGAAAAACACAAAATTGCTTAATACTGATGTAATAATTGTGGGATCATATAATCATAAAACAAAGGATTTAACTATGTTTTCAATACCTAGAGATTTTTGGGCAAGACCAGTTTCAGACAGAACCTCCTTTACTAAGATAAACGCCGCATATTCAATTAATGAAGGGAAGAAGGAGGGAGAAGGACTACCTGCTTTGGAATTAGTAGTCGAAGAAATTCTGGGCATTGAAATACAATACCATGCAATGATTAACTTTGATGGATTTACTCAACTAATAGACTCTGTAGATGGAGTATATGTCAATGTTGAAAACAGTTTTACTGACTACCAATACCCTCAGGGGAATGGATACCAAACCATATCTTTCAAACAGGGACCACAGTTAATGGATGGAGAAACAGCCCTAGAGTATGCTAGATCAAGAAAATCTCAACAAAACAATGAAGGCTCAGATTATGCCAGAGCAAAAAGACAACAAAAGGTAATCGATGCGTTTATTGACAAATTATTAAGTACTGAAACACTACTTAATCCCTCTAAACTAATGTCCTTATTAACCTCTGTTCAGAATAACCTAAAAATCTCAGAGTTTACATTAGATGATATTGTTGCTTCTGTAAATATTTTAAAAAATATTAAAGATGAAAACCCAACCTTCTCAACATACTCATTTGTTTTAGATCCTACAATTGGCAATTACTCTTTAATAACTGCAGATATTGGTATAGAAGGATTTGCTATTGGACCAAAAGAAGGTTTGGGTAAATATACAAAGATAAATGAATATGTTGATCTAACACTTCTCTACCCAGCACTATACTCTGAGAATCCATCCGTATTTGTATATGATACTGGTTTAGGTTATAAAACTAGCAATACACAGACACAGGAGTTAAAGACAAAGTTCAAATATCTAAACATACGTTTCCAAGGGACAAAGTATAGTGATAAAGAGGGGGTATATATATATTCAAATGAAATAGATAAATTCTCTAAATCAGTAGATATTTTAGCTAAGTATATAGATACAGAAAATAAAATTAAACCGGAGTATATTACCGTAAATACTGCTGGAGATATCTCCATTCTTCTAGGTAAGGAGATTATAGTTGAGGATGTTAATAATTCAGATATTACTGAATAAAAATGCATACATTATATATTGGAAACGAGACTTACCTCTCTTTAAAGAACGCCAAGAGCTGTATTAAAGAACTTCTTAAAGATGGAAACCTTGAGTATGTTGTAATAGATGGAGAGAAAACAGATAGTTCTAAAATAATAGACACTCTTTCTTCTCAATCTCTTTTTAATCTCCCTAAAGTTATATTTCTAAAAAGAGCATACAAAAACAAGGATAGAGAGAATCTCATCCCTTTCATTATGGAGTATGTAAACAGTAATTCAGTCAATAGTTTAGTTCTTTGGGAAGACCAAAAAATTAGTTCTATTACTAAATATGTAAAACTCTTTAAATCACTAAACACATTAAAAGAGTATAACAAGTTTACAAAACCATCCTTTAATAAATATGTTAAAGAGTTAATTTACGAATATGGATTAAGTATTACCCCAGATTTGATTACTCTGCTTTCTCAATACTCTAATTTTGATACCGAGAGAGTAGAAAACAATATTCTAAAACTTAAATTACTAGGAAAAGAGAAACTTAATAAAGAGGACATTCAATTTGTAATTCAAGATACTTTAGAACAAGATATTTGGAAATTACTAGATGAAATGAACAGCAAAGATGGAAGGCCCTTAGTTATATTAGAAAAAATATTAACTCAAAAAGTAGATCCTAAATATATCCTACCAATGATAATTAGAAATATTAGATTAATTACACAAGCGAAATATCTCATTTCCAATAACAGCAATTATAGTCAAATTGCCTCTGTATTAAAAATTCCACCCTTTACTGTCCCCCCTATAGTAGAAACAAGTAAGAGATATGATTGGGAAAAAATTAAGAGTAAATATGAGAAATTATCTAATCTAGATTACGAAATTAAGGTTGGAAGAATTGATTCTAAATTAGGTCTTACCCTATTTTGTACAACAATATAAATATGCTTGTTGACATTGATATCACTATTCTTTTAAACTCTATGTATATAAATACCTAAATATCTTTAATGGAAACACAGGATAGGAAAACTAAAAGCACAATTAAAATACTAACAATAGTCGGAATAGTACTCATATTAGCATTGATAGGCTCACTTGTTTACTTCTTTGTTTTAAAGGATGATGAGGGAGAGGAGCCAGATTTAAGCAACATTTCTTGTGGTTGTTACCTTGTGGACCCAGCAGTAACTAACGACTGTGTGGGACCTAGCAGAGGCTTCTACTTTAAACTAAATACGGTATCATCAGATAAAGTTTGTAGTGCTCAATGTGATGGTAATGATATCAAGGATAATCTATTAAATACTTCAACACCTAAGGAGGACTTTGTAAGTTGTCCTGTAAGAACAATATCAGATACTAGATGTGAAAATATCATCCTCAAAGACCAGAATGATAAAATTATCACTGGAAGAATTCAACCTGGAGATGAAATAAATGCAGAAGCAATTTTTGAAAAATCAACATATACCGACTATGTATTCATAATAAACAGCGAAGATACAACACCAGACCAAGTAACCGGGAATAAAATAACCAAAAAGATTATTCCCCCAAGTGACAAAAGTTCAATCGAGATATCTGCTACTGCAAAAGATACAAAAGGAGATAGAATAAACTCATCAATAACATGTAGAAGGGTTGTAGAGATAGAAACCTCTGCTACTACTGCAGTGACCGGAATGACTGCTTTAACAGAGCAACAATCAGATGGAAAAACTAAAATAACAAATATTAGTATTTCGGTAGGACAGATTAATAGTAGTAATATTCAGATAAGATTTACCTTCGAGCCCGAGTTCGCTACTCTTCAAGCCGTTGATGGAATAACTGTTGATTCCCTTAAAGGAAGCTTAGAAATGTCTAAACTAGATTTGTATGAACCAACTAACTTTAAGGAGAACTCTTTTAATCTATTAAATGATCACCTTGGGACTCTTAAAATAATGGCTGAGGTATTTGTGAATGAGACATCGATAGGTTCAACAGAAACAACTATAACCTTTTCTGATTCCTCAACAACTCAACCTCCAATAGAACAACCTATTACAGATGATCAGAAATCAAGTTTTACAGTAGCAAAGACTGTTTCTCCTGCTTGTGTTGAGAGAGTTGCAGGAGAGGATAGTGCAACATATACGATTACTATCAATAACACAAAAACTGCTGCTGATAGTTTAACCTCAATCAAAGACAAATTGCCTCTTGGCTTTGCTTATGTAGTAAACAGCTCAGTCATTAATGGAACTGCTACACCTGACTCAGGTTTAGTTACTGTTAATCAAATTGGAGACTCTCAAGAAATAATTTGGGAACCAGCGACTCCATATACCCTTGCTTCGGGTGGAACAATGACAATAGTATTCCAAGCAAATGCAACCTCTACTGCGATAACAGGTCAAAACTTAAACGAAGTAATACTTAACCCCGTAGAAATACCCTTAGACCCAGCAACTCTAAGAACACAGGTCTATGTTGTAGTAGCTCAAGATTGTGAGAACCCAACAGAAGAAGAAACAGAGATACCCCAAACAGGAATATTTGATAACTTCATAACTAGAATACTCTTAGGTATATTCTTACTAGTAATAGGATGGATAGTATATACAAGACCAGCAGGAGATCTTCTTTCCGAAAATATACTTAAATCAAAAATATATGGTGAATATGAATTAACTAAATACAAGTTCATAAATCCAAAGAAATACTTTGAGGAAAAAATCTTAAGAAAAAGATTTAAAGGGAAGTAATAGAAAACTGTAATGGTAGACCATCTTTACCATAACTTACTCCATTTGAAATGATAGTGAAATAATACGTTTTGGTGCTAACTAAACTATTTAATAACACCTCATGCTCCTTACTTTGGATTTCATTTTTTAAATCAACACCTACCATTTCAAGACTCCTCATTTCTTTTCCATATAGAAGATACCCAGAACAATCTTTTTTACTTTTCCATGAAATCTTTACTGCACTTTCATTGTCTGTTTTCCCTATCTGTACATTGTAAGGGGTACACCCCTCTATACTTATGGAATCCTTAGAAGCAGAAGATTTAAATACGAATACTGAAATGACTATACCTAGTATCACAAAAGCTCCCAGTAGTATATACCAATTATTCTTCATACTCTTTAACAATAATATAATCTTCCATTATATACTCCTCTGTAGAACTTTTAACAGTAATGATTACTTTGTGTGTCCCCATATCAGGTGGTAATGGAACTCCCGTTATTAAATATCCATCTTTAACTCTCAACCACGACACTCCATTAACTTCTATATATATTTCCTCATTCTCACAGCCCACTATCCTAGGTATAAAGTCATAGTCTTGACCTACATATGCTACTCTAGGAAGTAGATTTGATACATACGGAATACAACTCTCCCTTTGCACTGTTACTCCCATTACATCCTTCTTACTCTCTGTATATAGATGTACAGAAGAGATAATGGCAACCAATGGGATTAAAACAAGGAAAATGATTAAGAGTACTTTTTTTGTATTAACCATATCAATAATAGTGTATCAGTAAAAGTTTCTGTTTACAAATAGGAATCTAATATATATAATACAGCCATATACTAATCAATTAAAAATATTTAATAATGCCAAACCTAAAAACATCCATAAAAGATTTAAGAAGTTCAAAGAGAAAGACCGTATTTAATGACAGATTAAGAAACAGAGTTAAAAAGTCAGTAAAAAATATTAAGGATAGTGTTAAAAAAGGTGATAACAAAAAAGCTCAAGAATCACTTAAGAATGCATATAAGGTGCTAGATAAGGCCGCAAAGAAAAACGTCATTAGCAAAGGCAAGGCTAGTAGAAAAAAATCTAGACTTGCAATTCAGATAAAAAAACTGTCCAAAGATAATGTCAAAACTACTCAAAAGGGCTCTTAAATATGCCGTAGTACCCGCAATATTAATGATTGCTGGAAAAGTAATTGGAATATTTATAGTCACTATAAAATATGGATATCCCATTGAAATAGGAAATGATATCAATGGTTTCTTCTCCACTCAAATATACTTTGATGATTCACAAATAACTTACTTTGTTAATTCCATTTCCGATCTCGTTATGCTAATAGTAATCTCTGTTCCACTAATATATCAGATATTAAAAACTTCCCTCTTTCAATCTACAGTGAATAATCCAAAAACTATAGTTAAAGCTGCTAAGTTCAATATCCTTTCTTGGATTACAAAAGATGATACAACCTTTCTACAAACCTTTGTTTGGTGTGCATTCCTTTGGTTAACAACTGGATTAATAATAAAAAACGGAATAGAAGGAGATACATATAGCTGGATAGCATATTTAGCAGGTTCCCTTTCTTTCTTCTCTGGCCTTTTAACATTAAAAATATTTGAAATAGAAATCGATAGGGTATATCCTGATAGTAAGAAATATTACTAATGAGAAATTCAGATATTAAAAAAATATTCACCACTATTTTAGAACCAATAGCTTTTGGTTTACTTGCCCTCCTCTTTATCATTCCTTCCATTACTGTAATTAATTTAGAACCACTTACTAAAGCCTTTAAGAATTTAGATGTTTTAGGTGTAAGTGAGAAGGCAGAAATAGAGATAGAGATTGTAGGAGGAACCCATCAGATATTCAGTAGAGAGAAGATAAAGAAAAATGAGGACGGAGTCTTCTCATATACCACAACCATTACTAGGAGAGATTCTGATAGGTATTCAAAACCCATATTAGTAATTAAGAACAACAAAAATGTTG
>DIFL01000027.1 GCA_002419125.1 Candidatus Dojkabacteria bacterium UBA5749 | reverse complement strand
ACAAGAAAGAATTAAAACATAGATACCCGAATATCGAGTTAATAGCCGCTAATGCATATAACCTACCTTTTAGAGAAAATACTTTCGATGGAGCCTTAATGGTAAGAGTCCTACACCATATTGAGAATCCTAAAGAGTGTATCTCTGAGATATTTAGAACACTTAATTCAAATTCAATATATATTCAAGAATATGCAAACAAAGTTCATATTAAAGCAGTAATTAGGGCTTTTCTAAAATATGATTTTAGTATTTTTAATACTCAACCATATCAACAACCAGATAAGCACCACTACGAAGGTACAAAAGAGGGTTCTAAAGTTCTATTTCTTAACTACCATCCAAAATATATTTCTGCGATATTTTCTAATGTTGGGCTTCGAATAGATAATAAGTATGGTTGCTCTTTTCTTAGAAGTGCATTTCTTAAAAAAACATTTAAAACAAAGATCCTTCTTTCCATTGAAAACCTACTACAAAACACACTCTCATGGAGTAATATCTCACCCAGCATTTTTCTTAAGTCTACGCCGATTAAAAAGAGTGACAAGGAGAATATCAGCACAGAAAGTATCTTAGATATTTTAGTATGTCCAGAGTGTAAGAAGAAACTTACCATTAGTGGGAATACCGCAAAATGTGAGAAATGCAATAAGCAGTATCAGAAAATAGAAGATATTTGGGATTTTAGAGTATAAATGAAAGCAAAAAGATCTTTAGGACAAAACTTCTTCATTAACAAGAATCTCGGAGAATATATTATTAAAATTATAAATGACAGTAAATGTCGAAATGTTGTAGAAATAGGTCCAGGGACAGGGTTTTTTACAAAATATCTCACTGAGTTTTTTCAAAATGTAACAGTAATTGAGAAAGATACCTTGCTTGCCCAAGATTTGAAAAATCGATATCCAAAGGTTAATGTAGTTAATGGAGATTTTTTAAATATATCTCTAAAAGAGATTATTCAAGAGGAAACTATGTTTTTTGGTTCACTACCTTTTAATGTTTCCAAGCCAATAATCAGAAAAATTATTGAAAGTGAATATTTCAAACACCCGTCCTTCTTTATAGTTCAAAGAGAGGTTGCTCAAAAATACCTTTATAGAAAGCCATACTCCTCTCTTTCTCTTGTGACCTCCCTATATGCTGAAAGTAAACACCTTCTAGAGATTTCTCCCGATTCTTTTAGACCTAAGCCAAATGTAACAAGTTCGCTAATATCTTTTATACCTAAGAGCATTGAGATAAAAGACAGGAAAGGGGTAGAGGAGTTAATTAATCTTTCCTTCAGACAACCTAGGAAGAATTTAAACAATAATTTAAAGAATACTAGATTTATTAAAGGTATTACTAATTACCAATTATTAAGACCAGCTCAGCTTTCTTTAGATGATTATATTAAGATTTATGAATATTCTCTCTAGTCTTTTGGTATAATTGCGCAATGGAAAAGAAAAAGAAAGAGAAACAGTTAGAATTTGGTCTTAAAAACACCCCCAAGAATGTATATTTTAAATACAAAGAACAGTATGAAATCTGGTTAGCTGGACTTGAAACTAAAAAATACGTAAAAGACCCATTAACTTGGTTTACAATTATAATGTCCTCTACCCTCATTGGTACGCAGATCTATTTAATTGAGAAACAGATTCAAATACCCTCTAAATTACCAATATTTAATTATTTTTTAAATCCAAGTAAGAGGTTAATTCCAAATGAATATATATATTCAATACCTATATCTTGTTTTGTTCTGTTAACCATTACGATTATATTAACAAATAGGTACTATCATAGAGAAAGAGACCTCTCAAGGATTCTCTCGATTGTTACACTACTAGCAAATATCTCTATTTGTGTTGTGTTTATAAAATTATTTTTAATTTTCTAATTATGGATTTTTCAATTGCAAATAGTATTTTAGAAAAGATATTAAAGATTGGTAATATAAATGTTCTTACTCAATACGATAAATATTTAAACTATTGGCCCATTCTTCTATTTGGATTTCTAACCTCCCTTCTATTAATTCCACCTATTGGGAAATTAGCAATTAAATGGGGAGCAACATATAAACCTAAAAGTAGAAGAAAGAATAAGGAGTTTGATAATCCTCAAAAAGCTATTCATCAACAGGAAACACCTGCATTAGGGGGGCTGGCTGTGACAATACCACTTCTTTTTGGATTATTACTTTTCTTTAGAATAGATTCTTTCATATTACCAATTTTAATTGCGTTAATTGTTTTAGTAGTTGGCTCCATACTTGATGATATCTTTAATCTCTCTTCTAAAGTTCAATTACTTTATCAAGTCTTAGCAGCTGGAATAATAGCGTTTTCTGTAATTGATTTAGTCAATATCAGTATTTTTTCAAGTGATATATTAGATTTACAAATATCTTCATTTAGTACAAACATATTATCTTTCCCAATTTCTTTTATATTCCCGGGTGACTTACTTTTGATGCTTTGGATTTTGCTTTGTATTAACTCAGTTAAATGGGTCGGAGGACTTCCAGGATTAGTTGAATCATACACCATGATTATTATTCTCTTAATCTTTATCATTGGAGTTAGAACTTTCTCCCTATTTTCTAGCACAATATCAATTTTAATTACAGGATCTTTACTCTCATTGATATTTTTTGCTTTTCCTCCTCCTAAAATAATGTCTGGTTCAAGTGGGAAATCGATATATGGGTTTTTAATAAGTATTTTAGCAATAATTAGTGGTGCTAAGTTCTCTACTACACTAATGTTACTTGCTCTTCCGATAGTAGACGCTATATATGTAATCATCTATCGATACATTACATACAAACCCAAAAACCCCCTTGAATTAATGAGAATAAACGACACTTCCCATCTTCATCACCAACTTTTTAAATTGGGATTTAGTAATGTTTCAGTACTATTAATCGAAACCTCAATATCATTACTTTTGGGTTCCTTTGCAATACTTTCTACAGGAGCACTTAGATACTTCGCATTAATCTTTGGAATAGCCTCTGTAATAATATTTGTTGTATATATTAATTACAGAGCAAAACAGAAGATCCAAAAGAATGAAGATTCTCCAGAATCAAAGTATTCGTATTAATTATTAGACAAATCATACTAGCTTCCATATAATTAAGAAGTATGAAAAAGTCTAAAACTGCCATTATAATTATCCTTTTAATAATAATTCTTTCTGTCTTTTTTTTCTTTTTTCCTTTAAATGAGATAACTAAAAACCTCCCCATTGTAAAGGTTTTCTACAGGAATACTGTATTAGAAATAACCTCTCCAAATGGAAAGGCATTAGTCAAGATAGATGGGAAAGAGTATGGAAATACCCCTGCAAATATAACCGATTTAGTTGCGGGAAAGTATCAAATTGAACTAAGAAGAGAGTCTTCTTCTGAAAACTTCTATAAACCTCACGTATTTAATATCGAATTAACAAAAAATTCCACATCTAGAATAAATATTGAGATTGGACCCGGTGATACTTTACACGGATTTCTTCTCTTCTATACCCAAGATAATACTTTAGGAACAAATAAAGGGAAACTTACTTTAACATCTAACGCTCAAAACACCAAAGTATATATAGATGATGAATATATTGGGGTTACACCAATTACTAACCACATTCTTAACACAGGAGAGTATACTATTAAAATGGAAGCAGAGGGATATGAAAGTTTAGAATTTCCTGTTGTTATTAGTAAAGGGTTTGTATTAAATGTAAAAGGGTATCAATTCCCTATTCCTGTAAGTTTTGATATTAACTAAAAGTAATGAGAAAAGAAGATTTAAGCAGAATTAAAGGTCAGGTTCCAGTATCTGTAATAGTTCATGGAGGTAACTATATATCATATCTGCTTGCAAAGACTCTTTTAGAACAAGGAAGTTATGTTGTAATAATTGATAAATATAGTAACAACTCTAAACAGTATTTTTCTCAATTAAAAAAATCTGGAAAGGTTAGTTTCATTGATTTTAAAGGTATTAAAGGATTTTATGAAAAGATTGCAAGGATAGACTATCTCTACTATATGTTAGGGCAAAGGATCGAAGAAAGTCCCGTTGTTGATAGTAAAGATTTCCTTTCTGAAACAGACTATTTAAATCAAAGTTTAAGTTGTGCAAATAAGTATAAGGCAAAGATTTCATTAGTAACTTCACTAAGACTTAATAGAGAGCTTTCAAACATTATAAATAATGACCCCTCTAATAAAACAAAACCTTACTCTCCTTTGGAACTTCAAAGATATGGGGAGAACTTCTGTGCGGAATACGTGGATAAAACAAAGGCTAATCTTAGAATTATTCGATTAGGTACAATAGTTGGAAAAGGAGTTAGCCAGATTAATGACACAATATTAGATAAACTTTTTTCTGATGCTGCACAAAAACATCAGATTGAAATCTCTGGGGAAGGGTTAGAGATTCATAACCTAATACATGAGAGTGATGCTATCTATGGAATATTAAAATTAACCTTCTCTGAGGA
>DIFL01000039.1:13573-18407 GCA_002419125.1 Candidatus Dojkabacteria bacterium UBA5749 | reverse complement strand
TCTCATACTCCTGATTCTGAGAATAGCTCTTCATCTCTCTTTCTAATCTCTTAATATGATTTGTTTGTTTACCTTGGAGGAATTTAATTATGTTATTTATATTCTCCCTATACTTTTCTTTAGAAATGGCTCCGGCGTAAGGACCAGGACAAAGTCCAATATGGAAATATAAAGAGGACTTACAGTCTTTGTTTTTACAGGTACAGAATGGATACAGTTTCCTTAAATATGTATATACTCTTTTAACTGCATATCCACTTGGATATGGGCCAAAGAGTTTTCCTTTGTTATACTCACCCTTCTTAATTGTTCTTACAATTTTAACAGTAGGGAATTCATCTTTAGTATTAATATATATCCATGCATATGATTTATCATCCTTTAGAGCAGTATTGTAAAGGGGTTGGAACTGTTTAACTAATGCAGATTCAAGTATTAAGGCTTCAATTTCATTGTTTGTTTCTATTGTTTGTATATCAGATACCAAAGGTAGCATCTGAATAATTCTTGGACGATCTATAGGGTCTTTAAGAAAATATGATGATACTCTTTTTTTTAAATCAATTGCTTTCCCAATGTAAAGTATTTCTCCATTAATATTTAGGAATTTATAAATACCTGGAACGTTTGGAAGTGTATTTAATTTTAGTTCAATATCTTTTTTCACACCATATTATACATTAGAACTTCCTTAACCACTTCTTAGTATCACTATTCATATCAATTCTTTTTTCTAATATTACACTCTTACTTTCTTTCCCATTATTAACTATTATCCTTACAGGGGTTTCTCCATTGGACTTAGAGATATACTCCTTTAATTCTTTAATATCTTTTTCACTATGAGTTTCCTTTATTTTAAATGTAATACCATCAAACTCATCTCCATATTTAGATTCATCAATATATTGGCCCTTTTCCATAAATAGACTCTTTTCATCACCCTTTACAGATATTCTAACTGCCACCAACATAGGTTTGCCCTCTTCTAATTCGTTTTTTATTACTTGGTAAACCTTTGGAAAGAGCACTACATCAGTAACTTTTGATTTGTCTTCAATTGTTAAGAATGCCATTACCTCACCCTTTTTAGTAGTAATTCTTCTTACTTTATTAACCATTACACCCAATATCGCTATTTGATTATTCTTTTTTTCTAATGCTTCACTAATACTAATTACTCTTTTAGACTCAAAGAATGTTTGAAGATTGTCTAAAGGATGACTAGAGAAGTAAAGACCTAGTAAGTCTTTCTCCCATTGAAGAATTTGGTATTTTGGTGCTTTCTCTACGGAAGGAAGAGGAGTTACATATGAATTAATTGAATTAGTTACCTCTTGGGGAGCAAGAGAAAAGATATCTATTTGCCCAACATTTACAGATGAGTTGCTTTTCTTCTCTTTCTCATATATTTGAGGGTATATATTAATAAGGGCATTCCTTTCTCCAAATTCATCCATTGTTCCTGCCATAATTAAATATTCAATTACTTTCTTTTGCATACCCCTCTTATGCATCCTTCTAATGAAATCGTCAAGATTTAAAAATGTCCCATTTTCTTTTCTTTCTTGCACAATATTTTTAACTACATCACTACCAACGTTTTTTATACCTCCTAATCCGAATCTAATACAAGAATCATTTTCTATTGTAAAATAGAATTTACTCTTATTGATTGTAGGAGGTAATACATCAATACCTAGTCTTTCACATTCATTTAAGTCTTTAATTACCCTCTCAAAGTTTGAAAGATCACCCTCTAAAAGTGCAGCCATATATTCTAGTGGGAAATGAGCTTTAAGATACGCTGTCCAGTAAGATATTGTAGCATATGAAGCACTATGTGCTTTGTTAAAACCATAGTTAGCAAACTGAATTAATTTGTTCCAAAGCCTTTCTGTTTCTTTCACATCAAAACCATTCTTTTTAGCACCTGCTAAGAACTTGGGTTTCTCTTTATCCATTATTTCCATTTTCTTTTTACCCATTGCTCTTCGAAGTAAGTCTGCAGCTCCTAGTGTGTATCCTGCAATTACTTGAGCTATTTTCATTACCTGTTCCTGATATGTAATGACTCCATATGTAATGGAAAGAACAGGTTCTAACTCTGGGAATATATAGTCTGGTTCTAACTTTCCATTTTTAACATCTACATACTCGGATATATATTGCATTGGACCAGGTCTATATGCGGCAAGAAGATAACAAATGTCTTCCAATGTCTGAGGTTTTAAAGACTTAATAGACCTTCTCATACCTTCGCTCTCCAATTGGAAGATACCAACTGTATGACCACTTCTAATTAAATCAAAGGCCTCTTTATCATGTTGGTCTATATTGTGTAAATCTATATCAACCCCTTTATTGACTTGAATCTTTGTTACAGCCTCCCCTATTACATTAAGATTTCTCAAACCTAAAAAATCAAATTTCATTAATCCAAGGTACTCTAAATCTGTCATCTCAAACTGAGTCATACCTATACCACCTCCGTGAGCATCTCTTTGTATAGGGCAATAGTTAACAACTGGGTCTGGTGTAACTATAATTCCACAAGCATGAGTAGATACACCTCTACATATCCCAGAAACTTTTCTAACAATTTCAGATAGTCTCTTAGTAGTTTCAGAAGAATTTATAATTTCTCTAAACTCTGGATTGTGCTCAATCATGTAGTCTAAATCACGGGACTTCCCAAAAAGGATTTCAACCATTTTAGCCAGTTTGTCTGTAACTGTTAGTTCTACTCCTAAGACCCTCCCGACATCTTTAATAGCCTGCCTAGTTTGCAATTTACTAAAAGTACTAATCTGCTTAACATTTTCTAGTCCATATTTTTGAATTGTGTACTGTAGAAGTTCATCTCTTCTTTCATCAGCAATATCAATATCAAAATCAGGTGGAGAATCCCTTTCTGGATTAAGAAATCTCTCAAAATACAACTCCCAAGCTATTGGCTCTATACTAGTAATATCTACACAGTAAGCAACAACAGAACCACATCCTGAACCCCTCATACCAACAACAATGCCTTTTTGTTTACAGAAAAGTACAAAATCTCTAACAACTAAGAAGTAGTCGTTATACATTTTACTATTTATAATTTTCAACTCATATTCAATCCTTTCTTTCAACTCCTTAGAAACTTTTCCGTATTTCTTTTTTGCACCTATTAAAGTAAGTTCCTTTAAATATTTCCCTGCTGTTTTCCCTTCTGGTAAATCTAAAAAGTGAGGTTCAACTCTTTTAAAAGTAATATCGAAATCTTCTATTAGAGAGGTAATCTTTTGGGTATTTTCAATTGCTTGGGGCAAATCTTTAAACAACTCTTCCATCTCTGAGGGAGTTTTAACATAGAACTCATTAGTTGGCATTCTTCTTCTTTCTGGGTCATCCCATGTTTTTCCATCATTAATACACCAAAGAATCTCTTGAATCTGTGCATCCTCTTTACTTAAGTAGTGAGAATCACATGTAGCAACTAATGGTAACTTTAATTCCTTAGATATTTTAATTAAGCCTTCATTTACAATATTTTGTTCCTCCATTCCATTCCTTTGAATTTCAATGTAGAAGTTGTCCTTGAAAATTGAAGCATACTGTTTTGCACTTTCTAATGCCTTTTCATATTTACCTTCTAGCAATGGAGTTGAAATGGGACCTGCCAAACAAGCAGAAAGTGCAATTAACCCTCCGCTATACTTTGATAGAGTCTCAATATCTATCCTAGGTCTGTAGTAGAAACCATCCATGTGAGCAATTGAAACAATCTTTACTAGGTTTTTGTATCCTACTAAATTTCTTGCTAAAAGGACCAAATGAAAATATTTATTATCAATCCCAAAATCTTTCTGGGCCATACTACGAGGAGCGATATATATTTCACAACCTAGTATGGGCTTTAAACCAGCCTCTTTCATCGCATTCTTAAACTTTAGAGCACCATACATGTTTCCATGATCCGTTATAGCACATGCGCTCATTCCACTCTCTGAGAGTTTTTCTACTAACTTTGGCAACCTAATTGTAGCATCCAACAGAGAATACTCTGTATGGAGATGTAAATGTGTAAACATAAATTCAATAGCTCATCTAGTTCTGATATACTAGATTATATGGATAACCTATACTTTTCAAGTATGACTCAAAAAGTGGCTACAAGAAAGCCTTTTTACAAATCTAATATCTTTAGAATATCTCTATTTGTTATTTTCACTTTAATATATTTTTTTCTCATATCCCCAATTTTTGAAAGATATATTACGAACTCGTTGCTAAATAATGTAAGAGAAAGGAAAAATGTAACACTTAACTATCTTACTCCACTCTATGCTCAAGAGATATATACAAATGATTACTCAATAGATACACTTGTAAATTCAGATATTACTAAAGGTTTTAAAGATAAAAGTAATATATTAACCGAAGATACTAGAGTAATAGCTATGCAGAAATTCCTTTATGATTACAACTCCCCAATGTATCCATATGCAAAAACCTTTATAACCGAAGCTGATAAATATGGATTAGATTGGAGATTAGTAGCATCTATATCTGGAGTAGAATCTGCATTTGGGAATCTAATCCCAAGGGGAACACATAATGGGTGGGGATGGAGAGGAATAAATAAAAATCCCCAAGGTTGGAGTCAATTTGAAAACTGGAATGCGGGTATAGCCGAAGTCACAAGAGGTCTATCTCAAGGCTATGGAATAGATTTAACACCATTTGAAATTGAACCATACTACTGTCCACCCTGTGGAGCCAACCCTGCACATGCATGGGCTAATGGTGTGTCCCGATTTATGAGAGAATTAAAATATTATGCAGATAA
>DIFL01000039.1:9461-13394 GCA_002419125.1 Candidatus Dojkabacteria bacterium UBA5749 | reverse complement strand
TTGAATTAACTCCTATCATTGCTCTCATCTTCTTCTCTATAATTGCCTTTATTCTCTCCGAATTGAATAAAACCCTTAGCAAGACAGATTAAAACCTTTATGGTATAATGCATTTATGGCAAAAATAGACTTAAAGCAATCCACAGGATTGCCCATTTTTTACAGTGGAGAAGATCTTTTACCCCAAGGATTAACAGTAAATCAGACATCTACAATATGTATTGATGAAATACGCTCACAACTACTTAATCCTGATTTAAATTGTCCTGAAAACTTCTATAAAAAATATGGAGATATCGACAAGGATAATGTATTTAAGAAAAAGAATATTAAAATAAATATGTATTTAATATTCCCAAATCTCGCAGGTATAGAATATACCAAAACATTTGCTACAAGATCTAAAAGATATCCAAGAATATTAGAAATCGCATATGGAGGAGGAATTGTATTACTTCAAAGATATGACTCTCCAAGTAAAAACCGTATCATTAAATTGCAAGTTCGGAAAGGTCAAAAAATTATCATTCCTTCAGGATATACATGTGCAATAATTAATTCTAGACAGAATTCCAACCTAATTGTACTTGAAATACACTCAAGAGATGCAAAGCCAAGAATAGTCCTTGATGATAGAAAGGGAATGTCCTATTATATAATTAGAAAGAATGCTAAACAGGAAACTGTTAGAAATCCTGAATACAAAATAGTTGAAGAACCTGAAAGTTTAAACTTTGATTCTATTCTTTCTAAATATGGGGTTAGAAATGGTAGCCCTGTTGTTAAACAAATAATGAGGAAATATGAGAAATTTACATGGCTTTTTTCACAAGACTCTGTTTCTATTTAGTATTCTCTTTTTCAACTTCGTATTTTTTCAGTCAATAAATAACGTTTCTGCACAGGAGCAGTTAAGTGTAAGTTCAACTTTTCACCATAATTGGGATGGAGAAAGGCTTGATACAACAATATATCTTACACTATTCACCGAATCTAGTTCTACAGTAGTAACATATTACACTGTCACTATTCCAGATATAGGTATTAATCCGGAGGTTTTTTCAATTAATCGGGACAAGGTACTTGAACATACAACACATAAAGGAAAAGACAGTACAGATTTGGTAATTGATTTAGAAAAGTCTCCACTGTATAAAGATAAACCTATCACTCTTCGAATTACATATTTTAAAGAATTAACTGGTAATACAATCTCGTTACTCTCAGGTTTGAATAGCACAGAAACAAAAGAGTTTCTTTTTACATATCCAAATTCTAAAGGAGAGATTTCTTGGAGCTCTGCTACTGTATTAAGTGAGAACAAAAAGGGAAGCAATATTGAGATATCAACTGAAATTCCTAATACAAATTTTGTTAAGATTACTTTTGGTAGTAAAGTAATATATAGTTTTGAGATAAATAAAACTTTATCAAACTCTGCAGATACAACAATATACTCAGAATTAACACTGCCTATTAATAACAGTTACCAAAATATTACAATCTCCTCTATTATTCCTACACCTGATAAGGCATATAAAGATAATGATGGCAACTATATTCTCCAATACAGTGTTGTTTCGCAAAGTGCTATTGACCTTAAGATATCTGGATATATTGAAATGAATAAAGGGCATTATGAAGGTCTTGATGAATATTTAATCGAAGAAAACCCTTTATGGAAAATATCTGACCCCTCCCTTCTTAGACATATAAACAGATATGTAAATACATATGGTTTGGAACTTCCTGAAACTTTTTCAGATATTAATGATTTAGCAGACCCACAACAAAAAGAACTCTTCTATGAATCCTTGTATAGATATGTAATTGAATATCTTCAACCCAATCTTAACTCCGTTGGTTCTCTTTCTGGTTTTGAGAGATTAGGGACAGAAGAGATACTAATTAAACAAGGAATGTCAACAAATGAAGAGTATGCAGATGCGATAGTTGGACTTTTTAGATACTACAAAATACCCTCTAGGTTTGTAGTAGGATACTTAAGTAATATATCTAACTATGACTCGCAGGGAATGTATCATTACTGGGCAGAATACTATGACACAGAAAAGAGCGATTGGATAATAGTTGAACCATTTTTTGAAGATTACTCCAAAACCCCTACCTGGGGTAAAGAGATGAAAGATCATATTGCATTAATATATAGATACTCTAATCCATACAATCCTAAATTAAGTTTCTACTCAGCTCAAGATTTTACACTTAAACTTGTTGAGGAAACACCGGAGTATATTAATAAGGCTAAAGTAGAATTAATCCTTCAACCCTTTAAGATTTCAGATCCCTATTTAACAGGATATATAAATGTTTTAAATTCTGGAAATACAATATTAGACAACTTTACTTTAAAAAAATCCAAGCCCGAAATTGCTCAATATGTAGATTATATTGGAAATAACCAGAAAATATTAATATTGCCGGGACAAGAGTATGATATTAAATTTAATATTCCATTTGAAAGCGTCGAAGAGGACCTCTTTATTGTAATGGATATTCATAGTGGGATAAACAGTATTAAAGACATATATGTAAAAAAGGAATTGCAATTGATAAAAGACTACTCTGATTTGAATGTTTTTTCCAAGCTTCTATCCTTTTTAATATTTCTAGTAGCATGCATAAGTATATTTTTTGTTTCTAAAAGGGTAAAATTAAAAAATGAATAGTCAAACAGTTATAACCATAGTTATTCTCCTTCTACTAGGTCTACTCTTTTTTGTTGCATATTTAAACAGTAAGAAAATTCCAGTTAGAAAAAAGGAGAAAATTTTTGAGAAGATAGAGCTTCTAGGAGCACAAATTAATAGTGATGAAGAGTATGCTAGAAGAGATGCTGTAATTAGATTAGACAATGTATTAGGGAAAGCCTTAAATATTAGGTATGGAAATGAGAGTACTTGTGGAGATAACCTTAAATTAGCTAAAAAACTTTTTGACAAGAAACTGTATCAACAGGTCTGGGATGCACATAAGGTAAGAAATAATATTGTTCATGATGATGAAAATATTTCTAAAACCCAAGCACTAGAGATATATAAAATATATAAATTAGCTGTTAAACGTATACTAAAATGAAAAAAATATTACTTACTCTTTTTACAATCTTTCTTTTTTCTTCAACAGTACTAGCTCAAGAGTTAGACTTAATTGATACTAGTTTGGAAAGTGAGGAGCAAGTAGAAAATGTTGTAGATGAAAAGACTACTAAAACTTCAAGTCCTTACTTTGAGTTAGAATTAACCAGAGGAGCTCAAAACCCTTTAACTAAAAAAATCCCTTTAAAAGTTATAATTACCCCAAAAATTAATTCATCAAGAACTCAAATCCTTTGGAATGTCCCTACAGTATTTACCGTGCATAAAGATCATAATGAGTTTGTATCATTAAATAAAGGTCAAACGTATACTTATACTGCTTCATTAGAACCGAATAAGGAAGGTCCGTACAATATTTCCGTAAATGTAATATCATGGCAAGTTGATTCTAACAAGTCTAATAGCGCAGATATTAGTCTAACAATAAGTAAATCTCTAGTAGTGACACCAATTGATACTATGTATTATGTATATATACTTTTGTATGTACTTCTTGCAATAAGTATAATTGCAATACTTGCATTCCTAATATCCAAAGGAATAAAAATATTAGTTAAGAAAGCTAAAATTTGGTTTACTCCCCCTTATTAATCTTCCCCTTAATATTTAGTATCTCTCTAGAAATATCTTTCTGTAGGGAAATAATGATATCAAACTTTTCAGTTAGAAGAATTTCTTTAGAGTTAGAAACAAAATACTCAATAGGTTTATCTAATATCTCAGCTAATTTCGGTAATAACTCTAAATTAGGATAGGACCTTGAGGATTCGTAAGAACTAATCGTCTTGTCTGATAACCCCAAAGCCAAACCTAA
>DIFL01000039.1:7314-9445 GCA_002419125.1 Candidatus Dojkabacteria bacterium UBA5749 | reverse complement strand
AAATCAGAAATACTCATTAAAAGAAAGTCTCTATTAATTCAACTAGTTTCTCTTTAAAAGACTTATGTTTAATTACTGGAATCCTTTCTGCCCTACTGTTTAATTCAAAACCCTCTTCATATTTCTCTACTTGTGTTGGAAAATCATATGGATTCTTTACAGTCTCTCTTAACTCTTGAATTAAAAAATTCTTTTCTCTAAGCAATTTTTCTGATTGAGCCATCTCTTGATTTAAATCTTGCACAATCTGAGTTAATTTTTTTTCAGACACTCTCACATTCTTAAGTTCCTCCTCAATACCAGGTAGCCTAAGGGCTTTTTCAATTATCTCTTGATGTTCTTTAGATTTTAAAAGCTTCTCTCTAATACCTTCCTCATTTAATACACCATATTTGTAATATGCTATCTCCCTACTAGTAGGTTTTCTGCCTAATACTTCATTGAAAACTTTCTCTATCATTGGAACTCTGTCTGTTTTAATGGAGCCAAAAGAAGAAGAACCTCCACCACTAAAGTCATCACTTTTATCTTTGAAAAAGTCTTCTCCTCCTATCATATCTGATTATACAGTAAACAAAAGGAAAAATCAGTAAAAAGCGGGAGACGGGACTCGAACCCGCAACCCTCTGTTTGGAAAACAGACATTCTAACCATTGAACTACTCCCGCTTAAATAGATTCTACTATTCAGAAGTCTTCTGGGCAACCTCTTGCTCTTGGGAAGTCACTTCCTCAGGCTCCCCTTCTACAGGTACTTCAACTTCATCTGTTTCAAATACATCTTTAAGATTACTAATCTTTAAGGCTCTCTTTCCAACCCTACCTCTTAAATAGAATAGTTTAGATTTCCTAACAGTACCCCTTTTAATTACCTCGACCTTCTGAAGCATTGGTGAGTATAAAGGAATAATTTTCTCCACACCTACACCGTAAGATATCTTTCTTACTGTAACAGTTTGAGCAACCCCTACCCCTTTGATTCCTATAACTACACCTTGGAATACCTGAACTCTCTCCTTGTTACCCTCTTTAATTTTTAAATACATTTTTACAGTATCTCCAACCTTAATCTCAGGTCTTTTCTTGTATTGATCTTTTTCTACTTTCTCTATTATCTTGTTATCCATATCTAAAATACTAATAGTTAAATAATAATGGCTTCGTATTATAGAATAAAATCGTAAAATATGCCACAATGTATATTAAGAAACTGCCATGGAACAAAAAAAGAAAGTACTATTAATAATATTAGATGGGTTAGGAGCCGCTCCCGCAAGTAAAGGTAACGCGGTTGTACTAGCCAATCCCCAAAATCTCTCCTCCCTTTGGATGACTAACCCACATACATATCTTTTGGCTTCTGGTGAGGCTGTAGGACTTCCACAAGAGGTAAAAGGAAACAGTGAAGTAGGTCATATGAACATAGGTGGAGGAAGAACTATAATTCAGACTTTACCAAGAATAAATAAATCTATTGAAAAGGGAAACTATTTTAGTAACAATATCCTTAAGGAATCTCTTAAATTTGCTACTGAGAATAACTCAAGAGTTCATTTGCTTGCTCTCGCAAGTCAAGGAGGAGTTCACTCCCATACTAGCCATATTACCTCCACTATCCAATTCTTCTCGAAGAATAATTTTCAAGGGAATCTGTTAGTCCATGCCTTTACAGATGGAAGAGATTCACCAATAAATGATGCAAAAAGAAATTTAGACCTTATTCAAAAATCTCTTGATGACAATGGAATCGGTCAAATCGCCTCTATATGTGGTAGAGCTTGGGCTATGGATAGAAACAAGAAATGGGAAAGAACAAAAAAAGCATACGACCTTCTAGTATCTAATATAGGAAGTACCTGTGGCTCATACTCACAATGTATTACTAATTCATATTCCAAAAACATCTCAGATGAATTTATAGAGCCTACCTTACTAGTTAAAGATAGTAATATTAGAAAGAACGATGTAGTTATATTTTTAAACTTTAGACCTGATAGGGCATTGCAACTATCTCAAGCCATATTTGACGAGGAATTTGATAAATTCCCAAGAGCAGATATATATCCGATTTTCTTTGCTAGTATGGTTGAATATAGGAAAGGATTTCCTAAAAAGGTCCTTTTCCCAAAACA
>DIFL01000039.1:0-7232 GCA_002419125.1 Candidatus Dojkabacteria bacterium UBA5749 | reverse complement strand
CGATATTCTGGAGAAGATAGAGTGGAAGTTCCCTCTCCCTCTGTTTCTACATATGATCAAGCCCCTGAAATGAGTGCTCTTAAAATTACTGATGTAATATTAAATAGAATAAAAAACAATATTTATGACTTTATTTTAGTAAACTTTGCTAATCCCGATATGGTTGGACACACAGGAAATATCCCAGCTACGATTAAAGCCATTTCTACAGTTGATCATTGTGTAAATACACTAGTTAAAGAATTTACAGCAAGGGGGGGTATCGCAATTATTACTTCAGATCATGGGAACTCGGAAGAACTGATAAATATCGACACAAATGAGATTGACACAGAACATTCATACAATCCTGTACCCTTAATAATTACAGGGCTACCTGTTTCTACTAACAAATTAAAATATGGAGCACTGAAAGATATCTCACCTACAATTTTAGATATTATGGGAATGCCTTTACCTCCCGAAATGACTGGAAGTTCACTTCTTTACCCTACTTCTCAAAACATCTTTAATTCCCCTACCTACGTATAAAAGAAGTAAGAAAATACATACGATAATAATAGCCTTTTCATACTTTCCAACGATTACTCCTATTTTCTCCCAATGATCTCCTAAAATATACCCTGTATAGGTTAAAACAATATTCCAAACTAGAGAACCTAGTAATGTATAGATAGTGAATTTTAAAAAGTTCATTTTAGAAACACCCGCAGGAAATGAGATTAAAGTTCTAATAATGGGTACTACTCTTCCTACAAAAACAACACCATTTCCATATTTATCAAATACTTCAAAACCTTTTTTTACATCAGATTGTTTAATAAAAAGATATTTCCCATATTTGTCTAAAAACTTTAACACAGGTTTTTCACCCCACCTTCCAATAAAGTAAAAAGGTAAAGAACCCAAATATGCAGCTATGGTAGCTACAATAATTACCAAGTAGATCTTCATACTACCCATTGATGCAACAAAACCACTAAAAGGAAGTATTATCTCACTAGGTATGGGTGCAATAAAACTTTCTAAAAAGACAGAAATGAATACTCCTGGATATCCTAATACCGATATTACATTTACTAGCCAATCAATAATACCTTGAATCATATATACTTAATTTGAAATTACTCTACTGATGATATATCAAAAATAACAGCATTACCAATATCAACCCTATTTATTTCTGCAAAATTGCTATTTACTTCTAATACATACCTAAAATCTTCTCTTGGAACAAAGTTTGTACATGTCTCACTACAAGGTTGTACATTCTTTAAAATATCTACAATATAGAAGGATTCACTAATATATATAATATCCAATGGTATATACATATCTTTCATCCAAAATGAATATCTGTCTGTAGAATCAAAGATAAACAACATACCTTGATAATCACCTAAGCTCTTTCTATTTGATAGCCCTTGTGTTCTTAATATAGGGGTATTTGCAATTTCAAGTCCTACAACAATCTTTTTCCCTTCACTATTCAATATCTCTAAAGATGAAATCTTTTTTTCCTCTTCTTCCTCTTTTTTACTCTCAATAATAGGTTTTGTAAAAGAGATATCGAATATCTCATATTTTGTTTGAATATAATAGAAAATACCAATTACAAAAAGAAGATAAAGAATAATTTTTAATTGAGTGTTCATAGTATTAATATATATAAAATCTTTTCAAAAGTATAGACAACTTAAAATATATAGCGTAAAATTGCTCTGCTCTAAATTTGCATTTCAATTTTATGCAAACCTTTGAAAAGTATCTCAATCCTTTACATACTAGGTTAGATACCTTAGCAGATTTCACTAATGTTAAATATATCAACCCCCTTGAAAAAGAGGAGTATCCTTCATTAGAAAAGGTTACAGATATAAATATCGTTGTTGCTAAAAAAATGATTTCTAAACTTCATAATCTAGAAGTAGAGTTAGAAGATCAAGCTAAGAGAATTCAAATGGAAACAGACCTAGACGAAAGAAAAGCTGCGGTAGGTATATACAACAAGATATTAAAAGAGATACAAGAAACGATTGAAAGAGTTAACAGAGAGTTAATTAAAGTAGATACCCCATATTTTGGAAAGATAGTATTCAAAACCAAGCTTTATGGTAATGAAAGACTTCTTCCCATCTACATTGGTAAATTCGCATTAATGGATCCTAAAACATTCCAACCATTAATAAGTGATTGGAGGGCACCGATAGCAAATATTTACTATGAAAATAGCGGTCCAACAAATAACTTGCAATATGATACTCCATCAGGATTAAAGCAGGGAGATTTAATTCAGAAACGTCAGTTTAGTATTGCAGAAGCAAGAATAAGACACATATATGATGCTAAGAGTGGAAATGCCGCAGCAGATGAATTTTTACTTTCTCAATTAACTGAAAGATTGGGTCAAAAGTTAAAAGATATTGTTGCTACTATTCAAGAGCAACAAAATAAAATTATTAGGGAAGAGATAAATAAACCAGTAATAATACAAGGAGTGGCAGGAAGTGGCAAAACTACGATACTACTTCATAGATTGGCATATCTCTTCTATACATACAAAGAGAAAATTCATCCTGAAAAAACATTAATAATTGGTCCTAACAAAGTATTTCTTGATTACATATCTGATGTATTACCAAGTTTAGGAATAGAGCATGTTGAAACAAATACATATCTGTTTTGGGCTAAAAAAATCCTAGGTTGGGATGATAAATATACACTATTTCCTGGAGAAGAAGATTTAGAGATAAAAGAGTTTAAAGGCTCTAAACAATTTATAAGTATTCTGGATTCATATTTTGATGAATTTGAATCTAACCTTTTAGACAATATCCCATATATCCGCAAAGAGGTCATAAGAGAAAGGTACTATGAATTAAAAGAGACCCACCCATTAATTACTATGGACGAAAGATTAACTCTTGCTTTAGAGTTCGCTTTTGTTCAGAAGCAATTTAAAGAAAAAATAACAGGAACCTTCAGAGATAGAGATGGATATGATATTGAAAAAAAGAAAGAAGTAACAAGGTATTTTAATAGAAACACACTCCCAATTGAAATATATAGAGAGATGTTTAAGAAGGGATACATAAATAAAAAGATTTCTAAATATACTCTTGAAGGTGTAGTAAGAAAAGGAAGATTAAAAATATTTAGAATGGAAGATCTTGCTCCAATAGTATACCTTCACCTTAAACTTCACGGTCACAAAGAAAATGAAAAGGAGTATGTTATGTTAGATGAAGCACAAGATTTAAGTTTAGTACAGATTCTAACTTTACTACAAATATCTAAAAATCAAAATATTACAATTGCTGGAGATCTTGCTCAATCAATTATTCCTCCTTTTTATATTAAAGATTGGGAGAGTGTAATAGATCTATTCAAAAAATTTAATTTAGACAAATATTCATATCACCAATTAAACAGATGCTATAGAACTACTCTAGAAATTATTGAGTTTGCAAACAGGATATTTAGAGAAAGATTTCCTAAAACATACAAACTACCTGAAGCTGTACTTCGACATGGGGAAGATATTCATATGATTGATAATCAAAAAGATATAGAGAATCTTTCAGAAAAAGAGGTTCTCAATTTCATCAACCTACTTGAAAAAGAGTTTGATAAGGGGAGTGTAACATGTGCGGTAGTTTGTCCAAATAAGGAGTATGCTCTAAAGACATATAAAAGACTTTTTCAATATCAAAACAAATTATCAAAAGATATTGTAGATTTTACACAAGAGAATTACAAAACAGGAGTTCTTGTTTTACCAATTGAAAATGCTAAAGGTTTGGAATTTGATACTGTAATACTTTTAGATGTTAATAGTAATACATACCCAGATACAGAGCTTAGTACAAGACTGTTCTATGTTGCAATCACTAGAGCCTTGCACAGATTAATTATTATTAATAATAGTAATAAATCTCCATTATTAATATAATCAAGTATGAGTATATACGGATTAATAATAGGAGTAGCAATAATAGTAGGGGTTGAGTTAATAAAAAAGTATAATCACAATATTTCCTATTTGGATATACTCTTTATCCTTTTTTTTGTCCTATTCGGGGCAAGGCTTCTGTTTGTATTTCATAACATTGAAGAGATTAAGCAAGGACTTATTAATCCAATAGCTGTATGGGACGGAGGACTAGCATTCTATGGGGCAGTAATTGGATTAATAATTGCTTTGTTTTTTCTTTCAAAAAGAAAAAGAATCCCCTTTTTGAAAATCTCTGACAGCATATTACTCTTTCTTCCATTAATTCATTCTATCGGAAGAATTGGAAATTTCTTTAACTATGAACTCTATGGATTACCAACAAATTTACCATGGGGAATATATATTCCAACAGAAAATCGTTATTCACAATATCTTGAGTACTCTCATTTCCATCCAGTATTTATCTATGAATCAATACTAAACCTTATTAACTTCTATCTCCTTTTTAAACTCTTTGGAAAGAAAGTTACAACAGGAGTAATAACATCTATCTACCTTATTAACTATTCAATAATTAGATTACTAATGAATACACTTAGAATAGATAAAGAATTTTTTATGGGTATTGAGTCCTCTGATTTGTTTTCAATACTTTTTCTAATAATTGGTATAATAATATTAATTATGAATACGAAAGACAAAACAAAAATAGCACACTTCTTTTCTAAGCCCGTAATGATTTCCCTCATAATTCTTTCTCTTCTTTCTCTTTTTCTAAAAATTGATATCCCAATTAAATATCAGATCTCCCTATTCTTCTTTTCAATACTACTCCCAGTTATTACATCTTTTCTTTTTCGTTTCTTTAAACTTACCTCTGACTTTACAGTAAGTGAACAAGAGGAAAGACCAAGACTCTTTTTTCTCTTTCTAATATTTCTGTTCATCTCTCTTGGTATATCACTTAAAACAGGTAATACCCAATTAGTACAGATATATACAGTAATTAATATCACTCTACTTTGCTCAACCCTGATTACGATATTTTGGAAAATTAGTTTTCATATGATTGTAGCAACACTCTGTCTTTTTGTAATATCTTTATTTTTTAACAACCCATTAATATTTCTCCTTTCTCTTCCTTTACCTTTCATTGGTTGGTCTAGAATATATTTAAATAGACACTCTTTGATTCAAGTACTTGCAGGTTTTGTATTAACAGTATCTTGTATACTCTTTGTTTTAACCTTTATTAATTTCTGATAGAATTTGCAGATAATATAATTAAAAAGAAATATTGGAAAATCTAACTGTATTACAAATAAGGGAGAAGTTGTTAAAAAAAGAGTTCTCCTCTTTAGAAGTTACTCAGTATTATCTTAATCAAATAGAGAAAAAGAACAAAGATTTAAATGCATATATTACTGTATGCAGTGATTTAGCCATAGAAAAAGCTAAATACTTTGATAACAATTTTGAACAAGAAAAAGGGAAGCCTTTGGGTGGTATTCCAATTGCTGTAAAAGATGTTTTTTCAACTAAAGATATTCTCACTACATGTGCATCACATATTTTAGATGGATATACACCTGTATATGAATCAACTGTGACAAAAAAGATCTTAGAATCTGGAGCAATAATACTTGGAAAAACTAATTTAGATCAGTTTTGTCATGGCTCTTCAACTATTACTTCCTACTATGGCCCTACTAGAAATCCACATAATTTAGAAAGACTCCCAGGAGGTTCTAGTGGTGGTTCAGCCTCTGCTGTCGCTTCTGATATGTGCGCTGCTTCATTGGGAACAGAAACTGCTGGTTCTTTGCGTCAACCTTCTAGTTGGTGTGGAACAGTTGGTCTAAAGCCTACATATGGAAGAGTTTCAAGATATGGAGTACTTGCAATGGGTTCTTCACTAGATTGTCCGGGACCAATAACTAAAGATGTTTCTGACAGTGCATTACTTCTTTCAGTAATGTCTGGATATGATGCAAATGATTTCACTACTCATAATGTGCAATCAAAGAGGTATTTAGATTTAATTGATAGTTCAAAGATTAAGGGAATGAAGATAGGAATTCCTACACAATATCTTGAATTACAAATTGAGAAGGGGGTCTTGGATAACTTCCTTAAAAGTGTTGAGATATTAAAGAAACTAGGAGCTAATATTGAGTATGTAAATATCCTAGATCCTAAACTCGCAATGTCTGTATATACAATTACATGTAGAAGTGAAGTTTCCTCTAATCTTGCAAGATATGATGGTACTAGATATGGTTTAGAGGGAAGCGATAAGGCAACTGTTCAGTCTTACTATGAATCAACAAGAGGAGAAGGTTTTGGACAAGAGCCCAAAAGACGAGTAATGACTGGAACATACTCTCTTTCTGCAGGATATGCAGATGAGTATTTTAAAAAATCTGAACAGGTTAGACAAATAATTAAGGAAAATTTAGATAACATTCTGAAAGATTTTGATTGCTTAATCTCTCCTACCACTCCTACAGTTGCTCTAAAGGATGAAGATGCAGACAATCCCCTTTTTGGAGAGATGGCAGATATCCTTGCCGAAGGTAGTTCTGAAGCAGGTCTTCCTGCTATTTCAATTCCAAATGGTGTTAGTGATAACCTACCAACAGGTATCCAGTTTATTGGAAAAACATTAGATGAAGAAACTGTAATTAACGCAGCAAAAGCCTTAGAAGAAAATCTCTAAGGTTGTAATATGTCCTCTGTTTGACCATCAATAGATATTACTACTGATTCAATAGTTGGAAACTGTTTTAAAGTTTCTGATATTTGAGCCCTAATAGCCATCACCTTGCAACTACCTCCAACACCCTGCTGTAATTTAGAATTCAAATCTACATATGCAACACCCTCTGTAATACTCAATGAGTTTATTTCTACACCCTCATTAATATTACTAAAATATCCTAATTCCTCCTCTTGTGTTGTAGTACCCTTAAAGAGTTCTAAAAGAGATGCCCTTGCAACCGCAACTGTTTCTTCTATTTCTCTTGTTACTGGAAAGACTAGCGAACAATCAATCATATCTTCATTTAATTTAGTACTACTAAAAAAAACTTTAACTTTCATTGTCTCAATCTCCTTTTCTAAAGGTTTAATAGAGATGGCTATCTTGGCAATATCGCTATTCTCATCTAAACCAGATGGGTTACTTTTTTCAAACTGTAATACAAAAGCACTCTCTTGCTCTAATGGAAAATCAATAACTACTGAAAAAGATACACTATTTTCAGTCATCCAATCA
>DIFL01000020.1 GCA_002419125.1 Candidatus Dojkabacteria bacterium UBA5749 | reverse complement strand
TATAAAAATGGGATAATTTTCTACGGTTTAGGTAATTTGTATTTTGATCAAGATGAATGGATAGGGACAAGACAGGGTATTATTCTTTCTTTGTCTATTTTAGAAAACGATTTAAAACAGGTAATAATTACTCCTACAATAATGGATTCAAGCTTAATTCCAAAAGTAGCTGGAAAGACTGATAGTAATTTATTACTAAATTTGTTGAAGAGTGCTAGAAATTTCTGATATATTAGATTAGGAAATAAATTTTTTTTCTTAAATATTGTGGATAACGTAAATAACAATACAGGAATGGGGGATACCCAAAATACTAATCAAACACCAAATGTTAACACCTATAACTCAATGCAACCAGTAACAGACTTAGTAAACGATTTGTCAGGAATGCCCGATGTAAAGGATGATAACAGGCCTGTTGAGGAATTCCCAAACCAGATTAATACTGATTCTGTTTTAGGGAATACTACTGCTCCTTTAGATTCAGTTCCACCAGTTAATCAATCTCCAGTATCAGATTTAGGTGTTTTTAATACATCTCAAGTTTCTACTACGGAAACACCAGTAAGTATTCCAACAGAGATGGCTGTTCCAACTATGGAAACCCCAGTAAGTATGCCAACAGAAATGTCAGCACCAACAATGGAAACACCAGTAAGTATACCAACAGAGATGCCTGCACCAACAATGGAAACACCAGTAAGTACCCCAACAGAGATGCCTCTTCCTACCCAAGATCTTTCTCAACCATTCGAACAGTTTTCTACTTCTCCAGAAACACCAATGCCAGCATTTCAAGATACTGAAGTAGTTAATACCCTAACTAATGAAAAAGGTGATAAAGGTAAAGGTGGTACAGCAGTAGTAATAGTATTAATTGTAGTAATAGTAGCATTACTAGTTACAATTGGATACTTTGCATACAAGATTTTCTTTGCTTAAAATTGCTCTACTTTGAACTCCAAAGACCGTGAATATTGCAATACTCTATTGCATATATCTCGCTATATTGCTCAGGTAAATTAAAAACAGCCTGAGGTAAATCTCCAGGTTTTAGGTATTGAGTATATATATTTCCATCAACAAGAAGTTGAATGAATTCTATGAAGTGAGTATCTTCCATAGGGTGGGGAATACTACCTACCTTTACTGTAACGATATTTCCTTTAACAGTAAGAACGGGAACATGTTTTTCCAATCCCTCATCTACATTTTTCTCTTCTAATTCAATCATTTCTTTTCCACAGCACACCAATGTACCACCTCCACTATGCANNACTACCTGTACGATATTCCCACAAACTTCACATCTATATATTTTATTTTGTTTAGCCATATTAATTGTATATTTAATTTATTATTCATTATACATCTCTTACTTGAAATCTCTCAATATATTTAATAGTATATTCAATAACTTTTTCAAATACCTGACTTGTTAATTAACAGTATTGAGTCAGAATCTGATAAATTACTATCACCCTCAGAAAACAATTGGAAAGATCTAAAGACAGAGATTTTAGACTTTGCTGACTATCGAATATCTACTAGTAAAGAAAAATGGTATCAAGAAGCGTATATGTTTTACAAATATGAAGTAGATATTTTCAATCCTAAACATCCATCTGATATCAATTCTCTACCTAAAGGTTTAATCTCAGAGGTGTTCTTTCTCAAGGGATGTCAAAAGGTGGGAATTATGTGTTCTCCCTGTTTAGGACAAGAAGATGTACTGGGGGCTGATTTTAAAATATGCAAGGGAGATGAAACAAGGTTTTTAGATGTTACAGTGAATACATCTAGCCGTGGATTTTTTAAAAAAGTAAGAGAGGGGAGATTCCCTACTATTTTTCTTCCTTGGAAAGAGGAGGAAACAAATAATGGGTATAAAAGGAGTTATGCAGAAAGATATCTAAGGTATGGTACCTTTAATACAGATGAATATTTTAATAATATACTTTCCTCAAATTATCGGATATTAGATAGGCTTGGAAGAAGTTTCTGGAGAAATCAGAATAATGATAAAGAAGTTTTTGGTAAGAAAGAGTTAGATTTTACAAGGGCTGGAGTAATGTATATTAAAAACTTGGAGGGAGTTTTAAATGTGTTAAGGCAAAGCCTTAATTAACTTTCTATTCCTAACTGTTGTTTCGCATATGCAGTTAAGTTTTTCCTTTTTGCCCAATTCCGTTCAGTTTCAGTAAGTAACTTTTTTCTTAATCGAATACTTTTTGGAGTAAACTCTATTAATTCATCATCATTAATAAAAGAGAGGGCAAATTCAATTGTTAAAGGAATAGTTGGTTTAAGATTTACTAATGTTAATTCACTTCTAAGCATTCTTACATTAGTCTTGTGTCTTGCTTTACAAGGATTTACTACTAAGTCTTGTTCATGGTTATTTATTCCAATTATCATTCCCTCATATACTGATTCTGATGGTCCTACAAAAAGAGAGCCTCTATCTTGTATTGTCGTTAGTGAAAATCCTAAGGTTGTACCAGTATCTTGTGAAATTATTACTCCCTTTCTAAAAAGAGGTTCTGATGGAACATATTCTACATAATCAATTACAAAACTATTAACTACAGCTGTACCCTTTGTAGAATTCATAAGGACTCTGTGTAAACCTATTAAATTTCTTGTTAATATCCTATATGTAAATCTTGTTTGTAATTCTTCTGATTCAATATCAATCAACTCTCCCTTTCTATTGCTAACTTCTTCTGTGATAGTACTGAGATATTCTGTAGGGCAATCAATAATTAACTCTTCAACGGGTTCATAAGGTTTCCCCTCTTTTTCAATTAATACAACCTCAGGTTTACTAAGCTGAAATTCATAACCCTCTCTTCTCAACTGTTCAACTAGAATTGCAAGTTGTAATTCTCCTCTTCCTGCTACAGAGTAAGAGGAACCGGTAACTTTAGATATCTTTAAACTAATATTTAAATCCTTCTCTTGTTCTAATCTCTGTTCTAACTGTTTTGCTGTAACAAATTTACCCTCTTTACCTGAAAGTGGGGAAGTATTAGATTCAAACCTAACTTTAACTGCAGGGGGGGTAATATGTATGTCTTCTAAGGGCTCTGGATGCTCTAGAGCGCATAGAGTTGCACCTATGGCTGTTGAGTCGATTCCTGCAATTGCTACTATCTCACCAGCATATGCGCCTTGTACACTTATCCATTGTAAACCCTCTTTAACAAATATTTCTCTAATTCTTCCCTGTATTGTCTTCTCTTTATCTAAAAGTATTACTGGGTCATTTCTATTAACACTACCCCTATTAATTTTCCCGATTAGGTATCTTCCTAAATGAGATTCATACTCTAAAGAGGTTATTTGCATCTGAAAAGGTAGTTTCTCGTCACCCTTTGGTGCTGGACAAAAACTTACGATTTCATCTAGTAAGGGAGAAAGATCTCCATCTGTTGTGGAAAGTTCTTTTGTTGGTAACTCTTTCCAGACTTTTCCCTCTCTTGCAATACAGTAATATACAGGGAAATCTAATTGTTCAGTATCTGTTGCTAAAGTAAGAAAGAGATCCTGTATTTTTTCTAATGTTCTTTTAACATTAGCTAATTTCTTATCTATCTTATTTATTAATACAATAGCCTTTAGATTCATCTCTAAAGCTTTTTTAAGTACAAACTTTGTTTGAGGCATTACTCCCTCTTGTGCATCAACTAAAAGAAGACAAGAATCTGCCATATTAAGAGTTCTTTCAACCTCTCCTCCGAAATCAGAGTGCCCTGGTGTATCTATGATATTTATCTTATATCCTTTATATCTAACAGAGATATTTTTTGCTTTAATGGTGATACCTTTTTCCCTCTCTAAATCACCACTATCAAGTATTTGTGTTTGTCCCATCTCTTCCTCATTATCTCTAAAAAGATGAGTTTGTTTCATGAAAGCATCAACAAGGGTAGTCTTACCATGATCTACATGGGCAATGATGGCGATATTTCTTATATTTTCTTTTTTTACTGGGATATATTCCATAACAAATGTACATTCTATCACAAATATATTGTTTTACCTATTTAAAAGAAAGGAAGAACTCAGAGTCTTTTAAATCCTTATTATCGTAGGAAGGCGAGAAGGAGTAGGGAAGATATTAATATTATTAATACTAATATTAAGGAAAATATCGATTTTTTGTCTTTATAGGGTCTAATTCTTTCTGCCATTTAGCATATTATTACTAAATATTTATAAATGAATAGATTGCAAAACAAAGTATTAACAAAGGTAGGCAAAAGGCAATTGATATTAACACCTTAATTCTTATCTTATGCCTAAAGAAAAAGGAGTATATGAAAAAGAGTATTGAATATACAATATATATTGAAAGAAGGATTAAAGAAACAGAGGAAATTTTATCTAGTAAGCCTTCAATATTGGAGTATGAGTTTTGGGAAAGGGTTTCCTTTAATATATTTAATTGTTTCTCAACTGGAGAGTAAAAGGTGTTAAAGATATTTAATAGAAAGGGGTTTGAAAGCACAAAAGTATGTATATTATTAAACATATTACATTGTAGGTTAAATTCAATATATTATGCAACTATTATTGAAAACATGTTATTAATTAAAAGAAATGGTATAATGTCAATATAATCTCCGGGTTAGATAAATATGAGTAATAGTTCTGTTTTGGCAGTAGGTATAAATATTTCTGTAGTAGATAAGCATTTAATACAAAAGAAATTAGGTTTAAAGAGTATAAGATTAGACTTTGCTTCTATCAAGGATATTATATTTACCATTATTGATGGCGATATAGATGTTGAAATTAAAGGGAAAGTTCTTAAAAATTACGACCATGTATGGATACAGTCTGGATGGAAAACTAATCAGTTAGCATATCTCCTACATCTATTTCTTAAGTCACAAAAGATTTCTCATAATAGAACCTCAACACAAAGTACTAAACTTTCAGATATTTTCTCGCTAGCTTCAAAGGATATTCTTGTTCCTAACACATTCTTTCATAATGGATTGAAAATTGATAATGGAAATGTAGAAGATATTGGGAAGATATGTAAATTACCATGTATATATAAAAATGTTTTTGGTTCTTTGGGAACAGACGTATTTTTAATTAATCGGCAGGAAGATATTAAACAGACTATTAGAGATAACAAGAAATACAATAGATATCTCTTTCAAGAGTATATTCCTAATGATTTTGATTATAGAGTAGTAATTGCTAATGGGAAATCTTCTTCTGTTTGTAAAAGAACTAGAGTAAGTGATAAATATAGAAATAATGTTGCTTTGGGGGCTAAGGAGGAGTTTATTAATGTGCAAGATGTAAGTAGTGATATCTTAGATTTAGCAATTAAAGCTGCAAAAGTTTTAAAATTGAACTGGGCAGGAGTGGATATTGTTACAGATAAGGGTACAGGTCAAAATTATGTATTAGAGGTAAACAGAAGACCTGGATTAACAGGCAAATCTAGTGAGATTTTAGCTGCTTATAAGTATATAATTGAGTTAGTTGGACGATAATTTTATTTATATTTATAAATGAAAAAACCAATTATTCCTTTTTTTACAATCTTTATCTCAGTTGTTACATCTTTACTTTTTTACAATGAGTTACCAATAAAGATGGTTTCCCATTGGAATGCACAGGGTGTTGTAGATGGATACTCTTCTAGATTGTTTAATGTTATTTTCTTTCCGATTCTTCATATTATTCTTTTCCTAATGTTAATATATCTTCCTAAAATAGATCCTAAGAAAAAGAATATTAAAATGTTTGAGGATACTTACTTTCTTTTTATTTCAGTTATATTAATATTTTTTTATTTTGTTCAATTACAGGTATTTTTATGGAATATTGATATTAAAGTTCCAATTGAAATTTCTTTTCCAATACTGTTTGGAATTCTCTTTATATTTGTTTCTTATCTTATTAAAAATGCTAAACAGAATTTTACAATTGGTATTAGAACACCTTGGACTCTTGCAAGTGAAAAGGTCTGGGATAAAACACATTCATTGGGTGCAAAGTTATTTAGAATTGGTGGTATTTTAACCATTCTTTCATCTTTGTTTCCAAAATACTCTCTTATTGCATTGTTTATTTTTATTATTGCTCCCTCAATATATCTTTTTATATATTCCTACATAGAGTTTAAGAAGGAAATGAAAGAGTAGGACTTATTTATCACTTTCTATAAGGAAAGTTTGTCCTTGGGGATCAGTAATTATTTCTAATGGGTCATATATAGAAAAGAGGTTTGTTGAAAGTAGTAATAGTCCTATTACTAGTGTATAGATTATTAACTTTTTTATACTTTTCTTTTTATCAACTTCTTTACCTTTCCTAACCTTTATTACTAAAGCAATTACAAGATAAAGAGTATATAGAATCCCTAGTATTAATACTAAGTTTACTATCAATTGTATTACTGTTGCTGTAAAGTATGGTATTTGCATATTAGATATTAGTAGAAATTACTAAATATGTAAACAAAAAAGGGAGGTTTAACCTCCCTTTGAATTACCACCTTCAAAAAAATATAATAATACTATGGGAGAGCAAGAACCAATAGAAAGTATAGAAAATTCCATATCTTGTGATGTATCTATTCAAGATTTCTTGGAAGAGAATGTGTTTCCAGAGGACGTAAGAAAGGCATTAGAGTCTCTACCCAAAGGAACTGTTTTATATGTTTTTAATGATATTGAAACAGGAGAGCAGATGATACATACGACTTTTCCTGATGATGAATCTATTCTTGAATATGTGATTACTACTACAAGTGATGGTATGAAGTTTAAATGTTCATTTTATACTGAGTCAGGGAAATATATGGGAAAGATTTCAGATTTTTATTACAAAGATATAGATGGGAAGTATCCTCCAAAGAATAGTGAATAATGCCCTTTTATTTCTTCTTTAGGTCTGAGAAGTCTCTTAACTCTTCCCATTTCTCTTGTATTTCTCTTCTTGAATTAGCATCTTTTACAAACTTGTTATATTGGGAATGGGATTTATTTATTCTTCTATAATATTTAATAGGACACCAATATCTTTCTGTTCTAGCACCAATCTCTGTAGAGAATCGCAATATATTATTTACATAACTACAGTATATACAGTTAAACTTCTCTATGGGGTTTAAGAAACTAAATAGTTGCCTGTCATACACAAGATATTCCCTTTGATTTACTAATGGAATACCATATAGTCTAAAACAAACTTGTTGATATATTTGAATGAATATATGGAGTAATACTGTCGGAATAATCATTGAATATATGAAGGGGATACTAAGGAGATATTTAAAATTAAATTTTACTTTAGGAAACTTAATTCTTTTAACAATCTCCCTATCTTCGAGGAATTTATTTATCTGTTCGTCTAGAGTTTGGGTTACATTCTCTTTTAGTTCTATTAGCCGATGATATGCTTCATTCTTCTTGGAGATCTCAGAGATACTTTCTTTAACTCTTTCTAGTATGTTTTCTTCCATGATGTAGCGTAGGTGAAAAAATTAATCTGTTTACATAATATGTTTGTATTAACAAGAAAGCAAGAGAAGAAAGAATTTTTAATCTGCTATATTTTTCTGTTCATCAAAGTTAACTCGGATAAAGAGGGATTAAGGTTATTTGTTTATTATAGAAAAAATAGGATTAGTTGATTTACCGTATGCAGATAAGCTTCAAGTGCCGACTCGGCTATTTCCCGAACCTAGTACAATGGAAGAGGGTAAGATACTTATCCAAGAGATGAAAATTAATGGGGAGCTTAGTCCTGATATTGCCCTTATAGATGCTTCTGCCAATACGCCAGTTCAGTATTATGATGGAGTAAGTCAAATAACAGATATATTTTACTCTACAACTGATAATAAACCTGTTGGTGTTATTTTATTATCTCCAGAAGGGGAAATGTCTTTAAAGGTATATAACCCCAAGACTGATGGTGGTCCAAGAGGATATTCAGTTAGTAAGGGGTGGACTATGCAAACAGTTATTCCGTAAGGAACAACTTTAAGATTTTTTGATTATCACTCTCCAAAGGGATATACAGAAATGGAGGGAGATAAAATGTACGGAGAGACTGTAGTATCTACTGTTACAGATGAAAGTGTATTAGAGAAATTCAGAGAGGCAGAAAGAAAGTTGTTGGACTATATGGATACTCTCTGAGATTTCATTCCCTATAAAGCATATCCTCCTTCCCTTGGATTAGATTTTGAAACTGATTCAGAAAAGATAAGAACAAGCGCTTTCATTTCTAGAAAATAGGTTTATGTTATTTTCTGATGCTTGGTTATAACCTTTCCAAGCTTAAAATGAGTTAGTAAGACCAATATTGTACATATTATTAGAAAGTATGTTGGGAAGCCCCAATGTGCAAAAGTCCACGTTTTTATTGTTAATAAGGTAATTAGGGCATTAATTCCGGAGAATAAATATATTGTTGAACTTTCTGTCTCTGGATTTTTAAAGGATTTAATAACAGTTGGAAGTGAACCAAATCCATCCGCTAAAATGGAAAATATAATAGCGACATTTCCATCTCCTGTAATCTTCCATGCAATTATTCCTACTAAGGCTAATGAACCATAGAAATAATCTGTTTTATTCAGTTTCCAATAAGAGTTTTTATTTATAAATGAGGCAAAAAATACTAAAAGTGGGTTAATCCCAACTACAAGGGTCATCAATGATTGTATTCCTACACCCTTTTGAATCTCAGCAGAGAAAGCAAGTAGAGGTGCAATTGACCAAAGTAACCAAGTGATCCTATTGGGTTTGGCTTTACCTTTAAGAGTATCAATTACATATTTCAGTCCACCGATTAAAGATAGCGCTACTCCAAAATATACAAACCTTTCATCAATCATGTTTAGATTATATCATTTGTTTTGAGAAAGATAAAAGTTTGTAATAAATTAAATAATCCTTATGTATTGCATGTTCCCAAGGATGGAGTATGATTCCCAGATTGTCTGATTTGTTTAATTCAACTAGTTTCTTTGTTCAACTATTCAGTGTATGAAAATATAAATAATTAAATGATAGAATATTCTAATGAAAGTAGTCTATACAATTGATAAGCAAAAGGATAAAAAAAAGATTTATACAATGCTTAAATCCCAAGACCCCAAGGGTAATTTAAATAGAGCTAAAAGTATGGGTATCGATTTAGATACATTCAAATTAATTCAACAGAATAAATCATATAAGGAGGTCAAATCTAAGATTGATGGAATATATGAGAGTAGATACTCAAAGGACAAAGATCTACTTTTTCAAAAGAGAAATGAATTCCAAAGAAAATGGGATGAAATTAATGATAAATTTTTTGTTGAGACACAAAAAATTACTGATTTAGAATGGAAATTTAGTGAATACAACGTAATTACATCTTTATTTCACCCAGGTATAAGTAATATGTTTGGAAATGAAGTATATTTGTGGATATATGATACTTCACAAGTACATTTGCGGATTGTGGCACATGAATTATTGATGACACATATTTGGAACTATTTCTTTTCTAACTTCCCAATCGAAGATGTTTCAAATAATTGGAATAAGTACTGGTCAGTAAATGAGATTGTGTGTTCTTTTATTTTGGGTATTGAGCCAACTCTGAATAGTCTCTGGTCAGATGATATGAAAGGCTATGATGATAGCTATTTACAAGATTATCCTCAATTATTTATTCTCAAAAAAGTATTTATTATTCCAATACTATAAAGATAGAAAATCATTTAAAGATTTTATTGATTACGCACTTACTCAGTTTGAATAGAAGGTATTGAAATTGACAAGCCCCCATATATGACATATTCTTGAATTTTAAGTTTTACTTTGAAGTTGATATGTATAGAATTAATTTTCTTCTATGTACTCAATGAATTTATTGTCATATCTTGGATTGTTAATACTAAGCATCGTTAAAGTCCCACTATCAAAGTACTGTGTTCCTTTAGGTATGAATATCAAATCTCCTTTTTTGACTTCTTCTTTTTGTCCGTTTATTTCAAACTGTCCAGAGCCCTCTAATACATAATATAATGCATCTCCGCCTCTATTAATTATCTTTTTGTTTTTACCATTAATTTCAACAATTGCTGCACTTATGTTATTTATGTTTTTTTGATTTAGAAGTTGTTTCACTTTTATATAGCCATTATCCTGAATTTCAGTATCTTGAGATTTTACAATAATGTGTTTCATTTTTTTTATTATTAATTTACTATGAAATTGTATAACGAATGGTGGATTTTGGAAACTCCGCGACCAGGACTCGAACCTGGAACCAAACGGTTAACAGCCGTTCGCTCTACCGATTGAGCTATCGCGGAATAGATTATTATATATCCCTAATCATGTTGATGCAAATACCTTTTTAAATACCCTTTAAGGCCAATTTGTGTTCTAAGAATTTCTCTAATAGAGCAATATCCTCTTGGTCATATTAAAGATACAGATTTTTAAATATATATTGTAGAATATTAATATATATAAATTAATATAAATACAAAATGAATATTAAAGATATTCAAATTAGTTTTATAGGTATGGAGCCAACAGAAGCTTTGAAGAAATACTCAAAAGAGAAGATAGGCAAGTATGAACATCTTTTGGAAGAAGCAACGAGTATGGAGGTACTGCTTAAGCAATTTAAGAGTAGTAGGGGAGTAAAAGACGATTTTAGAGTTAATTTTAATCTAGTATTACCTAAGAGTGTTGTTAGAGTAGAAGTAAATGGAGAAAATATGTATGCCATTATTGATCAAGCATCAGATACTTTAGCAAGAAGAATTAAAAGATATCAAGAAAAGAAGTCATATTGGGAAGGTATTACCCCTTGGAAGGTTATTGAGGCGGATGCGAATATGGATGAGATTAAGGATGATACTTCTGAGCAATACTCTGATTATACTCCTACAATAGCTACCCGAAAGAAAATTGATGATATGACTCCCCTAGAAGAGGGAGAGGCTATAGAGAGAATGGAGTTACTTGGATATGATCAATATCTATTTAAAAACAAGGCTACAGGAAAGATTTCAATGCTTTACAAAAGGATTAAGGGAGGGTATGGTTTAGTTGAACCTGCAGACCCAGAAGTCTAATAAAAAGGGGAGTATATACTCCCCTTCATTTTTCTATTAAGAAATAGGAATTATTTGGTTTCCTCTATCCCATTAACATTTGCTTCGTTGAATATGTTTTTAACAATATTTATTGTTGCAGTTAATACTCCATATTTAGGTTTCTCGTTTGCATTATTCTGTATCTTGTATTCACTCCTTAAACCTTCCAACCATGAAGATTTGGCATTTTCAACCTCTTGTCTTATATATATATCCTC
>DIFL01000050.1:1659-3671 GCA_002419125.1 Candidatus Dojkabacteria bacterium UBA5749 | reverse complement strand
GTAAGAAACTCGATGCTTACCGCGATGAGTGTAGAGGGTTCTACATTGATAGAGGTAGTAAGAATGTTACAAGATGAGAAGTGGGTACAAGAGAAATGGCTACCTCTAATTAAAGATGAGCTAGTAAGAAGATATTGGGTAGATCAGGTTGCAAATACTGATGCCAAGACTAAATCTGAGAGTCTAGGATATTTTGTTTCTAAGTTTGATAAATTTACCACTAACTTAGCCATTAGAAATATCATTGGACAATCTCAATCATCTTTCGATTTTAGAGATATTATGGATAATGGTAAGATTCTAATTGTTAATCTTTCAAAGGGTGCGATAGGGGATGAGAATATGTCATTTCTAGGTCTTCTTCTAGTTCAGAAATTACTTGCAGCAGCGCTTAGTAGAGAGAATGTCCCAGAGGAACAAAGAAAAGACTTCTTCTTTTATGCAGATGAGTTTCAGAATTTTGCAACTGACGAATTTGCCTCTATCCTTTCAGAAGCAAGAAAGTATAGATTAAATCTTACTCTTGCTCATCAATATATTGGCCAATTACCTGAAAATATTAAGAGTGCTGTATTTGGTAATGTTGGTTCTCTCTTTATAACAAGATGTAGTAATGAAGATGCTCAGTTTTTAGAGCCTCAATTTGAATCATATGTGAAAGCTACGGATATAATTAATCAGAGTTTAGCTCACTACTATGTAAAGATGTTAAATAGTAATTCATACCCAAGTCCATTTTCTCTTGATACAAGGTATGGTCCTAAATATGTAAAAGAAACAGGTTTTGATATTAAGGTTAATACTCAGGTAATGGAGATAATTAAAAAGATGTCTAGATTAAAGTATGGTAGAGATATCAACATTGTAAACCTAGATATTAATAGAAGAGCTGATTTAGATAAAAAGGAGGAAGTAAAAGTAAACAATCCTTCTGGATTCCCTCCAATAGACTTTTAGTAGTGCATATTTCCGTTGTTTTTGGTAAAATCATTTGTTTGTGGGAGTATAGCTCAGTCGGTAGAGCGCGGTTCTTATAAAGCCGTGGTCGATGGTTCGATTCCATCTACTCCCATTTTTCTATGAGTGAAATTTGATTATAAATCCTTAAGACTCTTTTCTGCTTCTGGTTTGTTGTTATCAATTAGGCCCAAGTATTTCTCTGTGGTAGATAATCTCTTGTGTCCTACTAACTTTGAAACAGTAACTAGACTTACACCATTAGCAAGGTGGTGTGCAATAAAGGTATTTCTTAGATCATTAACCTTTGCATTTTTAATACCTGCTTTCTCAAATGCTTTATCTATTGTGGTTCTAATGTTTCGAACGAGTAGGGGTCTCCCATTTTTAGTAACATACAAAGTATCATCCTCAGTTTCTGGTCTAATATTTATATATTCATCAATTGCTTTCTTAGCAGATTTATTTACAGGAACCTTTCTTGCAAAATGACTACCTAATGCCTTGATATACAAAAAGTCTACGCCCTCTTTTGATTTTCTTACATCATCAACAGACAGAGTCGCTAACTCTCCAATTCTAATACCTGTTTGGAGCAATAGTTCAACAATAGAGTAAAGCCTTACATCAACTCTGCTTACATCCCTAAGTGCTCTATACTCCATTTCAGAGAGGACTCTAGGAGGCTTAGTTTCAAATTTTGGATGAGCTAATTTCTCTGCAGGATTGTCATTAATTAGAGAATTCTCTAAAAGATACCTATAGAAGGTTCTAGTACTATTAATCTTTCGAGAAATACTCTTGGGTGTGTAGTTATTATCCTGTAGGTGTTTCTTATATGCTTCTAGGTCTACTATGGAGGTGTCGTTTATTTTAGTAACACCCTTTGATGAAAAGAAGTTAAGTAACTGCTCAATATCTTTTGCGTATGCAATGACTGTTGCGTCAGACCTACCTTTGTTGCGCAATTCGTTTGCAAAACTTTCTTGATACTTAGCAAATTGAGGGTTTAGTATTCTTTCCAATTTTGTATATAAACCTAATTTAAAATGACC
>DIFL01000050.1:0-1525 GCA_002419125.1 Candidatus Dojkabacteria bacterium UBA5749 | reverse complement strand
TCTCAAATTTCAAATCATTGGATATTTAAATCCTTAGCATTGGGTGTATCAGTAATGTTTCTTTACTCTGTATTTAATTCTGTTGTAATAACAATTAAAAAGGTAGATATCTTGAAGAATGCAGAAAAGGAAGTAAATAGTTTAAGATTGGAGAATTTAAACCTATCAATAGGAATTAAGGATATGTCAACAGATCAATACCTTGAGAAAGAGGCAAGAGACAGATTAAATTTTGGTGGTAAAGGGGAGGTAGTATTTGTTATACCAGAGCCAATGATTGAATATGCAAAAAATGAAGTGAATTCTATTGTGAATCCTAAAGTAGAACCCGTATATGAAAGTGGAAGTAATATTGATAAATGGTTACAGTTTGTAGTATTAGGAGTTTGATATACCTAAATAGATAGAGTATAATCAGTTTCGTAAAGCATCGCGGGGTAGAGCAGTGGCAGCTCGTCAGGCTCATAACCTGAAGGTCGTTGGTTCGAATCCAACCCCCGCAACCATTTCTCCTATCTTTTGTAAGCAATATATGGCCAGTTTCTTCCCCTCTCATTTGTATCAAGACCGTATCCTTGTACCCATAAATCTTCGATTTTGAATCCTAAGTAATCAATTGGAACATTAATTTCTCTCCTGCTAGGTTTAGAAAGAAAGGCACACACCTTTATAGATTTGGGTTTTCTAGCGTTTAAAATATCAAGTAAAGTATCAATTGAATATCCTGTATCAATAATGTCTTCTACTATTATTACATTCTTACCTTTTATCGGGATTCTTGCATCTAGGGTAATCTGTGGTTCTCTGGAAGAGGTGGTTTCTGATCCATAGCTAGAAACACCAATATAGTCAATTAAAAGGTTCGGGTGTTGTACTGACCTTGATAGGTCTACCAGAAAGGGTGTCGCACCTTTCAGAACACCCAAAAGAACTAGGGGAGTCTCTTGCTCTTGTGAATAATCTTGGGATATTTCCAAAGCCATCTCTTCTACTCTTTCCCTAATTTCTTCGGGTGTAAAAAGTATCTCAAAATTTCTATCTTCTGCTTCTAATCTCTCAGTCATAGTAAAGTTCAAATAAATTAACTAATCATTATACATTCCTTGTAGAATGAAATATATATGTGATAGAATTGCTCTGAAATATTAATATATTAACATTTGTAGCGTATGCCATTAACAGATCAACCAGTAAAGGGAATGTATATAAAAGAAGGGGATAGGATTTTTTTCTTACAAGATAGAAAACTTAAGACACAGGGAAGACAGGGTGGTTTAGTTATTATGAAACTAAAAGCCCTAGATAATGGTCAAATAATTAATAAGACTGTTAAATCTGGTACAAAGGTTGAATATGTCAATCCTGAGACAAAAGAGGTTCAATATCTTTACAATGATGATACATATGTTTACTTCATGGATATGGAGACATTCGAAACAGTAAACATATTAAGAGAAGTAGTAGGTAATTATTTAAACTTTCTTAAGGAAGGAGATAGCCTATTAATTCTAACCTACGAGGGAAA
>DIFL01000021.1 GCA_002419125.1 Candidatus Dojkabacteria bacterium UBA5749 | reverse complement strand
TAAAAAAAGATATCCCTATGGATAGGCTTCTGGTTGGTGATGTAGGTTTTGGAAAAACAGAAATTGGGATGAGAGCGGCTTTTGCAGTAGTAAATGGTGGTATGCAGGTAGCACTATTGGCTCCCACTACAATACTTGCTAATCAACACCTTAAAGTGTTTAGAGAGAGGTTTAAGAAGTATCCTTTTAATATTGAATTAATATCTAGACTTCAAACAGAGAAAGAAAGAGAGAGGATTGAAAAGGATGTGAGCGAGGGAAAGATTGATATATTGATTGGGACACATGCTATTCTTTCTACTACTGTTGTATTTAAGAATTTAGGTCTGCTCATCATCGATGAAGAACAGAAGTTTGGAGTTAAACAGAAGGAGAAGTTAAAAAGTAGTAGGGTTGATACCCATGTCCTTTCTTTAACTGCTACTCCAATTCCTAGAACCTTAAATCTTTCATTAATGGGAGTAAGGGATATTTCAGTTTTAGCTATTCCTCCCTTAGGAAGAAAGGATATTAAAAATGAGTTTAGTAAGTTTAGTTTTGATACAGTTAAACAGTGTATTTTAAGGGAGTTAAAAAGGGGTGGCCAGGTTTACTACCTTCATAACAGAATTGAGAATATATACGGCTTAAGAGACAAGATTGTAAGTATTCTTCCAGATATTCGAATAGAGGTTGCTCATGGTAGGTTAAGGGGGAAAAAGTTGATTGAGGTAATGGAGAGGTTTGTAAACAACAAAATTGATGTTCTACTTTGTACTACCATTATTGAAAATGGTTTAGATATCTCTAATGCGAATACCTTGATAGTAGATGATGTTAACAGGTTAGGTCTTTCTCAGATGTATCAGATTAGGGGTAGAGTGGGGAGGGGTACTAAGCAGGCTTATGCATGTTTTTTGTATGACCAACTCAAAGGTGATTCTCAACTTAGGCTTGAGGCATTGAGAGAATCAGAGGCACTTGGTTCTGGTTTTGTGTTGTCAAACAGGGATTTAGAGATACGAGGTGCTGGAGATATCTTGGGTAAGAAGCAGAGTGGTACGATTAATTCAATTGGATACGGATTGTATACACAACTACTCTTTGATGCAGTAGAGGAGTTAAAGAAGGCTACTAAGTAGATGTTTTAAAATGTTCAAATATTTTTTACTTGTGAGACTTTTGAATCTAGTTTATTATGTCTATCATGTCTACCGTCTTGTATAGAAAATATCGTGCTCAAGTTTTTGATGAAATTATTGGTCAAGAGCATATTACTAAAATTCTTAAGAATGCTGTTAAAGATAGTCAACTTTCCCATGCTTTTCTTTTTGTTGGTTCTAGGGGTACAGGAAAGACTAGTACTGCAAGAATATTAGCTAAGGCGGTAAATTGTATTAAACCTAAAAAAGATGGTAATCCTTGTAATGAATGTGAGAACTGTCTTGCAATCTCTAATGGCACCTTCATGGATTTAATAGAGATAGATGCTGCATCAAATAGAGGAATAGATCAGATTAGAGAATTAAAAGAGAGGATTGAGTTTGCACCTTCTAAGGGTAAGTTTAAGATATACATTATCGATGAGGTCCATATGTTAACCACTGAGGCGTTCAATGCCCTCCTAAAGACGCTAGAGGAGCCTCCAGAGCATGTAATATTTATCCTTGCTACTACTGATGTACATAAATTACCTGCAACCATTCTTTCAAGATGTCAGAGGTATGATTTTAGATTAGGTAATGAACAGGAGATTCGTAGTACCCTAGAGGAGATATTAAAAAAGGAAAAGATAAAGGTGCAAGAGAAGGGCTTAGATATAATTGTAAGAAATGCGCGTGGTAGCTATAGAGATGCACTTTCTTTGCTAGATGTAGTTATTAACAGCCAATCTAATGGTAAAGATCCTAAGAAAATTACAATTGAAGAGGTTAGGGCAGTATTAGGTATTCCAGAAGTTTACATGGTTAACGATTTACTTTCCTCTTTAATTAAGGGGGACTCAAAACAAGCTTTGAATTGTATTAGGGAGTTAGAAGAGAAAGGTAGTAATTTGGCTCAATTTACTAACTTTACACTAGAAGTATTAAGAGAGGTATTAGTTAGTAAAATATCTGGCGAGGATATTAAGGAATATACCTTTGCAAAGGAGCTAAGTTTAAAGGAAATCCTTTTCTTAATTAAAGAATTTCTAAACGTTGAGAGAGAATTAAAAAATACAACTAATCAAATATTAATATTTCAAATGTTAATTCCAACTTTTCTTAAAGAAGAAAACGAGGTAAAAACACCACCCAAGGTAATACAAGTTAAAAGTACTGTAGTAAAAAGTGGAACGATTGTTGAGGGTAGAAGTGAGAGTGTAGAGGTAATAAATACAGATGTTATTAATCTTTGTATCGATGATGTACAAAAGAGTTGGAAAAGTATTGTTAATAGTATTAAGCCTTTAAATACAACACTTTTTGCCTTTTTGGACTCCTCTAAACCTACTAGTGTTGAGCAGAATGTGTTAAATATTGAAGTGCCTTTTAAGTTTTACAAAGATCAAATTGATGCTCCCAAAAGTAGAGAGTTAATTGGAGAGATTCTTTTTGAGACTTTGGGGACTCATTGTAAAATTAATTGTTCTGTAAATGATAGCGTAAGACCAAAGTTACAAAGTAGTGCGGATGTAGTACTAAGAAATGTTCCAGTTATTAAAAAGAAAGAGGTTGAAGAAAAGAAACAGATTAAACAAGACATAGAAGCTATCTTCGCTGGTATGTAGGTTAGCAATTATGTATAATCCATAAGTGTGTATTTAATTTTTACTTTATGTATATATGTTAAATCCAAAAGAGTTAATTAAAATGCAGATGGAAGCTAAGAAAATGCAGGGTAGGCTTAGAGAGAAGAAGATATCTGGTGAATCTAAAGATGGTATGTTAAAACTTTTTCTAAATGGTGCTCAGGAGTTTGAGGATATATGGGTTGATGATACTTTAATGGATGTTGATATGATGGATAGGTTTAAAAAGGATATGAAAGAGGCCTTTAAAGACTATCAAAAGAAATTACAGAAGGAGATGGCTCAAGATTTTGATTTAGACAAAATAAAGGGGATGTTAAGTTAAGATGTCAGTACTTCCTAAGTCAGTAGAAAATGTAATTAACGAATTTAGTAAACTCCCTGGAGTAGGTCCTAAGTCCGCTGCAAGAATGACTTACCACTTCCTAAGGTCTCCAAACAGGGATGCAACTAGATTAGGAGATGCATTAAAAGATATGGATATTAAGACAAAATTTTGTAGTTCTTGTTTTAATGTTACTGATAAAGAGATTTGTGATATTTGTAGTAATCCAACAAGAGATCATAGTACAATTTGTATTGTTGAAGAGCCCCTAGATGTAGTAGCTTTTGAGAATTCTGCTGTCTTTAACGGCTTGTACTTCGTTTTAGGTGGTGTAATTTCTCCTGCTGAGGGAATTACAGCTTCTGAATTAAGATTTAATGAGTTAGAAAAAAGAGTAATATCGGCAATTAATGAAAGTGGGAAGGAAATTGAGTTAATTGTTGCAACTAACCCTAGCCTTGAGGGTGAAGCTACCGCCAGCTATATCCAAGATATCTTTGGGAAATATATTAAAGATGAAAAGGTTCATGTCTCAAGATTAGCAATGGGTCTTCCAACAGGTGCTGATTTAGAGTATGCAGATAGATTAACTTTAAAAAAAGCTCTAGAGGGAAGAAGAGATATTTAAGTATTAAAGATATGAGTAATCAAAATACAATTTCTTTAGAGATTGAAAAAACAGATTTTCCTAAGGTAAAAGACCAGTTACTAGCCCAAAATTGGATAGAGCAAAACGATACAAATCAATATGTTCTTTTTAGATTAAAAAGTCCTGCTGGGTCAATAGCGATTATGTATTTTAGTGGCAAATTAGTTTTACAGGGGAGAGAAGATCTCTCCAAGATAATATCTTTTTTGAAAAAGAAAAATATTGAAGAGAAACCCAAAGAAGAATTTCTTCCACACTTCGGGGTGGATGAGGTAGGAAAGGGTGACTATTTTGGTCCTTTAGTAGTAGTAGGCTGTTTTGTAAATGAGGAGCTATTTAAAAAGGTTAAACTATTGGGTTTTGCAGATTCAAAAAAGTTTTCAGACAGTAAGATAGAGAACCTTTACAATCTTGTTAAAGATTATCCTTACTATTACGCCTCAATAGTGTATCCAAATGAGTATAACAGGCTAACAAAGATATATAAAAATGCATCTTTATTACTTGCTAAACAGCATTCAAAAGTAATTGAAGAGGGTTTAAGGGATTTGGAATCAAAAAATGAGGTTTGTAATTATGTAGTTATAGATCAGTTCTCTTCCTCAAAGAGTAGGGTGACTAGTGAGTTAGGACAGTTAGGGAAAAAATACAAATTTATACAGTTTCATAAGGGGGAATCCGATATTGCAGTCGCTACAGCATCAATAATTGCTAGGGGTATATTTGTTTCAGAGTGGAAAAAGATGAATATGAAGTATGATTTTCATTTTCCCAAAGGAGCTTCAAATGTAATTGATAATGCTAAGTTATTTGTTTCAGTTCATGGTAAAGAAGAGTTGGATAATGTTGCTAAAACAAGTTTTAAAACAACAAAACAGGTATTGGGGTAAAGTTTTTAAATTTCTTTCTCTTTTTTCTTGTTAAAGTCTTTTATAACGGATTTTAGAAAAAAGATTGATACTATTAAGGCTACTAAACCAAAAGAGAATTCTAAAATAAAGTTGTCTATTTCAATCTCAACCTGTTTGGGTACTCCGTCTATACCGTTAAATACCTCTCCTTTAATAACTCTTTTTAAGAAGATATCTGATATATGCCACTGTTTAATTTCTACCTCTTTTTCAAAAGTGTCTTTAGGATATACATTCTCTTTATCTGGATTTAAGTAGACATATACCGATTTATATTTATTTTCCTCATTAAATACATCTAATCTTCCACTTGGTGTAAGCATATAGTTTGAATTATTACGAATAGAGTATTGAAATTTTAAAGAAGAGAGGAAGGGGATTCCTTTATTTAATACTTTAACATCTACAAAGTAGCTATCTGTTGTTACTCCCTTTACTTGGTTTTGTGGGGAAACAACATCTAAGATAATTAATTGAGCAATAGAGGTGTTAATGCTAATATTTTGGTCTTTCGTTAAAGGGGTTAAGGCTAATATATTAAAATAGGTTCCTTGCTCAAGATTACTGATTGGATATATTTCATACTTAATTTCATAGAAGCTATTTGCTTTTACTTTGATACTATCTGTATCTGCTTTAATAAATATCTGCTTTTTATCTTCCGATACCTCATCAGTTTGAGGATTGTAATCATATGGAGTAATTAACACATCAACTTCTATGTCTTCTGTGTTATGAAAAATTACTGATTCAAACTTTCTTTCTCCTTGGGAGAGAGATACCCTCTTAATTCCAGGTTCTATACCACTAGCAAAACAAATTGAAATACCACATATGGTATATATTAATAGTGTAACAAAGGTAGTTTTAAGAAGTCTCATATTTCTTTCTTGCTCTTTTTTTATTTGTACTTAATATTATAGCAAGAATGATAACTATTAAGATAGCGATGAGTAACTTCCATGGTATTATCCAAAAACTTGTTTGAGCACTTAGAACGGCAAAACCAGGTTGGAACGACCTGTATGTTACCAGAAGTGTTGCTTTCATAGGTCCAATAGCAATTGCATTGTTAGGAGATAGATAACTGGATTGATCCCAGTAATCCTCATAATCTCCTGAGGTGTCTCTAAGTAGACTTTGCTTGTTTTTGTTAAAGGGAATTCTTGCTACTTCTTGTCTGAATATGTTTTCTACAATAATTTCACCTGTAGGTTGAATATGAGTATCACCAATATTTTTAATTCTGCTTAGGAAAACCACACTAATTTTTTCATAATATTTTTTGTTAGAAACAAATTTTAGTAATTCTGCATTTTCTACAAATTCATCTCCTATTCTAATTAATATTGGTGTGCCTGAAGCCAAACTAGCAAAAGCTGCGGTTCCTCCTTGTTGGAAGTTGCTTTCTGAAATTAGAAATATCTCTACATTATACTCACCATCTGTAACATCTTGAGGGACTTGAATACTGTATTTGAGTTTAGTATTTTTATTAGATTCTAGTAGAAGAGAATCTTTTTCTACTGTAACCCATTTGGAGGCTGAGTAGGGTGCAAGGGCATCATCTTCTGGGGTAAGTATTACTGCTGTACCAGGTTGATTCTCTATTTGTTCAAATCCACTTACAAATACTTTATATGTATCATTTGAGGGGGATAAATTCCAAAAGACAATTTCATCAGAATATATTTCTCCTGGTTTAAGGGTAAGAGTTTTAGAAGTAGGGGCTACACCTATAGACAAATTACTTTGAGCAAAAGAAGATATAACGCTTAGAAGAAGTATTATTATTGGCAGTAATATTATTCCTTTATATTTCCATAACTTGTTAAATATCATCTTTAGGTATTATACAAGAATCTAGTAATAACCGCCACAAATAAAGTAGACATATTCAGTATATGAACCAGATGTCGCAGCAGCTTGAGCTTTAGCTCCGTATGTTACAGTCGATGGTTCTGCGGAACCTTGTGTACCACTCTGGGAAAGGACAAGTTTAGCTCCTGAATATAGCCTATCAATAGTACCAAAAGTTCCAGTAGTAGTATTTACAAAATTTGTACTAACTGTTGCTGGATCAGTACTATCTGGGTCCGATAGAGTCATTCCGAAGCCGTATACAGAAGAACTTGTTAAATCTAGTGTTGCAGTTGCCCCAGATGGAATTAACGTTGTACCATTCCATAAGCCTGCGTCAGTTGAACTATCTCCTGTCCCATAAACGGCCCAATAGTAACCATTGCTTGTTGTAGATGTACTGATAGTATGGCTACCCGTAGCATAGGTACCTCCTGGATATAATGTACCTAAGTTTACAGAATTGGTACTAATATTACAACTTACCGTGGGGATATCAGATACTGTTGCCGACACAACAACGACATCATCGGTGACAAGATATATTTTTAAGGATTTAGAATCAATTGGTGTCCCACCAGAATTAGCACTTACTGTAATAATATGTTCTCCAACAGTATCGTCAGTTCCAAGCTTTCCGACATTCCCTGCTATTTTAACACCGTAAGTAGTTCCTGCCGCTAAAGCTCCAACATTTGAAATTGTAATTTTATCAA
>DIFL01000029.1:1094-4098 GCA_002419125.1 Candidatus Dojkabacteria bacterium UBA5749 | reverse complement strand
AAGAAATAAGGGAAGTATATGGGTTAATAATAAGGAAGAACTTATTTATAAGGCATTAAACTTCATTCTACGTACCAAGAAGATAAGAATTTAAAAGAATACTAATAGCAAAGAGAGGTAATTATATTTGTTTTAGTAATTTGAATAGAATATCTCATCCTGTTTAATAGATACTAGACGGTCTACCTCTTCATCAGAAAGACCTTCTGATTTTAAATATGTTGCATATTTTCTAATCTCTCCAGTCCAAAAAGAAGAGAAATCATCTGCCACTACAAAAGGATCCTCGGGATGTTTTTCTATAAAACCTCTTCTTAGAGCATCTTGAAAACAAGGGATATTTTCCAAACCCAAACCCCAGGGCTTTGTGCTAGAACTTTCTATTTCAGAATCCACCTTATTCTCTTCTACCATAGCTTTATTATACCATATACTAACTGTTTACTGTCTTAACTCAGCTTTTTAAAAGTATAGACTCCATCTTTACTATGTATTAGATACATACTATCTATTGTAAATTGGATATCATTTAACTTTAATTTCTTTGATACTCTCAATACATCCGAAGAAACATTCCTATACTCCTCTTTTGTTAAATCCTTACTAATTCTCCCTATTGTTAAATGAGGAACAAACATAGAAGAATCCTTCTCACCTAATACCTTTCTCACTTGAGAATAATACTCTCTTAACTCCTCTCCACCTTGAATTAAATCTAAATATACTAACTCTTGGTAATTCCTAGATATTCCTACCTTTACAGTATTAAAAGATACCTTAAATTGTTTAAAAGGTATTTTAGAAATTTTCTTTTTTAAAAGATACTGTTTGGGGAAGAAAAGTTCCTCTCCTAAGTAACAAAGAGTAATATGAAAAGTATTTGGTTTTACCCATCTAACAGGAATATCAAAATCATCAAAAAGAGTTGAAATATGTGCAAGTACCCTACGAATTTGATAGTTTGCCTCTTTATCTGGAACAAAGCCTAAAAAGTAACTCATATTACTCCCTCTCTATTTTATCTACCCCAATATATTTTCTTAATACTTCTGGAATTAATATGGAGCCATCTTGCTGTTGATATGTTTCTACTAATGCAACCATTAATCTACTAGTAGCTAAACCTGAAGCGTTTAATGTACTCATATACTCAGCTTTACCACCATTACTTGGTCTGTATTTCATATTACCTCTTCTTGATTGATACTCACGGACATTTGAAATTGAACTTACTTCGTAGTACTGGCCAACTGCAGGAAGCCATACCTCAACATCATATGTTTTAGTTGCTGGTGCAGAGCAATCTCCTGCTGCTAATTTACTTACTCTATAGTGTAAGCCTAAACCTTCTACTAGTTTTTCTGCTTTAGACACCAACTCTTCAAAAGCTTTGTCTGAACCCTCTTTGGTAGTATATTGATACATCTCTACCTTATTAAACTGATGTACTCTAATTAATCCTCTCTCATTTGCCCTATAACTACCAGCCTCTTTACGATAGCAGGGAGTATATGAAAAATATTTCTTAGGAAGCTCACTCTCCTCTGATATCTCATCTCTAAATATATTGTCTAATGATGTCTCTGCAGTAGGAATTAAAAATTGATTCCCCTCATTTAACCAATACACATCATCTTTAAATTTAGGAAGTTGACCTGCTGTATATCCAGATACCTCTCCTACTATATGTGGAGGTAAAATCATCTCATATCCGTCATTAATATGTTCATTGATAAAGTAATTGATTAATGCCCACTCCAGTCTTGCACCCATACCTGTATACATTGAGAAATTGTTACCTGAAAGTTTAGTAGCTGTGGCAAAATCAAAAAGTTTTAACTCTGTTCCTAATTGAACATGATCTTTAATATCAAAATTAAATACTGGTTTTTCTCCTACAACCTTAATTACTTCATTCGCTTCCTTGCCTCCTGCAACTACATCCTCATCTGGTATATTTGGTAATACCTCTATTAAAGAAGTTAATTTAGAATCATACTCGTTTACCTTTTCCTCTAAATCTTTTACAGTCGCAGATAGCTGTTTTAAATCAGTTATTAACTGCTTAAATTCATCAGAGCCTTTATCTACCTTAGCCATTTTTTCATTAAAACTATTCTGCTGAGCTCTTTTAGATTCATACTCTTTTAATACCTCTTTCTTTTGGGAATACAGTAATACTATTTCATCTAAGTGCATATCCTCTACATTCATTCTTTTAGAAAGTGCTCTTTCTACTTCCTTAGTATTTTCTACAATCCTTTTTATATCTATCATCTAAATATATTCTAATATTAATATCCTTTCCTATTATATTCTCTCCATATTCTGTTATCAATATGAAATCTGATATACTTTTAATTGAATATATGAAAAAAGAGTATGCAATACTTAAAAAATTAATAGAGAAAAGCAACAATATCCTTTTGTTATCACACAAAGGACCAGATTTTGATGCTTTTGCCAGTTGTTTAATATTAAAGAACTTTATTAATACCTTCTATCCAAAGAAGAATGTAGTATTTAAATCTAGACAATCTCCCACTCAGAAATTACCTTTTATGAATCAGATTACTATTTCTCAAGTATTAAATACTGAAAATGAGGACTTAGTTATCATTATGGATGCAGGAGGATGGGATATCTGTGTTCAGAAAGAAGATACAATACAATTAACCTCTGCCAAGATTGCAGTAGTTGATCATCATCAAACAAAGGGATTAAATGCAGATGTGGTAATTAATGATAAAATGAGTTCTACTACTGAGCAGATATTGGATTTTTGTATGAGTATTAAGGGAAAACAGTATGTAATTACACCAGATATTTCTACTTTAGGACAGATTGGTATTGTGTATGATACTGGTAGATTTGCATATGACAATACAACACCTCAAACATATGAGTTAATGGCCAAATTAAGAAGAGTATATCCTTTAGATTTAGAAGAATTTGAATACAAGAGTAGTAAGTTTCCACAGGAGACATTATTACCAATAAAGGT
>DIFL01000029.1:0-1076 GCA_002419125.1 Candidatus Dojkabacteria bacterium UBA5749 | reverse complement strand
AAGAGTGATATTAATAACTTGAAGTTAACTAAGATTGGTATTAATGCAGCCCAGGACTTTGTGAGAGATAGCATACTTAGATATATACAGGGAGTACATTGGTGCTTTATAGTTAAACCATCTTTCATAGTTGAAAATGAATGGAAAGTCTCCTTTAGAAGTAGTAAGGGACATCAAGAGGTAGCTAGTATTGCCGAAGGCTTAAATGGTGGTGGTCATCAGTATGCTGCGGCTTCAAAAGTCAATGCAAATGATGGAGATCTTGCAGCTAAGGTTGTATTAGATACCATCGAAAAGCTATCAAAGGGTGTTACTTCTTCTTCTCAGAATACTCCTTCTCCAACTCAGCAACCTTCCACATAAATATCCTACTTCTATCTTTAGCATTAGGGTAATCTATCGCAAAACTAAATGCTTTTTCTAATACTACTCTTGGTTTCTCTTTAGCCCATTTAATATACATAGTAACTCTTTTACTATCTCCTAATTTCCCAGCTAGTGAGAGACCGTAATATTGATACTCCTTGGATATATATTTATGTTTATCATTAATAACTACTTTCTTTTTTGAGTATTTCTCTGTATCAAATAGCTCACCTTGAGGCTCCTGATCTGTTTTTCTTTCTGTTAACTTAGAAAGAATATCTTTTATTGATTCCATTACTTCTTTTTACCCTTAGGTAAAATATCTGAATATATCTCTTTTGTAGATTGGTCTAATTCTGATCTCATTTGGGGGAATAGTGTACCCTCTCTAGCCGTAATATCTTCTAAAAACCAAAAGATTCTTTCACTCTGACCATATCCACTTGTAGGAGGCATACCATACTCTAACATCTCTACGAAATCTATATCTAACATCTGTGCTTCCTCGTCTCCAGTTTCTCGTAGTCTTTGTTGTTCTAAGAATCTTTCTAATTGATCTTGTGGGTCATTAATCTCAGAGTACCCATTTCCTAATTCACTACCTGCAATTATCACTTGGAATCTCTCGGTTAATTTAGGATTTTCCTCTTGAGACTTAGCCAATGGAGAGAAAAATACAGGATGATTTACTAAAAATGCAGGACCAGAAA
>DIFL01000049.1:4957-5468 GCA_002419125.1 Candidatus Dojkabacteria bacterium UBA5749 | reverse complement strand
TAAAGAAAAGTACTCAGAAGTGATATAATTTGATGCTTGCACCCGTAGCTCAACATTGGATAGAGCAACGCACTCCTAACGCGTAGGTTGCTGGTTCGACTCCGGTCGGGTGCAATTTTTAAAGATATTTGTATATACTTTTATATATGGAAGAGAGACTTACAGTTGATCAACTAAAGCCACCTGATAGAAAAGATGGATATCCAACTCAAACACCTAAGTGGCTTAGAAGAGTCTTAGAGTTTATTCCTGGTAGTATGATTTGGTTTTTTGTTCTTTCTCCTCTAATTTTTGCATTACTCGGATGGGAGGAGGTTTTTGTTTTCTATATTTCATATCTTATAATATATTGGGTGTATAGGGGGGTAAAGTTTGTAGTAGGGGTAGCACTTGGAGTTAAAAGAATGAAAAGAGATATGGAGACGGATTTTATTTCACTATGTAATGATGTTAACAAAGAAAGATTTAATGAGCTTGAGTATATCTATCTATGTCCAGTATACAAAGAGGG
>DIFL01000049.1:0-4794 GCA_002419125.1 Candidatus Dojkabacteria bacterium UBA5749 | reverse complement strand
GCTGGTGTAAAGGGTGCAAATATTAACTGGGCAATGAGAAACTATGTTAAAAAGATTGAGAAGGAAGGAAAAGATATTCATAACTATTTATTAATTACCTGTGATTGTGATTTGAGACCCCATCCCAAATACCTATCGGCTATTACTTATAAATACCTTACTGTAGATTTACCTGACCAGAAATACTATACAAGTGCTGTATATACACTAAATAATAATATATGGAGAGTTCCAGTATTAATTAGAGTGCAATCTACGATGCTTACTCTGGTTACTATTCATAATTGGACTACAGAAAAATTTGAGACTGTACCCTTTTCAAACAGTGTATTTAGTTCTAAGGCTTCATTTTCTTCATATGTAGTAAACTTAAAGACATTAAAGGAGGTTCATTACTGGGATCCTCAACTGGGTATTGATGATACAACATTCTTTTGGAATGCAGTTGTTAGGTATAAAGGACAATTTAGGGGAGAAGAGGTATATCTTCCAAGTGATAGCGATGCGGTTGAAAATGAGACTATGGTTAAGTCCTATAAATCTTTTTATAAACAGCAACATAGGTGGGGGTGGGGAATTATAATATTTCCTACAACACTAGCGGCTTTAATATATTCTAAGGATATTCCATGGAACTGGAAAGCCCACATGGTTTTTTCAATGGTAAAAAACTACATACTCTTCTTCACAGTAGTTTACCTTATGACAGTAGGTTTAGATCTTTTAGGTGTATTTAGTAAAAACTATGCTTTCAGTTCTGCAGCGTACAACCTACCAGAAGCTATGAGTTTTCTTTTAGGTTTATTAATTATTTGTAATGTGTTTCTTGTCTACTATAGGAGGAAACTTATTCCTATCCCTAAAGATTGGCCTTGGTGGAGGCACTTACTAGATTTTGCAGAGATTGCACTAATAGCTGTACAAATGTTATCTTTTGGATTTATCCCATACCTTCAAGCACATACAGAAATGATGTTGGGAAAAGGGTTTAAGAAGAACTTCTATGCAACAGAAAAGATACAGATAAAAAAGAAGAGTTAGTGTATTGTGTAGGAATTAATAGAGATATCATGTGTTAATAGGTCTGGGTTTTCTAATACAGATATACTAAATATCCTCTCACTAGAAGAATTAAATGTATGATAAATATTTAAATTTGTATCATTTAATACTCTCACCTTATTTTCTCCATCAATATCAGTTACATACATAGTATTGTCTTCTAAATACGAGAGATTAATTGAGTTAGAAACCCATTGAATATTTGAAGCAGTTTGAGGCATATCTTTAATATTTTTACTACCGATATCCACAGTGTGATCCTCCTCTTCTTTGTAGAATCTAAATACATTGTATCCCTTTTCATCTTTAAAAATGAAAGACTCATTATTGGGTGCAAAAGCTATTAATTCAGAAAGATATGGAGATACTAGGTAGTATTTATCTAGTTCGATACTGTACCAGTATGAAGAGATATTGGTTTTAAAAAAGATTCCTTTTGCATCTTGATTTACTTCGAAACTTACAATCTTTCCAACACTTTTAGTACTTTCAGGAGAGTTCGTGAAGGGTAAGTACTTACCACTTCCAGTATCTTGTTGGTATTTCATTATGAAATCTTGATTCTTTTGGAAATATAGGTCTGTGAGAAGGGTATTGGGTTCTGATCCATCCATCTGAGTTTGAATTAGTATATATGAATATATATTTTCATTTGATATGTATTCAATATTCTCTTCTAATTTGTAGAAATTTCCTTGTCTATCAGTATTCCAGATGTACTCCTTTCCGTCAATTTTTTTAATTAATAGGTATCTAGTTTGTTTTGTAATATCAAAGGATATTAAATCGTCTTTAGAATCAAATATTAAGTATTGACTGTTATTTGACCATGACATTTGATATGAGGCAAGGGGTAGTAGATTTATTTGTGTTAATGTATCTAAGGTAGAACTCTTTGTTGAATCAAGGATGTAGTAACTTGTAGAGTCGGTGTTAATTAAAGTTAGAACCCCTAGTTGTCCATTTGGAGAAAGTAGCATCTCTATTTCAGGTTCTTGTGGTAAATCAAATGTAAGTACTATCCTAGGATTGGAGACCATATCCCAAAAAGCTGTATTGCTATCAAATCTGTATAGGGTATATTTATAGAGTAGAGTATCAGGTAGGTACTCATTTACTAAAAAGAAAATATGGCTTGAATCTTTATTCATCCAACTATTAATATATTTTTTACCTTGTAGCCAGAAGAGTTCCTCTTTTTCTATCTTTTCTTTTATTAACCAAGGATATATTGGAGTAGACTTTTGTTCTTTAATTTCAATTTCTTTCTTCCATTCAACATAGCCATCTCTTGAAAGGGAAATAGAGTGAATCCCAATAGGGATACTTACACTTTTTGGAGTTCTTCCTTTAGATTCGCCATCTACATACAAACTAGCAAGAAACGGAGAGGATTCCACTGTTAATACACCTGTTTTGATAAACAGGTTGTTAGAATCTCCCAACCTCCATCCATTTGCATAGAAATATATTGCGATTGCTCCTGTATATACAAATATCGATGCTAATACAGAAATTAAAGAGAAGAGTTTTTTATTGTATTCATTCTTTCTCACTGTGTAATTAGTATATCATATCTGAAACACCATTTTATTGGTATAATCTCACATGTTAGGTAAAAAGATTGGAATAGATTTAGGAACAGCAAATTCAGTAGTTTTTATTCAAGGCGAGGGTATTGCCTTTGTAGAACCTACTGTTGTTGCTATTGATGTAAATAAGGCAAAGGTTATTGCTGTTGGTTCTGAAGCAAAAAAAATGATAGGTAAAACCCCTGATAACATTATTGCTAGAAGACCACTTAGAAATGGGGTTATCGCTGATTCTAGAATTACTGAAGCACTTTTAAGATATTTTTTTAATAAGGCATTGGGTAAATCAAGGTTTTTCAAACCTGATGTGGTAATTAGTGTTCCTGCAGGTATTACTACTGTTGAACAAAGAGCCGTTGTTAAAGCAGCAACTAGTGCTGGCGCAAAAGAGATTAATATGCTTCCTGAGCCTCTGTTAGCGGCACTAGGAGCAGGACTTCCTATTGATACTTCATCTGGGAATATGATTGTTAATTTAGGTGGTGGGACAGCAGAAATAGCCGTTATCTCTCTAGATGGAATAGTGGAGTATGATTCTTTGAGAATTGCAGGTGATGCCATTAACGATGCCATTATCAACTATATGAAAAAGAAAAAGGGTGTATTAATTGGAGAGCAGAGTGCAGAGAACATTAAGATAAAGATTGGTTCTGCAATTGAGATTAAAAATCCAAAGAGTATGGAGGTTAGGGGTAGAGATTTTGGAGCGGGTATGCCTAAAGCAATTACAGTAGATTCTAATGACATAGCTGCTGCAGTTAAAAGGCCATTGTTAAGTATAATAAACAGTATTAAGGGAGTGTTAGAAAAGACTCCTCCAGAGCTTTCTGCAGACATAATGGATAGAGGTATAGCTATGAGTGGTGGTACTTCTAAGTTAAGAAACTTAGACAAATTAATCACAAAAGCTATAGGGGTCCCAGCATATGTTGCAGATGAACCAATGTATTGCGTAGCTAAAGGTACTGGTATAGCATTAGAGTTAATGGATGCTGGAGAGAGATCATTTAGTTTTAATAAATCAATTACTTAGTATGAATATATTCTTTAGGGGTGGAAAATATGATATGAAGATAGAGGAAGTGAATTCATATCTTTCTAAACTGAGAATCCCAACTTCTTTAGTATTTACCCCCATTAATCTAAAGGAAGAGAAGGAGAGGTTTTTAAATTCTGATATCTATGAACCTAATTTTAGGTATAAAGGGGTAAGAAATAGTAATGAGGAGATATTAAAAAAGTTGTCTTCTGTAAAGAGTATTTCTGATGTAGATCCAAGAATTTCTGACTTCTACATATCCCTAATTGAATCAAAAAAAGATGCAGATTTACTGATGAAGAGTGTGGGGGACAATGAATTAGTGACTGAGATTTCAAGTAGAAAGTATGGGAAACCATCTGATTTACTTTTTAGAAAAGCTTCCCAAGTTCTTAGAGGCAAGGTAGATAACTATAATATTGTTAAATATCATAGTTCAAATCATTCCCAGTTATTAGGTTACGATAGAATAGAGGAGGTGTTTAATAGTGTATTTACATATTTTAATCTTACAGATTGGAAATTACATCCATCTTCAAATATCGGAAAGAATGGTGCTAAGGTAGGTATTAAGAGTAAATGGGTCTTAGTAGATCCAAAGATAGAAAGGTCTGCATTTAAATTAAAGAAGACTTTAGTACACGAAGTTGGTACTCATGTTCTTCGCTCTATTAATGGAGAGAATAGTGGAATCTCTGCTTTATCAAATGCTAATCTCTCTAGTTATTTAGATATTGAAGAGGGTTTAGCTACTTGGAATGAATCTACAAATAATCTTTTAACCTTAAAGACATTAAAAAAGAAAGCTGCTTTTACATATGCAATATATATTGGAGAGAAAATGTCATTTAGGCAGTTATACAATAGTATGCTTTCTGTATTTCCAAAGAATAGTGCTTTTAGTATTACATACAGAGTTAAAAGAGGAATAGTTGATTGTAGTTATCCAGGAATATATTCTAAAGATATTGTTTATTTTAGGGGTTTTAACAAAGTTAAGAAAGCATTAGAAAGAGACAAATCTTTATATGAAAAACTTTATGCTGGGAAAATTGATATTAAACAGTGTGAATGGGTAGATGATGGGTTAATACCTAAAGC
>DIFL01000047.1 GCA_002419125.1 Candidatus Dojkabacteria bacterium UBA5749 | reverse complement strand
TAAAGAAGTGTTCCATTACTTTTTTGCTATATTCTTCCATATCTTTATTTATTATAAATTAAAGGTGACATACTTCTTAAATTGGCAACAATTGGTGGTAAACTTTCTAATATATATTCTATATCTTCCAAAGTATTTTGCGCACAAAGAGTTAATCTTAAAGAACCGTGTGCTATCTCATGAGGAAGTCCAATTGCTAAAAGTACATGTGAAGGCTCAAGTGAACCAGATGTACAAGCAGAGCCACTAGAAGCACAGATTCCCTTCATATCAAGCATTAGCAAGATTGATTCTCCCTCAATATATTTAAAGCATACATTTATGTTTCCTGGTAATCTGTTATCGGCATCTCCATTTAATATTGTGTCGGGGATTGTATCCATTATTCCTTTAATCAACTTCTCTCTAAGATTGATTAGATATTCGCTTTTCTTTTGAATATCTTGTGTTGCTAACTCAATTGCTTTTCCAAGTCCTACTATTCCTGCAACATTTTCAGTCCCAGCCCTCATATTTTTTTCCTGCCCTCCCCCATGAATCATATTGGAGATGTTTACCCCTTTTCTAATATACAATACCCCTACTCCTTTGGGCCCATGGAATTTATGTGCTGAAAGTGACAGTAAATCAATATTTAATTCATTTACATTTATTGGTATGTTCCCAATTGCTTGAACAGCATCTGTATGAAAGTAGATATTGTTTTCTTTAGCAATTTGACCTATTTCTTTAATCGGTTGAATACTCCCAATCTCATTGTTTGCAAACATAACAGATATTAATATGGTGTCTTTTCGAATTGCGTTCTTTAAGTCGTTAATATCTACAATCCCATTACTTTTCACAGGTAGATATGTAACTTCAAAACCGCATTTTTCTAAATATTTACAAGTATGGAGTACTGCATGATGTTCGATGTTGGTAGTAATGATATGTTTACCTTTGTTTTCATTGGCAAATGCAATACCCTTTATTGCCCAGTTGTCAGATTCACTTCCTCCGCTGGTAAAATATATTTCACCTACATCACATTTTAATGCTTTCGCAACTTGTCCTCGAGCATTCTCTACTGCTTTTCTACTCTCTCTTCCAATTGAATATATACTTGAAGGGTTTCCATATCCATCTGTTAGGTATGGCATCATACTATCCAGAACCTCTGGTGATATCTTTGTTGTAGCTGCATTGTCCATGTATATAAAATTTCCCATTGTAAAAATTTGAAAAATTAATATTTTCTGTTTAAAGAGTTAATATTTCCCTAATATTTTCTTTAAATTCTTCAATTTGATTAGAATCAAAATAACCATCAATCTTATCTTTATATGAACCATCTTTGAAGATGAGTAATGAGGGTGTTTCTTTAATTTTGTAACTCTTCTCTAATTGCTCTGTTCGTTTAAGTTTAAAAAAAGATACATCTCCCTCTATCTCATCAGTTATATCTTTTATCGGTATCGATTTAAGTAAACATTGAATAGAGTCGTCGGTGTATATTTCAATAATTGTAATACCTTCTTTTAGGATTTTCTCTTCAACCTGATCTTCTGAAATGATAAAGAAGTCGGATATGGGTGATGCTCCATATCTATCAACAAAGAGATCTTTTATTTTTCTTGAATCATTCTCAACTTCTTTCTTTAATTGTTGGAATTCTTTATCTGTCTTGGCGACATGAATAGCAGAGACAGGACAATTAGGTTTACACAATCCACAACTTATACATTTCTCGTTATCAATTACTATGGACTTCTTATTCTCATCATAATACATCGCGTTAGTTGGACATATGGCAATGCCCCCACACTCTGGTGAGTTATCACATATTTTAAAGTTTATTAATGTCGGCATATTAAACTTATTGTTAAATTAAGTAATATTGAATTACTTTCTTATTATATAATATATACTTGGAATTTACCTAAATCTTTCTACTATCATATGCCCAATGAAGTACTGCCTGCCTCTGTTTTTTCCTACAATCTAAATCTAACTATTCTTCAAAGAAAGGAATATCTGCTAAAGATGTCAAATATCTTATGCAGACTGAACTCTTCTTATCAAATTCCTAAGAATTCTTTGAGAGTTCGAAGAATTATCCACTCTATCAATAAAATCACTTCTTAGTAAGAAATTTTCCATTAGTTTTTTAGATTTTTTGCCCCACTTTTTATCTATTACTCCATCACTATATCCTCTATTAAAATATCTGTTTCTCACAGAGTTTAATGTTGTTAGAGAAGTTAAAAATCTTTGATTTACATTTCCATTTTCATCTAATATGTTGGAAAAAAGAGGGTCTAAATCAACAAGAAATATCTTTTTTTGATTATATGAATATACAAATTGAACAGGTCTAAATACATCTGAGAGAAATTTAGGACTTTCATCCGCACAAAGATATTTTGCAATGGAGTAATTAGTCATATTCTCGACCCAAGTATCCATAGTTTCATAAAAAAGACACTTGTTATTTTCCCATTTACCATTGCATTCATTAATTGGAAGACACTTCCCATGTATATATTTTGAAGCAATACAAAGTCCGGTTCCTCGAGTCCCTTCTTTGGTATGAAAATCAGAGACAAATGCTTCATATGTAGGGATGTTTACATCAAAATTTTTTAGTTCTTCTAAAAGGAAATCAAATTCTTTTGCAATCTCCCAATAATTACCTTTGGGGATTTCTAGCCTTTTATTGGGTTCAATTGTTGGAGGTCTAAATACCCAGTATTCATCCTCCTTTGTATTTACCTTGGTTAATCTTGTGTCAATTTTCTCGCACTCTTCAAGGTATTCAGAAGGAATATCTGTTCTTAAACTGTCAATTACATATTGTTGTTCATT
>DIFL01000033.1 GCA_002419125.1 Candidatus Dojkabacteria bacterium UBA5749 | reverse complement strand
CCTCTTGTCTTATATATATATCCTCAACCTCCTCTTTATACTGTTCGTAGTCTAATTTAGCACCCTCTTCTAAAGCTTCTGTTTCATTTGGATATAGTACTGAACTATACTGTTCAAAGAAAGCTTTAACATCATCATCAGTATACTCTAAGGTTGGTTTTAATATAGATACCACTAATTGGTCTAACTCTATTTGGAATTTCAAATCCTCTTCGGTAATATTATTCTGAGTTAAAGCACTTTTATATGCCTCTTCTCCCCCGATATTTTCGATTATTTCATTTAACTGATTATCTATCTCCTCTTCTGTTACTTCAACACCTTCTTTTGTGGCTTCCAATTGAATTAACTTCTCCTCAATTAATTGTTCTGAGATAGTTTGACCATATGAATTTTCTAATCTTTTGTGATATTCATTTGTTGATATTCTAGAGCCATCTACTACTGCAATACTGTATCCATTATTTAAATATTGTACAAAGAGGTCTATTAAGATAAAGATTACAACTCCAGCAAGAACCAACAATAGTGTCTTAATTGTTTTTCCTGAGGACATCTTTTTAAAATTTGGTTTCTCAATTTTAATATTGGGCTTTTTAATTGAGATGGTCTTTTTGGGAACTTTGGAGGATTTATCCTTCTTATTAGTAACTTTTACTTTTGCCATTTAGGTAAAATATATAAAATTAAAATAAACTTATAGTTAACTTTAAAGAGTTTATCAAAAATATTGATTAATAGCAAAGGGGTTACTTAAGATGTAAGTAGAAAGACTTATTACCATCTTTGTGTACTACTAATGCATATTTACAAGGATATGCAGGAAGATTTGTAGAATACAATCCGTAATATACTTTTCCATCTGCAATAGCTTTTACAGGAGCACCTTCTCCAGTTAAATAGGCCCAGTTTCTTCCAGTACTCTTAATATAGTTATCTACATTTGTACATATACCTGTTGGAACGGTATATGTCGAACCATCTTGAATACCCCTTGTTGTGCTTACCATATCCCAAGCCCTATGTGAGTAGACTTTGTAGACTTGTGTAATTCGAGCCCCCTCTAAGGGTGCTGAATATATCTTGCTTGAAACATAACTCCAGTAGGTACCTCCGTTTAGGTATTTAGAAGGGTCCTGTTTAACATTGTTTTTATCTCTAATCTCGAAGTGTAAATGAGAACCAAAGGAGCAACCAGTATGTCCTTGGTAACCAATTATATTGCCTGCTGATACTTCAGTACCATTACCAAGACCTCCAGAATTAAAGAGTGCTATTACTAAGTCAGATATCTTCTCATCCATATCAGAAATCATTGCAGTTGTTGTAGCGAGTTCCTTTTTATACGCCTCTTCTCTTCTGTAGGATTCTGCTAAGAGAGAGTCTTTCTCAATTTTTTGTTGATCTAGATATACTTTTTCTTCTGTTAATCGTTCTTTCTCAGCTTCTAGTTCATTTCTTTTCATTTGTAATTCTGCCTTTTTACTTGCTAGCAAGAGTTCCTCATCTTCTAAATCATTCATCTTGACGGCATATTGCTTGAGAGAGTTTTTATCATTCATTCTAGTCTCAACCAAATATTTAACTTTCCTTATTATAGAATCAAGGTTTTTTACATCAAAAAGATATTCAAAGGGTCTTACTTGAGAAAATTTGTATGATTGGGTTACTCTTTCGTTGACTGTTTCTTCAAGAACATTAATTTCTTGATTTAACACACTGATATCGTTTTCTTTAATATTTATCTCGTCTGCCAATAATTTAATCTCAATATCTTGAGCAATGACTTCAATTCCTAATGTTTGAATAATTTTTTCAGTTTGTAATATTTCAGTACTGATATATTTAATTTTTTCATTTAAAGATAGCTGTTGATAGTCTTCATTCTTCAATTTTTTTTGAAGAGAGCCTTGGTTACTTTCTAATTTGTTCAATTCTTTCTGTAAACATATATATCTTTCCTGTGCAGGCATACTTTCTGGGCAAGTTTCAACCGCATTTACAATAGTTCTAGGAATTAGAAGGAAAAGAAAGAATAGAAAAAAAATTGTTAATACTTTTATTGATTTCTTCATACTTAATCTTTTAAATATTTCTTAACAGCACTTACACTACTTAACAAACCTATTATTGAGCCTGCTATTAAATGTACAAAGACATATATTGGAATAAAGGTAATATTTGGTTTAAGTACGTAGGAGAGATTAATATCTTTAAACATTTCTGTTATCCAAGTTGAAAATTCCGTTCCACTAGAATATATATTTGCACTATACCAAGGAATTAGTATTATTAGTGTAGCTAAAAATGCTCCAATTAATCCGTAAAATGTACCCTCTAGAATAAAGGGAGTACGGATAAATTTGTCAGGACTTCCTACAAGATGCATTATCTCTATTTCTTCCTGATGTATTTTAATATTAAAACCAATAGTAACCCTTATAAGGGCAACTGTAATAATAATCATTGCTGTAATTAATGCTGTACCACCAATATTTATTATTTTTGATAATGTTTTGATATTGTTAACAACATCTTTAAAATACATAACATCATCTATATTGGGATTAGTTTCTTTAGCTATATTAATTTCTTCAATAATTGTTAATAGAGAATCTATACTCTTTGCTCTTATCTCTAAACTTGGTGGAAGAGAATCTGCTGTAACTGTCGAAATTAAATCAGGATTGTCTGCAAAATCTTGTTTGTAAACCTCTAAGGCCTCTTCCTGAGATATATATATTAGTTCTTCAATTACTTCTGGGTTATTTATCTGTTCTCTAAACTTGAATATTTCACTTTCCTCTGTTCCCTTTTTAAAGAATACAATTACCTGTGCTCTCTGTTCGTAGTAATCTACTGTTTTTGAAATAAGGATTGATGCAGAAATGAATACTGAAGTAAGTGTAAATACTATAGCAGATACTAAAATAGTGGATATTGTTAACCACTTGTTTCTTTTTATATTTTTCCTAGTAACAGTAAATACTCTAGTATTATTCATCTTTCTTTTGACTTAAATAATTTTTTACATATCTTGCTAATTCTTTATTCTCTCTCTTAGTTAATTCCATTCCTTTTAAGTCTTGTGTGGTGATATTTACTAATATCTCTGGGGATTTAATAGCGAACTTTTTAAGTTTGCCTTGAAGGGATTTTGATAGAGGATCAAACTCTTTAGAAAGTTCTACCTCTTTCTTCTCCTCCACATTGGTTTCTGGTTTTGTTTCTTCTTTTGTCTTTGGCTTAACTACTTCCTTTGCTTGTGTGTCAGAATTCAATTTCCCATCTTTAATATTTATTGTTCTATCATGGGTTTTATTAATTAGATTTAAATCATGAGAGATTACCATAACAGTGGTTCCACTTTTGTTAATTCTTTTTAATATATCTAATATTTGGAATGCATTCTGAGAATCAAGATTCCCTGTTGGCTCATCTGCTATAAATAGGTCTGGTTTATTTGCCAATGCTCTTGCAATTGCTCCTCTTTGTTGTTCACCACCAGATAACTCTTGTGGAAAGAGCATTCTTCTCTCTCTAAGGCCAACTAAATCAAGTAAATAGTCAGTAGTATCTTTAATCTCTTTGTTACTTTTATCCAATATCTCTAATGCAAAGGAGATATTTTCTTCTAATGTTTTAGTATTTAGAAGTTTAATATCTTGAAATACTACCCCTAATTTCTGTCTGTATGCTGGAAGTAACCTCCTGTTTAGTTTAGGTACCTCTATCTCGTTAAAGAAAATACTCCCAGAGGTAGGGACCTCTTCCCTAATTAATAGTTTCATTATGGTGGATTTCCCAGCACCTGAAGGACCAATAATAAAGCAGAACTCACCTGGATCTATTCTAAAGGTAACATCGCAAAGTGCTGTAATATCCTCTTTATATTTCTTTGTGACAGTATCAAAGATTATCATGAGCAGTTAATAAGCAGATTAAGTTACTGTATATATTACTGTATTCTGAGTTGGGCTTCAAGAAACTCTTCAATATTCCCATCTAGAATACTTTCTGGGTTACTACTTTCTAAATTACTTCTTAAATCCTTAACCAATTTATATGGATGTAGTATATAGTTTCTTATCTGATTTCCCCATCCAGCCAGTTTATAATCTCCCTTAATTTCAGATATCTCTTTCAATCTATTTTCTTCTAAGATTTTCCAAAGTTTACCTTTTAAAATTTGCATGGCCTTATTCCTATTTTGAAGTTGGCTTCTTTCTTGAGAACAGGTTACAGTAATTCCGGTGGGTATATGAGTTATTTCTACTGCAGAGGATGTCTTATTAACATTTTGTCCTCCAGGACCTCCTGATTTAGTTGCTTTAAATTCAATATCACTCTCTGGTATATCTATATCCTTTTCTAAATCTTCAAGTATTGGAATTACTTCAACACCAGCAAATGAGGTTTGTCTAAGATTCTGAGCATTAAAAGGTGATAGCCTTACTAATCTATGCGTTCCATGTTCTTTTTTTAATAACCCATATGAATATTTCCCTTCAATATCTATAGATACTGTTGCTATACCTGCCTCATTACCTTTAACAATATTTGTGATATTGTATTTCCAACCTTTTTTTTCAATATATCTAGTATACATTCTAAAAAGCATTTCAGCCCAATCCTCTGCTTCTATCCCACCCTGTCCAGCATGTATTGAAAGGGTAGCATTACAGGCATCATATTTACCTGAGAGGAATTTTAAGGACTCAAATTGAGAGACCTCTTGTTTAAATTTTTTATAATCTTCATACAAAATATCTTGTTCATTAATACTTGTATCATCAATTAAAGAGAGTAGGGAGTTTAAATTGTTTTTAATAGAATCAATTTTCTCAATCTCTTGTCTAATATCTGATATTTGTATCATTACATCTTGTGCATGTTTCTGATTCTCCCAAAGGTTTTCATTTCTACTCTCTTTTTCTAAAGATGAGAGTATTTCTTTCTTAGAATCTATATCTAAAGACTTCTCAATCTCTAATACTTTTTCAAGTAATTGTTCAGTATCTCTTTTACTAATATTTCCCATTCTTGTATATTATACTATCCTAGTTTAAAAAATATACAAGAAATATGTTTGGACTTTTTGAAAAAAAGATAAAAGAGGGAAGTAAGAATTCAGATACAAAACAGTTAAGTAAATTTGTAGTACTTTTAATACTTGATGGTTTTGGAATACATCCCAATCCAGAGGGGAATGCAGTTTTAAATGCAAAAACACCTTTTCTAGATACTGCTTGGACATATGGGAAATCTACTCTTCTAAATGCATCTGGAACATATGTGGGTCTTCCTTCTGAAGAAGCAGGTAATTCTGAGGTTGGACATCTTAACCTTGGTGCAGGACAGGTTGTATATCAATCATATCCAAGGATTAATGATGCAATCTCTGCCCATGAATTAGATAGTAACATTGTGTTGCGAGATGCTTTTGCTGAAGTTAGAAAAAGAGGCTCTAATATCCACCTGGCAGGTGTATTAAGTCCTGCTGGAGTACATGGTCATATTAAACACCTCTTCTCTTTGATGGAGATTTGTAAGGCGAATGGAATTAATCCATTTATCCATGTTTTCTTTGATGGAAGAGATACTCCTCCTCAAGATGGTTTTTTGTATTTGACTAAGTTAAATGAAAAAATTCGAGAGTTAGGGGTAGGAAAAATTTCCTCTATTCAAGGAAGATTTTATGCTATGGATAGGGATAACAGATGGGAAAGAATCAAATTAGCATATGATGCCATGGTTGGACTATCTTCGGAGACCTTTCAAGATCCAGTTGTTGCTCTTCAAAAATCATATGCAAACAACATAACGGATGAATTCGTTAAGCCATCAACTAGGGTAGACGCAACAGGTGTGCCTATAGGGGCAGTTAAATCTAATGATATCCTTGTAATGTGGAATTTTAGAGAGGACCGTGCAAGAGAACTAAGTAAAGCCTTTATATCAAAAGAGTTTGATCATTTTGTTAGGAGAAACTATCCAGAGAATTTACATCTTGTAACAATGACAGGTTATGAACAGGGTATAGATGCTCACGTTATCTTTCCTCCTAAGGAAATAAAGCTTCCAATTGCAGAATATATTTCTAATCAAGGTTTTAATCAGTTACATATTTCTGAGACAGAGAAGAACATGCATGTGACATATTTCTTTAATGGTGGTATTGAACAGGCACATCCTGGGGAAGATTTCTTTAATATCCCTTCTCAAAGAGTTGAAAACTATGCAACTGTACCCCAGATGAGTTCTCCCGTTATTAGAGATGAAGTTGTTAAAAGAATTAAGGCTTTTGATACTTACAAATATAGATTCATTGTAATTAATTTTGCTAATCCTGATATGTTAGGTCATACTGGGGACTTTGATGCAACTGTTCGTGGAAATGAGATTGTGGATCAGTTAACTGCCGATATATCTAAGATTACTCTTGAAATGGGTGGAGCAATGGTAATTACTGCAGATCATGGGAATTGTGAAACCATGATAAACAGGGTCACGAAGGAAGTAGATATTGCACATACTAACAATCCTGTGCCCTTAATTATACTTTCAAGTATTGATGAAATAACTCCAAAAGTTGGAGATAAAATGATAAAGGTAGGAACTGGGAAAAATGCCAATACAACAGGTCTTCTGGCAGATATTGCTCCTACTTGTCTAGGAATTCTAGGATTAGATATCCCAGATAGTATGACAGGTGTAGATTTAAGAAATATTTTTTAAATTCCAAAGAGTAATAGAATAATTCCTAATATTATTCTATAAATTCCGAAAAAAGTAAGCCAATTCTTCTTACTGTATTTTTTAAGTAATATTAATCCAACATATGTAATTATCCCTGCTATCAATATCCCAAATATATCTTTTGTATTTAAAACTCTTTGAGGATATTCTTTCAATATTTGGTAAAAGGGAGTAGCAAGAAGAAGGGGTAATCCTAATAGGAATGAATATTGAATAGCGGTATATTTATTTAATCCTGTAAACATTCCAAATATTGTTGATATACCAGACCTTGAACCTCCTGGAACTAATGCAAATATCTGACTTAAACCCATGATTAAAGATTGTTTCCATGATACCTCTTCAAATTCCATCTCTTTTGGTTCTTTTCTTCTCTCAATTAAGATCATTAGTATCCCCCAACCAATTAAAGAAATTGCAATGAAGAGGTTTCCTCTTAGTTTCTCTTCAATGATTGACTCAAAAAGGAGTCCAACTATTCCTGCAGGAATTGTAGATAGGAGTATTTTTAAATATAGGGATAACTTCCTTTTAGAAAAGATGTTTTTGAAAAGGAAGTTATAGAAATATATTAAGAGAGCTATTGTTGTTCCTAAATGCAATACAGAAAGAAGATATGTATCCATTTCAATCTTAAGTACTTGTGAGGAAAGTATTAAATGAGCACTACTTGATACTGGAAGTAGCTCTGTAAATCCTTGTATAAATCCTAACAATGCTATTTTTAGTGTATCCATTTTTCTAATATGTTATATTATTTACATATGGTATATTCTACTTATATGAAACAAAAAAAGATAGTACAGTATCTAATCTGTATACTCATTCTAAGTATTTCCTTTGTAAAAGTATATGCCTCCACTCCCTCTTTTTCTTTTTACCCATCCTCTGGAATTGTTGGAGATAGTAAGGAAGGGTTTACTATAGATGTGTTAATAGATTCTGGTAGTTATGAACTTAGTAAAGCTCGTGCAATGATTAAATTTGATCCTGAGTTAATTCAATTACGGAAAGCATCTAGAAACAGTTCTCTGTTTGAGCAGTGGCCTGAAGATGAGAGTAGTACTGATAATACAAATGGTGTCATAATTCTAACAGGAATTACACAGGAAGATAATGAGGAAGAAATTCCTTTTTACAGGACCGATACTACTCCTGATGTTTTTTTTAGGTTAGAATTCGATGTCATTACTACTGAAAAGGAAGATATTATTTTGAGTTTTGAATATACAGGTGAGGATGAAGATTTTATGTCTGTCCTTATTGATAGTGATACCGCTAACAATGTGCTATCCATTAAGCCTCAATCTGCGACATTTTCTTTAACTGGGGAAGATATACCAGAGACAGGAATAAGCCTAAGTGCCCTAGGTTCTATACTTGGGATTTTGTTAATACTAGCAGGGGGATATATCAGGACAAGTAGTAAGATATTTTTTGGAAAAAGAACAGGTACAATTGTCCTTTCTGATTAATATAT
>DIFL01000038.1:28275-32485 GCA_002419125.1 Candidatus Dojkabacteria bacterium UBA5749 | reverse complement strand
TCTTTTGGGTCTTTGTCATAAATATAGTCAATATCAGATACTTTAAATACTCTGTCCAGTACAAGTGTGTCTGCAAATACAGCGGCATCCATATCTGTGCTCCATCCAACTTTTAGTCCACCACTGATCATATATCCTTTTGGAGTAGTATGTAGAAACTCATAAGCATCTCCTAGTGTCTTTGGTACAAATATTTCCTTATCTTCAATGTATGATGCTAGTATTGTGGCGTTAGTTTGTGTTACTGACATAGCAATATTATGTATTCCATTCGGATCTTTAATTGATTCTGATACCTTAGTTTCCATGTTTCTAGAAAGCCCACCTCCTCCTACAACTAAAACAATGTGGTCATATTCACTTTTGTTTTCTTCATACCATTCTTTAACTTTTTTAAAGAGTTCGAAATTAATATTTAATAGATGGTCATAGAGTATTGAGCCTCCTACTTTAATTACTATGTCTTTTTTCATATGTTTAGAATTAATATTAATGCAAGTATAGAATATATGAATGGGGGGAGATATTCAACAAGTTTAAGTTTACCCAAGAATCTAATATTCCATAATGAGAGAATAAGATAGAAGGCGAGAGTTCCTACCGCTGGTACTACAAATATATTTGTATTTAAAAAGATACAGGATGTCATTGCAATAAACAGGGAGGAGATTAATGATATTATTAAAGAAGAGAGACTTTCTTTTCTGTGTATCTTAATATCAGACCATAGAAATATTAATGAGATAATTGAGATTAACAATACAGTAAGCCATATTGAGAATGCCAATCTTATTACTACACTTAGTATCATGTAAAAGGATGCAATACATATGAAATCAAATACTGCTCTTGTTTGTCCTTCTATACTGTAAACTTTTTTAAATGAACTTTTTACATTGATGAAGAGTATTAAGAGTAGTAGTAATGAGATAGCAATTAAAATCATATCCATTAAGAAACTAGTATTGTAATATATGTAGAAAAGTAGTGATATGTAAAAGATTACTGGTAATACAAAATTCGTAAAGAATCTTTCCTTTATTGATATTCTTTGTATTACTTCACTATATTGAGATATCTTTCTTCCTGAATATAGAGAGAAGGCTCGGATAGACCAGGTTAGTATTAACAGTATCCCTATTACACCACTTAGTATGTATGTTGGATTGGGTGTATGTGTTGTATATGCAAAATATATAGATACTAAAAGTATTAGAAACAGATAAAGTAATTCATTTTTTATTTCAACTTTTTTCTTCAATTTTTAGGCAGTTTTAACTTATCAATCCTCCAAAACCTTTAAATACGCCAACTAATACTATTAACCACCAGGCTCCAATTGTAAATAGGTCGCCAATATTTTTACCTAATTTACCATTTTTCCAAGAGTAATATACTTGTATTGAGAGAAGTATAAATACAAAGGCTACTATAGAAAGGCTAATACCGTCCGTTGTCCCAAAGATGTTTTTTAATCCTAATATTATTGGAGATGTGTGTTCGTCTCCTTTTACCTCTTCTAAGAAGTACTCCGATATGTCTTTTTGAGTAATGTTTCCAGCTTTATCTGATGCCATTAATATAGATCTGTCTCCTAAATCACTCTCTGGAATATTAAGGGACACTGTTTGACCTATTGCCGTTTCAATTTCATATGTTTTATCGCCTGTAATGAATTTTAATTCAGTTGCATCTTGGGGAGCAAAAAAACTTAATTCAAAATTATTATCTAGTTTTTTAACTTTAATAGTTTCTTGGAGTATTATTGGTGGGGCTGTATCTATAATAAATGTTACTGATTCTGATTTAATATTTTCACCTTTTAATGTTGCAGCTATTACTTGTTCTCCCTCTGACCAATCACTTTCTTTGTCAAATTCCCAATCCTTTGTACTACTTTTTGTTTCTCCTACTATTTCTTGCTCCTTGAGAATTTCAACTGTATATTCACCTTTGGTATTTTCTGTTTCTCCTTTAATATTTATATTTGCATCATTTAATAGGTCATTTGGTTTTGGGTTAGTTATCTTTATAGATTTAATTTCTCCTGTCTCTGGTATTAATGGTTTAGCTGGTGTGGGTGCTGGTGTTGTTGGAGCTGGTATTGTTGGTTTGTAGATTTGATTTGTTTGATTCCCAAACATTTGTACCACAAGGATGGTTTCTTTCCCAAGTAGTGTTCCTTCTACTACTGCAACACCTATCTCTTTGTAATTAACGCTCATTATATTCTCTCTGTGTGTTGGGCTTGCCATCCAGGCTTCATGTACTCCCTCTGCAGTTCGAAAGCCTTTCGCCAAATTTTCTCCTGCATATACATATGTGTACCCTGCTTGAGAGATGAACATCCAGGGTGTCTCTCCATTTGGTCCATAGTGATCCCAATATTGTAATTCAAACATATTATTTGCTTTGGCTTGAGCTGCTGCTGCTAGTTTCGCATTTGACGTAAGTGTGTTTAGTCCTGAAGCCGTTCTTTGTTGGTTAGTTAGCTGAATTATATTAGCAGGTGAAATACTACTTGCCATTGCTTGAGGTATTCCTAGTAGGCCTCCAAAAGTGTTTACAAAGAGTAGTATAGCGGTATATAAAACTAAAGCAATCTTTCTTAACAGATACGGTTTGTAACTATTCTCTTTATTTGGAATAAAGAATTTTTTCACTATAGCAGTAGTAAATATGTAAGTAATATACTTTTATATACTACCAATTTATATGGTCGCATGCAAAGAATATTTTAAAAAGAAAAGCCTGAGATATACTCAGGCTAATTCTTTTTCTCGTCTTTCAGAGAATTGCCGGCAGAATTACTACTTAACAGCTGTTTTCAAAGCTTTTCCAGCTTTAAATACAGGAACTGTTCTTGCAGGTAATTGAATCTTTGCCAAGGTTTTTGGATTGATTCCTGGTCTTGAATCTCTGTGTCTGACATCGAATTTCCCGAAGCCAGTTAAGAGTACTGCATCACCTCCTTTAAGAGATTTTGTAATAGATTCGAATACTCCGTCAATTGCTTCTGCTGCTTGCTTTTTTGTAAGACCTGCAGCTTTTGCTACTCCGTCGACTAAATCTTTTTTTAACATTGTTGCCATTTTAAGATACCTCCTTTCTAAGAGATGCGGATGCCACAAATCCTGATATCACACGATTTGTAGTATCACATCAATAAAATATGATATATACAACTCTTCGTCAAGAACGAATTTGCTATAGGGTACGGAGGTTTTTCTTTAAATATTCATTAATTACAATATTTTCACGACTTTGCATGTACAAATTGTTCATAAGAATTTGTACAAATATTTACTACATTTTAAAGATTGTATTGGCGTTTCAAGGATATTTCATGAAAGGCCTTGGAATCAAGGTTTCTGATGGGTCGAATTTCTTTGTAAGATTTATTATAACCAACAAGAACATAGAGAAAAGTTGAACATAGTTAAGTTTTAAAGAAAAAAGGGAGTATCATTTCTGACACCCCCAATTTACAATTTCCCTTTTAACCCATAGTACCGACGACTAGAAGTCTTCTATTATCTCTGAATTATCTTGCAATTTCTATGGCTCTTGTCTCTCTTATCAAAGTTACCTCGACATTTCCTGGGTAATTTTGGGTCTTTTCGATTGTAGCTGCTAAGTCTTTTGCTAAAACAGTCATCTCGTCATCAGTAATTAAAGTTGGTTTTACAATTACTCTCAGTTCTCTTCCTGCTTTTATTGCAAACACTTCTTCAATTTTATCTCCTCCTAATTCTTTTGCTACTGATTCCAATGCTTCAATTCTTTGAATATACTGCTCATAGCTATCTTTTCTTGCTCCTGGTCTTGCACCAGATATTGCATCGGCTAGGTAAACAATGACAGCTTCAACGGACTGAGGTTCAATATCAAGGTGGTGTGCCTCAATTGCATTTACCAACTTCTCATCTAATCCATATTTTCGTGCTACCTGTCCTGAAATATGATGGTGTGGACTATCAATCTTATGCGTCAACACCTTTCCAACATCATGTAACAAACATGCTCTTTTTACTAAGCCCGCATCTGCATGCAACTCAGCTGCCAATACCTCTCCTAGTCTCATCACCTCAATAGTGTGTGACATTAATGACTGCCCATAACTTGTTCTATATTTCATCTTACCAAGAAGTTTAAGTAGACCAATATCTATCCCTGGCCAACCCGCTTCTTCTGCAAGAATCTGTCCATT
>DIFL01000038.1:981-28097 GCA_002419125.1 Candidatus Dojkabacteria bacterium UBA5749 | reverse complement strand
TCTTTTCCTATTACTCTACCTTTAACTTTGTCGTCTTCTATCTTTATCGTTGAAGTAGTAGTTTCTCCTACATAGTCTGTTACAATCCTTTGCATAGACTCAACCAAAATCTCCTTACCTCTTTCGTCTGCAATCTCTTCCACATGTTTCTCTGCCAGTCTTATCTTCTTGGCTTCGTAATCTTTCATGTCTTCATCAACCTGACTCATCAACTTCTGTTTCGCCTCCTCTTGAGTTAAACCAGAAATCCTTTCTAATTCCTCCTTGAGTTGAATCCTAGTCTTATCTAAACCCCTTTGCATCTTCTTAACTGACTCAGTTGCAACCTCAAGCTCCTCACTCTTTTTGTCCATCATTTTAGTTCTTTCGTTTAACTTCTTCTCTCTCTCTAAAAGAAGTTCCTCGTGCTCATCGGTCTCCTTTCTAAGCTCTCTTAAACGTTCTTCTGACTTCTTTTTGTTCTCTTCAATTTCTTTTTCTGCTTCCTCAATCTTTGTTGAGATGAGCTTGTCAGCAACTCTAGCAATTTCCTCTTCTGGGATGTCCTTAACATTGACCCATTTTTTTGCGAATTTTAAGTAAGAGAACATAGAAGCACCCCCTACCAAAGCTGCGACAATACCAATAATTAACTCCATATGAGTATTGTTAAAAATTTAAAACTTTTTTGGGGTAAAGAAAATTGAATAATTACAACAGATTCCGACCACCCGGAACCACTCTATCCATTAATATATTTAATTCAATTAAACTCATAAAATTTTTCATTAATTCGAAACAATTCAACATTTCTTATCCCCGTCCTAATCAATAACTATGACAATACAGGACTTCACAATGATACCATTTTTCTCCCAATCCCGCCACCCTCAAGGGTCAGACCCTTTCCCAACCCCAGTTAACCCCGATTTAATCTCGACCTGCTATCATTTCCCTATGTCCAGACCCTTGCGCGATATTAAGCCCAACAGCTTCTACCATGTATTCAACCGTGGCAACAACAAAGAGGCCATACTCAAGGCCCCTGCTGACAAGCAACTTTTCCTAAGCCTTCTCTTCAAATATAAAAATGAATGTAATATCAGTGTCGATACATATTGCATAATGGACAATCACTTCCATTTGATAATTAAAACTCCTTTAAACACAAAAGCCTTACCTAAATATATGCAAAAGGTAATAGGTACTTTTGCCATGGAGATAAACAGAAAATACCAGAGAGTAGGACATGCTTTCCAAGGAAGATACAACGCCAACTACCTACCATACAAAAAGGATCTCATACGAACACGTGCATATTTGAGGCAAAACCCCGTACGCGATGGGTTGGTAAGAAAGGCCGGGGATTACAAATGGCTAAGCAAAAAATAGGGTCAGGGCAGGGTCAGGCCCCCTATGAGGGATTGGTAGAAGGTTAGGTTGTGAATGGTTAATAGGGTAAGCGCGGTTGCTTCTTCGTTTTTGAGCATGTGGTGAAGGTACGCTCTTGTGTAGTTTTTGCAACACTCGCAGTTGCACTTGCTATCGACAGGAGTCTGATCCAAAGCCATATCACTGTTCTTTATCCTAACAGCCCCCTTTGATGTGTATACCGTTCCATGCCTTGCATTCCGTGTAACCAATACTGTATCAAAAACATTGTAACCAATCTTTGCAGCCCTCAAAATATCCTCCGGCTTTCCGACCCCCATCGCATACCGAATTGTATCTTTTGGAATATTTTCAATCACGGCACTCATCTCATCAACAACCAATGCACCCTCCTTGTCAACAACATACCCTCCGAAATTGTACCCATCAAACCCAATATGAGATAACTCCGTAGCACAGGACGCCCTTAAATCCAAAAAGTTAGAACCCTGCACAACACAAGTCAACAATCTCCCAGTTTTCTCAGTACCACCGTACTCACTATTGAAATGCTCCTTACACCTAACCGCCCATTTTAATGTCCTCTCAACTGACTTTTGCGCATCACTCCTTGAAAGACCAGTATCTCTACAATCATCTAAACAAACTAAAACATCAGAACCAATGTTCATCTGAATATCAATAGACGACTCAGGAGTTAATTCATATGTATTGCCCTCTTTGGGAGATTTAAAGGTAGCCCCATTCTCATGAACTATCCCTTTCCATTTTTTAGAATGAAGCAAAGAAAAAAGTTGGAAACCACCTGAATCTGTAAATACAATACCATTCCAATTCATCATCTTTTTAATTCCCCCTAACTGTTGAATTACATCTGGACCTGGGTGAATTAATAAATGGAGTGTGTTTGTCACTATGGCTTTTGTTCCAGTTTCCTCTAATTGCTTAGTGGTAAGGTATCTAACTGCTCCTCTAGTAGCATCTGGCATAAAAAAATATTTTTCTTTCAGAATGTCCAAGTTCATCATTTTTACTTACTTAATTAACATACTATCACCATAGCTTAGGAATTTGTACCCTCTTTCTAAAGCTTCAGCATATGCCTTTTTAATTAACTCCTTTCCAGCAAAAGAAGAAACCAAAAGAATTAATGATGAGTCTGGCATATGGAAGTTTGTGACAAGAACATCAACAACCTCCCATTGATACCCTGGATATATGTAAAGGTCGGTATCTCCAGAGTATGATAATACCTTCTTCTCTTTCTGACTGTAAGCAGATTCCAGTGCTCTTGCAACAGTAGTACCGAATGCCCATACACTTCCATTACAATCGTTGATACAATCAGAAACCTCCTTACTAACATTAATATACTCTTTGTGAATAACATGTTCCTCAATATTTTCTTCCCTAATGGGAGCGAAAGTTCCCCATCCAACTCGAAGCTCAATCTTGACTACTTTCGCACCCTTTTTCTCAATCTCCGCTAATATCTCATTAGTTAGATTTAAACTCGCTGTAGGAGCTGCCACGGCCCCAGGAATAGAGGAAAATACAGTATTATACCTATCTCTATCACTATCCTCATCCCCTCTCTTCATGTATGGAGGCAAAGGAGTATGACCATACTTTGCAAACAATTCGTCAGAACTACCTTTTGTGAAATCTACTACAAAACCATTTTCCTTTCTCTCTTTTACTAGTATTGATATTTCATTACACTGTAAGATGTCTCCAATCTTAACATTCTTTGCTCTTCCAATTAAACAGTACCACGAATCTCCCTCTCTCTTTTCTAAAAAAAGAACCTCTACCATCTTTTCATTTGGAGTAAGAAAGAAAGTTCTACAATTCAAAACCCTAGTTTCATTTAACACTACAACATCACCCTTTTTAATATATTCCACAACATTAAAATATTTTCTGTGCTCAATCTCTCCTGTATTTCTATCCAATATCAACAAATTTGAACTACCTCTCTTTTTGGGAGGATACTGTGCAATTAACTCTTGGGGCAAATTGTATTTAAAATCTGACATTTTCATATAGATGGGTATTATATTACAAAAGCTTAATCTTTGTTATGCTTTGTAGCAATTTTGTTGATATTACAGTAAAATTATCCGTATGAGAGATTTAAATACAAAACCTGTAAAAACGTTGTTTCTTGGAACAGATTGGGAATCTGTAAAAACTCTTAACACACTTCTTGAAGACAAAAGATTTGATATTGTTGGAGTAATTACAACAGTGGATAAACCTGTAGGAAGAAAACAGGTATTAACACCTTCAAAGGTAAAAGAGTATGCAAAAGAAAATGGGATAGAGGTCTTCCATACAGAAAAACAGAAAGAAAAATATCAACAAGCCTTAGACAAATTTAACCCAGAATTAATAGTATGTAAAGCCTTTGGAGAAATACTCCCAGACTTCTTTATCAATTACCCAATATACAAATCCATAAATATACACTTCTCCCTACTTCCAAAATACAGAGGAGCAGTACCAATACAAAAAGCAATACTTGATGGAGAAAAAGAGACAGGAATAACGGTAATGTTAATGTCTCCTGGCCTAGACCAGGGAGATATCTTAAAAACAATACCAGAACCAATATCCCCTACAGATACAAACCTCTCACTAAGAGAAAGATTGGTAAATATATCTTCTAAAACCATAGGAGATATATTAGAACAATGGGTTAATGGAAACATACAACCTAAAAAGCAAGATGACTCTAAAGCTACATACTGTTGGCAAAAAGATATATCAAAAGAAAATGCTGAAATACAATTTGAAAAAATGGAACCAGAGTATATTGAAAGAATGATTAGAGCAATGATACCTTGGCCAGTTGCGTGGTGTATGTTAGACAGTAAAAGAATGAAAATCTATAAAGCCCAACTTACCAAGAAATATTCTAATGAAAAACCAGGTTCCCTTTTTATTGAAAACGGTAAGATATTCTTCTCTACAAAAAACAGAGATCAGTGTATAGAGGTATTAGAACTCCAAATAGAAGGGAAACAACACATGACCAATACAGAATTTATCAATGGAACAAAGAATCTAATATAGATTTAATACACAGCCTTAGAATCCTTAGGACGATATCTCTCCCTTCCTCGAACTCCCCCAAGTATTTCAGGCATCATAGATTTAATCTTTTCTTTAATTTCACTAATTCTATTCAATGGAATAGGTCCAAATTCGTAACAGATAGCCTGCTCTAAACCTGAGAATTTGTTCCATCCCGAATGATTATCATCTGTTAGAATGCTTCCAATTACTGCTTGAGCAAGTTTAATCACACTTATCCTCTCAAGAAAAGAGCCTCTAGGGATATCAACAGTACCAAAATGGACATCTTCCATCTCTTCAGCAAAATCATGAATACCTTCCTCATATTCTAATAAATCTAATTCGTTATCAATTGGAAGACTATAAAGAAGAACCTGACTTAAGCCAGTACAACCATTTATCTGGGATGGATTATCATCAGTAATGTAACCTAGAGCATACATACTTTTGACTTTTGTAAGAATCTCTTCAGTCTTAACCTCAGTATTGTCTGAATCTGTTTGTTTCCAAATCTCAATCACTAGAAAGAATCTCTAATTTAATGACCTATAATATCACAAAAAGTGGAAATGTGTAAGTATCAAATAAGCCGGATTCTGTTTTAGATGATCATCTATCTATGCGGTTTAACCTTGCTCCAAGGGGGGTTGCCTCGCAGTACTGTATTACTACAATACCCGGTAGTCTCTTACACTACCATTTCACCCTTACCTAATTGCTTAGGCGGTATAACTTTCTGTTGCCCTTTTCTCCAAAAGATCACTCCCTTCCAATTTTCATTGGCACCTACTGTAATATGTTCACAGCTGACATGGAGTCCGGACTTTCCTCACTAATTGTTAAATTAGCGCAATCATCTATGATACTTACACAATATATTATACCATTTTTGTTAGTTAATTAGCCTTCTTCCTCTTAACAAGATACTTAACCACAAAGAAAGGAATGAGTACAATTGGTGAGAATATAACAATCCAGATAACCATGTTTACAAAACCCTTAAGTACTTCAATTAACGATTTAACAGCTGCTTTAACCTCTCCCCATGGCTTCCACTCATCCTCTGTAACATTCAACCCTGTTTTATCAACACTAAAGGAAACTGAGATGAAAGAGTAATCTGTTTGAGAATCAAAATACCTCTTTCTCTGTTCATAACTCTCAATATCCCCTCTAACTGTATTTAACTCTCTTTGAACTGCAAGAATATCAGTAACAGTTTCAGCCCTCTCCAATACTTTTACTAACTGAGCCTCCGTACTCTTTAAATTAGCTAACCTTGAAGTAATATCAATATACTCCTCTGTTACATCTGTAGTAGATACATTGGCATACGTAACCTCACCATCTATCTTTCTTAATTCCTCATAGAAAAGTTCAAACTTTCCTACAGGAACCTTAACAGTAATTGATACATTCCTATCATTACCTCTACCATTATCATAAATATTTGTTATAACACCACCAAACATACCATTTACAGCCTTTAAATCATTAACAGCAGCATCAATTCCCTCAACCAAAAGATTAATACTACCATTCTTCTGAACCTTAGAGCCCTCTATATCATTTACCATCTGATCTGGAGCCAAAGAAGCAGTCTCTTCGAAAGAAGGAACAGGAAGGTAAGAATCAGTCACTTTACCAGAACCTGCCATATCATATTCACCACCAGTACTGTAATATCTTGGGCTACTCCCAAAGAAATACACACCTAATAGACCTAGAAGAACAAAAATCCCTAGACTACCTAGGATAATAAATAATGCTCTCTTATTCATATTGATAAAGGATAAAATATATACATATATAGTATATACAAACCTGGTACAAATCAATAATTGAAAAAGAAACTTTTAACGCTTTGAGAACTGAGGCTTCTTTCTAGCCTTAATATGATGATACTTCTTCCTCTCTACCTCTCTTGGATCTCTAGTTAACAAACCAGCCTTTCTTAAAACAGGCTTTAAAGTCTCATCCATTACACAAAGAGCTCTACCTAAGCCCAATCTAATAGCATCTATCTGAGCATTAACACCACCACCATTTACCTTAGCAGTAAAATAGAATTTATCTTGAAGTTGGGTAATAGCAAGACCCTGATTCACTAACTTATCCGCATCACTATTACTTGCAAAGTAAGAATCAATAGACTTACCATTAACAGTAGAAGCCTTCTGACCAGAGTAAATCCTTACTCTAGATGTAGATGTTTTCCTTCTTCCAATACCTTCAAAATATTTAGTCATTTTTAAATACAATATTATATTTTATATTCAACAGGTTTCTGACCCTCTTGCTTATGCTCACCACCCTTGTATGTAAATAATCTTGCCATTCTACCATCTCTTAATTTATTCTTAGGTAACATATTCTTAACAGCAATCTCAATAACCTTTGTAGAATTCTTTTTTATCTGATCTGCAAATACAATCTCCTTAAGACCACCAGGAAAACCAGAATGTCTATAATATGTCTTTTTCTGATCCTTACCCCTAGTTAATTTAACCTCATCAGTATTTATAACTATTACATAATCTCCACAATCAACATTAGGAACTATATCCACCTTCTCTTTCCCTATTAGAAGAGAAGCAATCTTTGTTGCTACTCTACCCAATATCTGGTCCTTTACATCAATGATGTACCAATTCCTTTCAACATCCTCTTTTTTATTCCAATCTGTTTTATATTTCATAATTACTTAAAAACATATTAAAGACCTGATCTACTCTTAGCCCTCTCTTTCTTAAGAGGTTCTATTTTCTTAGATACAGTTTTCTTACCTAAATTCAAAACACCCTTTTTCTCTTCCTTAAACTCCTTCTTCTCAACAATCACTTCCTTCTTTTCTTCTTTTTCAACCTTTTTAACACCCTTCTTTTTGCTTGCATCCTTGTTACTCTTAAAACCCGTAATCTCAACTATAGACATCTGAGAATTATCCCCAGCCCTATACCCAACCTTCTTAATTGTTACCTTTGTAGATTCCTTTTTACCCAATTCGAGGACCCTTTTGACTAACTCATCTTTACCTAACACCTCATGGAGCATCCTAATCAATGACAAATCATTCTCTTTTGAAACCCTTACTAAATTAAGTAAAGATTGCAGCTCTCCCCTTAATACCTTTGCCTTTACTGAAGAAGTCTTAACCTTTCCTGATTGTAATATGGACCTCAATTGATTCTGCTTTAAAGCCTTCCTATGAGAGTGAGTCCTACCTAATTTTTTAAGATTAATTCTCTTGTACATCTTAGTTATTCACCTTTAATATTAACTCCATATTGATTAAGTAACTCAACAACCTCGTTTAATGACTTATTACCAAAACCAGAAAGATTTAACAAATCTTCAACAGAAGCATTCCTTAAATCAGCCAATGTCTTGTATCCACCAGAAAGTAGACCAGTCTTTGATCTCTTAGAAATAGGGAGATCCTCAACTCTTAAATCCTCAACCTCATCAGTTGCAACCTCCTCCTCTTCTACAACCTCAATCTTATTAATCTCCTCAACTTTCTCCTCAACCTCTTTTTTAGATACACCCATAGCAACCATTACCTTACCTGCAAATTCCTGAAGTATGGAAGATGATTGTAGCAAAGCCTCTTTAGGAGCAATACTACCATCAGTTAAAACACCAATAACTACAGAGTCTAAATCAGTTTCCTGTCCCTTACGAGCCTGCTCTACACTCATACTTACCTTTTCTATAGGGGCAAAATCACAATCAAGAGGAATTACACCCTCTGCAGATCTATCAGCAAAACTTGCATCTAAATACCCAACACCAGATTGAACAGTCATCTCAATATTTAAAGATGCAGAAGCATCTGTTAAGTTTGCAATAACGATATCTGGAGTTGTAACTGTTACACCAGCATCAACGATAATGTCAGATGCCTTTACAACAGTTTTACCCTTCATATCAATCTTACATTTCTTAATCTCCTCAGAATCCAAATTGAACTTAACCTGCTTAAGGTTTAAGATGATGGAAACTAGGTCTTCTTTCACACCATCTATTGTTGAATATTCATGCTTAGCTCCCTTAACCTTGATACTAGTAATACCAGCACCCCTTAAACTAGAGTAAAGGATTCTTCTTAAGGCATTACCTAAAGTCTGACCATACCCTCTTGGTAAAGGTGCAATCTCATACATACCCCAATTGCCCTCTTCCTCTCTAATTGTTACTTTTATATCTTTAAATGCTTCCATTATTTTTTTTAAAACAAATTATTATCTTGAGTAGTATTCGATTATTAGATTCTCACGAATACCTTCATCAATTTCATCTCTAATTGGTAATCTAGATACCATAACCTTTGTATCTTTTGATTCTAACCACTCTGGAACTGGAAAGAATTTCTCAGAAGGTGCTAGTTTAGCAATCTTCAATTCAACTGTATCCCCTTCTTTAACCTCAAAAGAAGGAACAGAGAACTTCTTACCATTAAGAAGGACATGACCATGAACAATATACTGTCTAGATGCAGCTCTAGAAGGAGCCAAACCACCCAAATACAATACATTATCTAATCTCAACTCCAAGATTCTTAAAAATTCCAAACCCTTATCCAAATTACTAATCTTTGCTCTTCTATTTGCCTCAATATATATATTCTTAAACTGTTTCTCTCTCAATCCATATGTCCTCTTTACTTTCTGCTTCTCTCTTAACTGTAAACCGTAGTTTGAAAGTCTAGCTCTTCTCGCATTACCATGCTGACCAGGAGGAAAAGGTTTTCTTTTAATCCCAGCCTTATCTGAAAAAGATCTAGCACCCTTTAAATTAAGGTTTACACCCTCTCTTCTACTCAATCTCTCTTTTGGACCTGTATATCTACCCATTTAAATATATTAATATTATGTTATTTTCTAGGACTCTTTCTTGGCCTACATCCATTATGTGGAATAGGGGTTCTATCTATTAATGTAGTAATCTTTAAACCTGCAGAATCTAAACCCTTAACAGCAGCATTTCTTCCAGCACCAGGACCACTTACAATTACTCTTACCTCCCTAATACCATATTTCTTTATTGCCTTTTCTGCAGCATCACTTGCAGCCTTGGTAGCAGCAAATGCAGTACTTCTTTTTGCACCCTTAAATCCAACAACGGCAGGACTACCCTGTACTAAAAGTTCCCCACTCTCATCAGTAATTGAGATAATCGTGTTGTTAAAAGTAGATTGTACTGTAACAATCCCACTTGTAACACTCCTTTTAGCTTTCTTAGTAGTTGCCATTATGCTAGGTTTTTTCTAATTTACGTTTTAATCCACCAACTGCTCTACTTCTACCCTTTCTAGTATGAGCATTATGTCTAGTTCTTTGTCCTCTAACAGGTAATCCTATCTTATGTCGTACACCTCTATAGCTCTTAATATCTTTTAATCTCTTAATATCTCTGAAAATACTCTGTCTTAACTCACCCTCAACCTTAAAGTTCTTATCTAAATACCCTCTAATACTATCTAACTCGGACTCAGAGAGATCTTTAACTAAAGTATTAATATCAATTTTAGTCTCAGTACATATCTGTTTTGCAGATTTTTCCCCAATACCATATATACTCATTAAAGAGACCCATAATCTCTTATCATTTGGTATTTCTAATCCTGCTACTCTTGCCATATTAATAAAATATATTTAATTAACCTTGTCTCTGTTTATGTTTAGGATTCTTTTTACAGTACACATATACCCTTCCCTTTCGAGTTACGGTATAGCAATCGGCACATCTCTTTTTTACTGAAGCCTGTACTTTCATTTTATTTCGTCCTATATGTTATTCTTCCCTGTGTTTTATCATAGGGAGTCATTTCTATCTTTACCTTATCTCCCTCTAAAATTCGAATGTAGTGCATTCTCATCTTTCCAGAAAGATATCCCAAAACCTCTTTCTTACTTCCATTAACATCTATCTCTACAACAAACTTAGTATTGGGTAGGCATTCTTTGACTACCCCTTCAAATTCAAAAACTTTCTTAGTCTCTAAGGTCATAAACAAAGGTTTAGTAAATAAATAGAGTCGATGTGATTATATCAAAGTTTTGACTTTTTTCAAAGGATTACAACACTTTTCTTTGAAATACACTTCAACTCTATAAAGACGGATTAAGCATATCAAAAAGATGGAGATATTACAACCCTAATTTAGTAATTAATTGCTTATGTATTTCTTCGATACTAGGAGAAGCATCTATCTCAATTAACACCCCTCTTCGCTTGTATTCCTCCACTATTGGAACAATTGTATTCTCATACTCTCTAAGCCTTAATTTGATCTTTTCTGGCTGATCATCCTCCCTTTGAACTAACTTAGTACCACATTTGTCGCAATATCCACTTACACTCTCAGGTCTGTACTTCTGATGATATGTAGCATCACAGTAAGGACATATCTTTCTAAGTGACATTCTTTCAATGGCCATTTCCTCTGATAGAGTAAAATGAACAAAAGCATCTAACTGCCTCTCACTCTTTTTTAGTAACTCATCAAAAAGAGGAATCTGACCAGCATCTCTTACAACAGAAACGAAAGCCCAAGGTTTTGAGATATCAAATTTCCTTATCCATCTTTCAAACATACTGTAAGTAAGTTCATTAGGAACAAAGTGACCCTTAGACCAATACTGATATGCCTTAATTGATTCTATATCAGCCTCTTTGTACATTACTCTAAACATCTCGCCTGTACCAATATTCTCAAAACCATATTTCTCTACCAGTAATTCGACTTGGGTATCTTTACCACTACCTGAAGGACCATGAAAAAGTATAGTTCTCATATATACCAATATTTTGATATTAGATATTAAGATAATATCACAAAAGGAGGCTATAGATACTTAGTGTAATCTCTAACTACAATCATAGAAGAGACCTCTCTTTTAATATCCAGCACTACACTAACAGTAATCAAAAGACCAGTACCCGTTACAATAGTAGCAGTCATTAAATCAAGTTGAATCAGTATGTCTGGAAGTATAGAGATAAAGGCAAGGAAGAAAGCTCCAATGATTGCTAACTTAAATGCAATTCCCTTTAAGTATGCAGAGGTGTTCTTACCAGGTCTAATACCAGGAATAAAGCCACCCTGTTTCTGAAGATTTTCTGCTAATTCATCTGTCTTAAATACTACGGTAAGATAGAAAAGAGCAAATGCAATTATTAATACAAATGAAAGCAAATTACTGTATAGAGGATTATCTAAAAAGGTCATTACCTTAGTAGTAATATCTACTACCTTATCCCCTACATCTCTACTAAGAATAAACTTACCAATAAGTTGAGGGAAGGAAAGCAAAGACACAGCAAAAATTACAGGCATAACACCAAATTGAGTTAATTTGATTGGAATAAAGGAATCCATTGCACCACCCATCCTTACTCTTCTTGAGTATTGAACCTTTACCCTTCTTTCTGCCTCAGTAACATATATAACAGACATAATTAAACCTACTGTAATCAATATCAAAACTCCCTTTTGGAAGGGATCCATTAACCTAAAGTTATTACTTAGTGTCCCAGGAATACCTGAAATAATACCTAAAAAGATTAGGAAGGAAGACCCTCCCCCTATACCATTCTCAGATACTAACTCTGCAAACCACATAACAATTATTGAACCAGCAGTTAAAGACGCAATCATTGTAATAAGATGAAGAGTATCTAACTGGTCAATTAGCCCAAAACCCCTTAGAGTTGAATATATTACAAAAGATTGCATTATTGCCAAAGGAACAGTTAGTAGTCTAGTATACATACTAATCTTCTTTCTACCCTCTTCTCCCTCTTTTCTTAACTCCTCTAATTTAGGAATAACAGTACCTAAAAGTTGTAATATGATTGAAGCATTAATATATGGACTAAGTCCAATAGCAGCAATAGATGCTGTCTCCAAAACACCACCAGAAACAGTTGAGAGTAAAGAACCAAAATTACTACCTTCAAAAAGTTTAGTTATAGCTTGCGCAGTTATACCAGTTACTGGTGTAGCAGAGAGGAATCTGTAACTAGCTAAGATAAAAAACGAGAAAATAATTTTCTTTCTAATTTCCTTAGTAGCAAAAATCCTTTTAAAAGTCTCAAAATATTTGTTCATTTTTGTAGAGGTTACTTTATTGAACCACCAGCACTTAGAATTTTCTCCATAGCTCTTTTAGATACAGGAAGATTTTCAATTTCTATCTTTTTAGTTAATTGACCATCACTAAGTATCTTAACAGAGGTAGCCCTTTGAGCAATTAATGCCTTTTTCTTTAAAGAATCCATAGATACAGTATCCCCATCTTTAAAGTTTAACTCCAATATATCTAGGTTAATTGCAGTTGCATTAATTTTCTTTGGTCTATTAAACCCATTAAACTTTGGCATCCTTCTGAAAAATGGTACATTACCACCCTCAAAAGATACCAAGGATTTATGACCTGCTCTTGACTTCTGACCCTTACTTCCTCTTGTTGATGTATGACCACCAACACCAGAGCCATATCCTCTTCCAATTCTCTTACCACCCATAGTCCTATTTGTTCTTTTTGGTATATTTTCTAGATACATATTATTTCTTATTTACTTTACTTCTATTATCTTTACTCCTAAAATTCCTCTTACCTCTAAAATCTTTCTTCTCTTCTCTTTCCTCTGCTCTCTTTTTTGCTCTTCTCTTCTCATCTTTAATCTTTTGCTCTTTATCTGTTTCTTTCTTTAATTCTACCCTATCTCTCATATTTTGCATTTTTGTCAATACTCTTGTATTTCTTAAACTCTTTAAAGCCTCAAAAGTAGCATATGCAGTAGCAATAGAGTTGCTTGTACCCATTAATTTCCCATATACATTATCTATTCCTGCCATCTCTAATACAGTTCTCACAGAAGAACCAGCAATTACACCAGTACCTGGTCTAGCAGGTCTAAGTATTACTCTAGCGGCACCCTCTTTAAATACGACCTCATGAGGAATAGTGTCTCCCGCTAATTGAATTCTAGTTAATTTTTTAGTAGCAATCCTTTCTCCCTTCTCAACTGCACTCTTTGTATCAACTCCCCTTCCTAATCCTACACCTACAGAACCGTTATGATCACCAACAACAACCATAGCACTAAATCTTAACCTCTTACCCCCCTTGGTTACTTTAGCAACTCTTCTAATAGAGACTGTCCTCTTATCGTATGTTCTTTCTTTTTTTTCTCTAAAATATTCTGACATTTATTAATTATTAAATCTTAACTCCATTATTTCTTAATTCATCTGCAAATGTTGCAATTAATCCGTGATATCTATATCCACTTCTATCAAATACAGCAACCTCTAATTTCTTCTTTTTAAAATCCCCTGCAAATGTTTTACCCATCTTCTTAATCTCTTCTGATTTCTTCTTACACATCTTACTCATAATTACTATCTGCTTATCATCATCAGCCAAACCTGCGTAGAAATATCTATTACTCTTAAACACAAATATCCTTGGTTTAACAGAAGTACCACTTAATGTTTTTCTGATATGTAATTTTCTTTTTTGTCTGTTATCTTTTTTATTCATATTTTTACGCAGTTACACCTGATTTAGAACTCTTTCTTCTTACATACTCTCCCTCATATCTAATTCCTTTACCCTTATATGGCTCGGGAGGTCTAATAGATCTAATCTTAGCTGTAATTTCACCAACCTTCTGTTTATCATACCCCTTAACTACAACCTTTGTTTCTTCTGGTACTTCAATAGTAATACCCTGAGGAGTCTCAACCTTTATTGGATGATTCCATCCTAAACTCATTACTAATGTAGTACCTTCCATTCTTGCTCTATATCCAACGCCTACCAATTCTAATTTCTTTTCAAATCCATGCTTTATACCATATATTGCGTTATTTATTAACATTCTAATGGTTCCATGTATAGACTTACTCTGTTTCTCTTCATTCTTTCGAGTTATATTTATGACACTGTCCTCTATCTTCACTTCTAATACCTCAGGAAAAGGAACAACTATTTCTTTTCCATTACCAGAAACAGTAACAAGACCCTTGTCTACTTTAACCTCTATTCCTTCTTCTATTGTAATTGGTTCTAATCCTATTCTAGACATTTGATTACCAAACTTTACATATTAATTCACCACCCAACTTCTTACTCTTTGCCATAGCTCCAGACATCAAACCCTTTGAAGTAGAAACTATTGCTATACCTCTTCCATTCATAACAGGAGTAAGATCCTTACTAGCAATATATATTCTCTGCCCTGGCTTACTTATCATTCTTAAAACTGTTATTACTGGTTCTTTACCATCATACATTAATTCAACATCTATCCCCTTATCTACAACCTTAAATCCAACTATCATTTTTTCCATTTCTAAAACTTTTAATACCTCAGTATTCATCTTAGTATTAGGAACTAATACAGTTTCTTTCTTTCTCTCTATTCCATTTTGTAATCTTGCCAAAAGATCTGCTGTTAAATCATTCATCTTATTAATTATTAAATTACCAAATAGATTTCTTTACTCCAGGAATCTCTCCCTGACTAGCTAACTTTCTAAAACATATTCTACAAATTCCGTAGTGTCTAAGGTAACCTCTAGATCTGCCACAAAGACTACATCTATTGTATACCCTAGATTTATACTTACTCTTTTTCTTTAACTCTCTTGCTTTGTACTCCTTAGCCTCTGTTGACATCTTTCTTAAAAGGAAAACCAAATTTATCTAAAAAAACCTTCGCACTTTTATCATCTTTTGCTGTAGTAACAATTGTAACCTCTAAACTTCTAATCTTTCTAATATTATTAGCATCTATTTCAGGAAATACTGTATGATCTTCAATCCCTACTGAATAGTTACCAGAACCATCAAATGCAGAAACCTCTAAACCTCTGAAATCTTTAATTCTTGGGAATACAACATTTACCAATTTATCAAAGAACTCCCACATCCTATTACCCCTTAATATTACAGAAACACCAATCTCCATCCCCTCTCTTACTTTAAAAGCAGATACTGCTTTTCTTGCTTTGTTAATAACTGGTTTCTGACCAGATATCAAAGTAACTAAGCCAACAATTTCTTCCAAAGCCTCTGGCTCACTGATAGAGGCACCTGCTCCAACATTAATAACTATCTTTTTTAGAGTAGGTACTTCCATAATATTGGAATATCCCAACTCTTTTGCTATCTCTTTCTTTAATGTTTTGTCATATTCCTCTCTTAGTCTTGCCATTATTCTTTCTTAGTTTTAGATTTAGTTTCTTTCTTTACTGTACTCTTCTTAACTTCCTTTTTTTCTACTTTCTTCTCTTCTTTTTTAACCTCCTCCTTAACAATTACCTCAATAGTTTTACCACACTTCTTACATATTCTCTCTACCTTACCTGCTTCTCTCTTTAAGCCCACTCTTGTTGGTTTCCCACAACTATTACAAATTAACATTAACTTAGATATATTCATTGGTTTAGCAATTTTTAAAATCTCAGACTTCTTTTCTTTACCGTCCCCCTTAACATGTTTAGTAAACATATTTAAGCCCTCAACAATTGCCATACCATTAGATATAGCTAAGACTACTCCCTGCTTTCCATTGTCTTTTCCGTATAGTATTTTTACTGTGTCTCCTTTTTTAATCTTCATAGTTATATTCAAAAAATTACAATACCTCTGGTGCAAGAGAAACTATCTTATCAAACCCTTGCTCCTTTAACTCCCTTGCTACTGGTCCAAAGATTCTAGTTCCTATTGGATTTTTCTTACTATCAATTATTACTGCTGCATTATCATCAAACCTTACGTACGATCCATCTTTTCTTCTCTGTTCTTTATGAACTCTAACAATAACTGCAGTTAGAACCTCATGCCTTTTAACTCCACTATTGGCTAAAGCTTTTTGTACAGCTACCTTAACTACATTTCCTAAACCTGCAAATTTAATCTTAGAATAGCCAGGAATACCAATTATCTTTGCTTCCTTTGCTCCACTATTATCTGCAATTATTAAGTTTGATCCTGTCTGTAGCATATTCTTTATTTCTTATTAATTACTATCCATCTAACATTTTTAGAGTAAGGCTTAGATTCTCTAATTACAACCTTATCTCCAACATTATATTCATCTTTGGTATGTGCAAAAAATATCTTCTTTTTGTTAACTACTTTCCTATATCTAGGATGAGCACGAACAGTATCTACCCTAACTCTAACGGTATCTTGCATACTGTTACTTACTACAACTCCCTCTAATTCTCTTTTCTTTCCGGTATTCTCCATTTTTATCTTTATTAATTATCTAAAACGGCTTGTATTCTACCAATATTATGTAAATCTCTCAAGCCTATACAATCTTTTTCGATACAAATTTAGTTTGCACTGATAACTTTTGAGCACCTAATCTCATAGCTTCCCTTGCGATATCCTCTGTTACACCACTAAGTTCAAAAAGCATATTTCCTGGTCTTACAACTGCAACATATCCCTCTACATCACCTTTCCCAGCAATCATCTTACTATTGGTTCCCTTATGTGTATATGGCTTATGTGGAAATATCTTAACCCAAACCTTACCCTTTCTTTTCATACTGTTTGTAATTGCCCTTCTACCAGCTTCAATCTCTCTTGCTTTAATCCAACCATTTTCCATTGACTTAAGACCATATTCACCAAAAGCAATGGTGTTGTTTGTAGAAGCAATACCTCCCATCTTTCCTCTAAACTCTTTTCTATGTTTTCTAATCTTAGGTTGTAACATATCTATTCTTGCTCATCTATATTATTTTTTTCTCCTTTGTATACCCATACCTTCACTCCCATTAATCCAGCATCCATAGTTTGTGCAACTTCCTGTGCATAGTCAATATCTGCCCTAAGAGTCTGCGCGGGAACTGATCCGGCATTAGCTTTTATTGTTCTTGCTTGACTTGCATTATTAATTCTTCCAGAGACCCAAATTCTAATACCCTTTGCTCCAGCCATCATTGCTTTCTCTTTTGCACTTGCAACTAGTAATTTACTAGGTTGTCTTCTAGCAATACCATCTGCAATATTTCTTGCAATTATCCTTGCAGAAATATCTGCCTTTTTAACCTCTCTTATCTTAATCTCAACATCAGTTCTAGTAGACCTCTTCAGATCTTTCTGTAATACATCAATACCCTCTCCACCCCTTCCAATAGCGACACCTGGCCTTGCAACAAACACCTCAATTTCAATCTTACTTGCAGTTCTGTTTATCGTTATAGAATCAATACCTGCATCCTTCATTCTTTCAGAAACAACCTTCTTAATTTTTAAATCCTGAGCTAAAATAGCAGGATAGTCTGCCTTAGAAGAATACCAGACAGAGTTCCATGTCTTGTTTATACCCATTCTAATTGCATTTGCATTTACCTTTCTTCCCATTATTTAACTTCTAGTTCTAAATTAAGATGCGATCTTCTTTTTAATATTCTTGAAGACCTTCCCCTTGAAGCAAATCTTCCTCTTTTAACTGTTTGCGCTCCATCAACAGAAATCTCTTTTATTTTTAAGTCCTCACTTTTAGCTCCCGATATTTCTCCTGCTGCTGCTATACCAGATTTTATTGCCTTAATAACATATATCGTTCCCTTTTTATTGGTAAACTGCAAAATATCTAAAGCCTCGTTTACATCCTTACCTCTGACTAAATCTACAACCAACCTCAATTTCTGAGGAGATTGTGCTATATTTTTAACTTTTGTTTTTATCTTTTTATCTTCCATATTTTTTATTCTTCAAATCTACCACTACTTCCATATACTTTAGCTAATTTCCCTTTCTTAGCATGACCTTTAAATTTTCTAGTCAAGGAAAACTCACCTAATCTGTGACCTATCATTGATTCTTCTATTAACACCTCTTCATGTTTCTTACCATTATGTATTCCAAATGTTAATCCAACCATTTGAGGAGTTATAGTAGATGCTCTTGCCCATGTTTTAATAGGCTTTCTAACACCAGTTGCAAGTGCCTGATCTACTTTCTTTTGTAATTTCTCATCAACATATGCTCCCTTTTTTAGTGACCTAGACATATATACTAATTACTAAATTATTTCTTAGCAAAGGGTCTTTGTGGACTCCTTCTTCTCTTAATTATTAATCTTTCGGTTCTCTTGTTATTTCTGGTCCTTGTTCCAATCCTATTACCCCAAATATCTTTAGCTCTACCAATTACACCTTTACCTTCACCACCTCCGTGTGGATGTTCAACTGCATGCATAGCCATTCCTCTTACTTCTGGTCTCTTACCTAAGTTCCTTTTTCTCCCAGCCTTACCCAACTTTACATTTACTCTCTCTTCATTACCTACCTGTCCAATTGTTGCCATTCCATCTGCAGGAACTAATCTAATTTCTCCAGAAGGCATTTTAATCTGTACATACTTACCAGTTGAATCAATACCTTGAACAATTATTGCCTGACCCGCAGATCTCCCGAATGTAGCACCCTTTCCAGCCATATTTTCTACACAGTGAACTATCGTACCCGATGGAATATTTTTAATCATCATTGCATTACCTGGTAAAACATCTACCTTCTCACCAGAAATGACTTTATTTCCTGCTTTTATCCCACGAGGTGCAATTATATATCTTTTTTCCCCGTCTGCATACTGTAAAAGTGCTAAGTGTGCACTCCTATTTGGATCAAAATACAAACCCAGAACTTCTGCCTGTACTCCAAATTTGTCTCTTTTAAAATCTATTACCCTAACTCTTCTCTTAAAACCACCACCTCTGTGTCGAATTGTAATCTTTCCTTGATTGTTTCTTCCAGATCTCTGTTTTTTAGAAATGGAGAGTGCCTTTGGACCACCATCTTTTTCAAGCATTGATCTGTCTTCTAACTTTGTTCCTCTAAGTGACGAGGTTGTTGGTTTAAATGCTTTTACTCCCATTATGTTATATTTAAAAATTCATCAATTTTATCTCCCTTTTTAAGGGTTACTACTGCTTTCTTTTTATCTTCTTTTCTAAACGATTTGTTAGTTTTGTAATCTCTAAAACTTTTACCTATTCTTACTGTTATATTTACATCCAAAACCTTTACCTTATATTTCTTCTCCACAGCACTCTTAATTTCAATTTTATTAACACCACTGTCAACAAAAAATACATACTTGTTACCCTCATTTGCCAAAGAGTAGCTCTTTTCTGAAACCACTGGTTTTAATACAATTTCCTTACTTTCCATTTAATAGCCTCTCTTCTAAAATATTAACTACCTCTTTCTCAATTAGAATCTCTCTACTATTTACAAGATGTTTTACATTAACACCCATAGGAGTAATCACAGTTATTCCTTTACTGTTTCTTAGTGCTAATTTAACTTTCTCATCATTTGTAATTAACAAGGCTTTCTTGTTAACATCTTCCATTACATTCTTCCTAATATCCTTTAACTCTTTTGAAGAGTTCGTATTTACAAACTTAACAGCCTCATTCCTATTTCTCTCAGAAAGAACTACACACATTGCTTTTCTTACCATCCCCTTGTTAATACTTTTCTTCCAATTTCTAATATTGGGCCCAAATGCCACACCACCACCTACCCATAATGGGGATCTGATAGAACCAGAACGAGCTCTTCCAGTACCTTTCTGTTTCCATGGTTTCTTTCCACCTCCTGATACATCACCCTTACCCTTAACAGATGAAGTCCCTTTTCTTTCATTACTTGAATATACACTCAATACCTGTGCGATTAAATCTGAGTTATATGGAACTGCCCATACCTTTGGATTTAACTTTATCTCTTCAACTGTTTTTTCTTTTTTTACTTTTTCTGCCATATCTATTCCTGAATATATATTTTTACTAAATCTCCATTAGAACCTGGTATTGGACCACTAATCAATATGTAGTTTTCTTTAATATCAACAACTCTCTTGTTCTTTATCGTTACAGTATCAGAACCCATTCTTCCACCCATTCTTGTTCCTTTAAAGACCCTTCCTGGAGAGGAACCAGCTCCAATTGAACCTGGTGCTCTCAATCTATCAGATTGACCGTGTGTTCTAGGTCCACCTTTAAACCCATGCCTTTTAACTACACCAGCAAAACCTTTTCCTTTTGAGATTCCACATATAGCTACTACATCTCCTTTATTAAATGTTTCTGCAACCATATCACTTCCAAGTTTTAAACCTTCAGGTATTTCCCCCTTGACTAACCATCTATGCATTGGTACATACCCTATCTCCTTGTACTGACCTAATTGAGCTTTAGTACCTTTCTTTTTACTACCTAATACTAATTCAACCTTACCATTTCGAATATTAGCAATCTTACATCCAGCGACATCAACAAGAGTAACAGGTATAGCCCTGTCATTTTCAAAAACTCTTGTCATTCCTTTTTTAATTCCTAATATTGCTTTCATATATTTCTATTATTGAATCTCGATACCTACACCTGCAGGCATTTGAAGATGCTGCAAAGCATCGATGGTCTTTGGTGTTGGATCGATAATATCTATTACTCTTTTGTGAGTACCGATCTCAAAATGTTCAATTGAACTCTTATAGATGAATGGAGATCTATTTACTGCAACCTTTCTTCTTCTTGTTGGAAGAGGTATTGGACCTGCCACTTTGGCTCCTGTACTTATTGCAGTCTCAATAATACTTTTTGAAGACTTATCTAGTACAACAGCATCGTATCCTTTTAACTTGACCCTAATTTTTGAACCTGTTTCACTCATTCTATCTTAAAGAGCTAAATTAAACTTTAAGTACAGGGAGGATTACTCCTCCCTGTTTAACTTACTTACTTGATAACCTCGGTAACTATTCCCTTACCTACTGTTGAACCACCCTCTCTAATTGCAAATCCTTGACCTTTTTCAAGAACGACAGGAGCAACTAATTTAACACTAAATTCAGTATTATCTCCTGGTGCTACCATCTCTGTTCCCTCTGCTAATGTGACTTCTCCAGTTACATCTGCTGTTCTTACATAGAACTGAGGCTTATATCCAGTTATAAATGGAGTGTGTCTTCCACCCTCTTCTTTACTTAAGATATATACCTGCGCCTTAAACTCTGTATGAGTTTCTACTGAACCTGGTTTGGAGAGTGTTTGTCCTCTCTCAACATCAGTTCTTTTTAGACCTCTAAGTAAGATACCAACATTATCCCCTGCCTGACAATCTTTCATTGATTTATTAAACATTTCAATACCAGTAGCTGCTGTCTTCTGTGGCTTTCTTCCCATTCCAAGTATCTCCACCTCTTCGTTAAGCTTTAGAACACCTCTTTCAATTCTTCCTGTTACAACTGTTCCTCTTCCTTCAATTGAGAATACATCTTCAATAGGCATAAGGAATGGTTTCTCAACATCTCTCTCTGGAATCTCAAGATATTCATCAACTGCCTTTATTAATTCTCTAGCAGAAGCAAGTCCTTCCTCCTCACCCTTCTGTGCACTCAAAGCATTCCCAACAATAATTGGAGCATTTGCATCAAATCCATATTTTCCTAAAAGATCTGAAACGTCTGCTTTGATTAATTCCAATATCTCCTCATCAGCATCTCCAAATTTGTTTATGTAAACAAGCATCTTTGGTACACCTACCTGCTTTGCAAGTAAGATATGCTCTTTAGTCTGAGGCATAGCACCATCATCAGAAGAAACTACTAATATTGCACCGTCCATCTGAGCTGCACCAGTAATCATATTTTTGATGTAGTCTTTATGTCCTGGACAATCTACTAATGCATAGTGTCTAGTATCTGTTTCAAACTCGACATGAGCAACTGCTACTGTAATAGATTTTGCTCTTGACTCTGGATCTTTATCTAATTTGTCAAGCATTTTATCTTTCTCCCCTGAGAAAGCATTTAGAATACCTCTTACCAATGTAGTCTTACCGTGATCGATATGACCCAAGGTACCGATATTCATGTGTGGCTTTGTTCTTTCGTAATCTGCCATGAATATATTTTAATTAATTTATATATATTTAATATTGTTATTAACAATACAATACCCAATTTTATTAAACATTAGAGTACGCATGGAATATTATCAAAAAGAGACTATTAATGCAAGTGTTTATTTACACTCTCTCTATTTTATATCTTCCATTTGTATCAACTACTTCGCAGTTTGATCCCCTGCAACCTCTTGTGCAACATTCTTTGGGACTTCAGCATAATGGGAGGGTTCCATACTAGCACTACCCCTTCCACTGGTTAAAGATCTAAGTTCACTAGTATATCCAAATAGCTCTGCTAAAGGAACTAACGCATTAATAACGGTAATACCATTTCCCAAATCTTCAGTTCCCTGAATCTGACCTCTTTTACTACTTAGAGAACCTGTTACATCTCCCATGTATTGTTGAGGTACTTCTACTGCTACATCCATAATTGGTTCCAGAAGTATTGGTTGTGCTTTTCTACATCCATCTTTAAATGCCATAGAGGCAGCAATTTTAAAAGCTGCTTCAGATGAGTCTACCTCATGGTATGAACCATCAAAAACTGTAACTTTAACATCTACTACTGGATACCCTGCTACAACACCAGCCTTCATAGTTTCTATTATTCCTTTTTCAATTGGAGCAATAAACTCACGAGGAATTGCACCTCCCTTAATAGCGTTAATAAATTCAAAACCTTTGCCCTTTTCGTTAGGCTCAATCTTAAGCCAACAATGTCCATACTGTCCCTTACCACCTGATTGTTTAATATATCTTCCCTCTACTCGTTCACATACCCCCTTAACAGTTTCTCTATATGCAACCTGTGGCTTTCCGACATTAGCAACTACATTAAACTCTCTCTTCATTCTATCTACCATAATTTCAAGATGAAGCTCTCCCATTCCAGATATTATGGTCTGACCTGTTTCAACGTTACTCTCTACTTTAAATGTTGGATCTTCTCTTACCAACCTAATTAAAGCTTCAGACATTTTCTCTTCATCAGACTTAGTTGCAGGTTCTATTGCTTGAGATACTACTGGTTCGGCAAATGTAATCTGTTCAAGAATAATTGGATTGTTTTCATCACAAAGAGTATCTCCTGTTACAGAAACCTTAAGTCCAACAATAGCTCCGATATCTCCAGCTCTTAGTGTATCTACTTCCTCTCTATCATCAGCATGCATAAGGACCAACCTACTAATTCTCTCTCTCACATCTTTAGTTGAATTGTAAACATACGAACCAGAACTTACGGTACCAGAGTAGACTCTAAAGTAAGAAAGATTTCCAATATGAGAATCATTTACAATCTTAAATACTAACCCACAGAAAGGTTCATTTTCATTAGGCTTTCTTTCTATTTCTGCTCCTGTTTTGGGATGATCTCCTTGTACGGGGGGAACATCTAAAGGGGAAGGCAAACATAAAGTAATGTAGTCTAGTAATGTTTTAGCCATTACTGTTCTTGAGTCTCCTCCTAATACTGGAAAGAGTTTACTTTCTAAAGTACCTTTTCTTAATGCAGCCTTTAATTCTTCAACTGATATCTCTTCTCCAGCAAAGAATTTCTCCATTAACTTATCATCCATTTCTACCAATGCTTCTATTAGAGTAACTCTCTGTTCCTTGGCTTTACTCTTTAATTCTTCTGGTATTGGAATTTCTACCATTTCTTCTGACTCTGCAGAATTATATTTAAATGCCTTATTCAAAAGTAAATCAATATATCCATACAACTCACTCTCTCTTCCAAGGGGGATTGTAATAGCTACCGCCTTATTACTTAATCTCTGTTTAATTGTAGAGAAACTTTTATCAAAATCTCCACCTATTAAATTAATCTTGTTTAAGAAACATATTCTAGGAACATGGTACTTATTTGCTTGCCTCCATACTGTTTCAGATTGAGGCTCTACACCCTTTCTCCCATCAAAAATTACTACTGCACCATCTAATACTCTTAAAGACCTTTCCACCTCCGCAGTAAAATCTACATGACCCGGAGTATCAATGATATTTATTCTATATCTCTTACTATCATAGTCCCAGAAACATGTTACTGCAGCAGATTGAATGGTAATACCTCTTTCTCTTTCCTGTTCCATAAAGTCGGTAGTAGCTGCTCCATCATGGACTTCTCCCATCTTGTGTATCTGTCCAGTAAAGTACAAAAGTCTTTCAGTTGTTGTAGTTTTTCCAGCATCTATATGGGCAATAATTCCGATATTTCGGATTTGCTCAAGAGACATCTTTACATCATAGGTTTGCATATTAAAAAATCATATAAATTAAAGCCTAATTGGAAACTTAGGAATTCACGCGGTATCGATTATATCAAACTAATCTATTTGAGCCAAGAGGGATTGAGACTCTTTTGATACTACTCCATTGAGGTCATACTCTAGACATTTTTTCGCATACTCTCGTGCTTTTTCAAGATCTCCATTTTCGAAATTCAATCTTGCAACCAATAAGTTGTACCTAGGTTCATATTGATCTAACTCCCAAAATACATCCAATACCTCTTGAGCCTGTTCTAATTGGTCACTCTTAATTAAGAAATCTCCCTTTGAGTAAAGATAGTTAGTTTTCATTGAAGAATCTAATTCTTCGTAATCAATTCTGTTCATATAGTAGGAGAATTTCTCATTATCACTCCGAAGTGAATATATATACATGTAATACATAGATACCCAGTTCTCACCAACAAAGTTCTTTTCAGCACTTCGCATAACTTCTAGGGCTTTCTCTGTAAGATTTTCTTCAATTAAAATATCTAGATATTCAGTGTAAAGTAAATAATCCGCTTCGGTCGCACTGAATGCAATGGCATTATCATAGTAGTTAGAAGAACTGTTAATATCATTTAAAACAAAATAGTCTCTTGCTAATACCCAATATATATATTGATTAAGGTCTCCCAAAGAAGAAGTACTCTCTAAGAGATCAATACTCTTTTGGTACTGTCCATACTCATAGTAAGCCTTACCTAAGATATATATTCCATCTATATACTCATCCATCTTTCCTACCTCTGGCTCAAGTAATGCAATTGCTAAATATGGATATCCTTGATCAACATACTCTTTACCTAATTTAGCAAGATTGTATAGTTTGTCCTCATCTATACTCTCCAACACTTCCTCCCACTTAACATAACTATCTCTCCATGTGTCTCCTGGATCTACATCCTTAATAGTATTTTTTGCTTTTTCAACATCAGTCATGCTTTGTATAAATGAAAGTACTAACTTAGCCTCTATTAGCATATCTCCCTCATATTTTTCTTCTAACAAAGCTCTTGCTTTTTCTATTTTTCCTACTTGAAGAAAAGATTTTGCTATCCCTAACAATGCTGGTTTGTAATTACTCGAAAGGCCATCTGCTAACTGATATGAATACAGTGCCTTTTCAAAGTCTCTGACTTTATAATAGGCCTCTCCAATTAAGGTATACAGTTCTGCCCTATCATCTTGGGAAAGTTTTCCTGCAGACTCCTCAATAATTTTACTTGCATCCTCCATTCTGTTTTTAGATATGAAAATCTTTACCATTCTTTCAAAAGCATCTTTTTTTGATGGTATTAATTCAGAGGCATTACTTAATTTCTCAACAGCCAATGTATATTGTTTCCCCTCTATTAGAATGTCAGAATCGGAAATTATCCTATCATATTCACTTAACTTCTCATCAGAGTTAGTACACCCAGAGAGAAAAAAAGCTGAGAATCCTAGAATGAGAAACATAAAAAGAATTTTTATACCTTTGTTCATACTAGACATTTTACACATCTTTTATCAATCATGCTATACTTTCTGTAGTCCCAATGTATATGGGCTTCTATGGACACTGAAATATATCACAAAAACAATAAAAACTACTTTTTAAAAACTTCTCTCTATTTTCTTCTTCCTCTTCTCCTTTTAACTTTTTTCTTACTCTATTACTCTAAGAACCTGGTCTTTGCCCAAGAGAATATTAAAATTTCAGATTCAAAAATTGAGGAGTACCTATTTCTACCAGATAGAATTAGAGAAAAAGTTTCATATGGTCCTAAATTAATCTCTATTAAGAGAGGTGATGAGGTTGTGAAGATATTAACTACCTTAACAACAGTTGAGGATATTTTAAAAGAGAATAGTTTTATTCTTGAGAAGAATGATTATGTATTCCTAAATACTCAATATGTAATTAATGGAAGTATTATTAAAATAGTTAGAACAAATAGTGTGTTGTTTGAGAGTTTAGAAGAGATTCCATTTTTAAGTGAGACAGTAGAGAATAGCAATTTGTTGAGAGGACAAGAAAAGGTTCTTCAGGAAGGGGTGTTAGGTGTTAAGAAAGATGTTTATGAAAATACATATGAAGATGGAATATTAGTAAGGAGTGTATTAATAGATGAAATTATATTAAAACATCCACAGAAGGAGATTGTCGAAATAGGTTACTCTTGGTATACATTAGATGGAATAGAACCTCATGGGTATAACTGCCCATACTGGTACTCTGTTGTTGATTCAGGTCCATACTCCCCAGAAGAAAAGGATTGGTTAAAATATATTATGTATTGCGAATCTGGTTGTAATGCAGAATCAAACAAGAGTAATTACAAAGGCCTTTTTCAATGGAGTCCTTACTGGTGGAGTAAACAGTATAATGAGAATATTTTTGATGGATATGCACAGTTAAAGCATACCATTGAGAAATATAGAGC
>DIFL01000038.1:0-934 GCA_002419125.1 Candidatus Dojkabacteria bacterium UBA5749 | reverse complement strand
TATCCCAACTATAGTAATCACAAATATCTTGAGGTATCTCCCCAAGAAATCTTGATGGTATTTGTGTTGAATACCCTTCTCTTGTTAATCTTTGTTGAGCAAATGTTAAATACAATTTCTCTTTTGCTCTAGTAATACCTACATAGCAAAGTCTTCTCTCCTCCTCTAATTCAATCTCATTAGTAAAAGATCTAGAATGGGGTAATATTCCTTCTTCAACACCTACAATAAAGACATAGTTAAATTCTAAACCCTTTGATGAGTGTAGAGTCATTAGATTTACATAGTTGCCACTACCATCCTGATTTTTATTTTGCTCCTGTTCAATTAGGTTAATCTCTTGTAAAAACATATCCAACGATTTCTCTTTATATCTTAAGGAGTAACTACTGGCTACACTTTTTAATTCCTCAATATTCTCCTTTTTGTATTCAGCCTCTTCTGTTTTATCATCAATATATTCAATGTATCGAATTTTTCTTAGAATTAAATCTATAACGGAAAGAACATCCATACCCTTTGCGTCACAATAGATTGATCCAAAGAGAGAAATTATGGATACATATTTGCTCATCTCTGGAAGTTTTCCCTCAATCTTTTCATAAACAATTGAATTAATATCTAAAGATTTCTCTATACCATTACTGATTTCGTAACTTCCTATCAATAGTTCTCCTACACTGCAACCACAACTCTTTGCATATGCATGAAGAGAAGCAGCAGATTTTGAACCTATTTTTCTGTTAGGTACATTTAATATTCTAGAGACACTTAAATCATCTTTTGGATTAAAGAGAAACCTTAAATAACTAAGAACATCCTTAATCTCTTTCCTATCATAGAATCTAAAACCACCGACTAATTTATACGGTAGTGCCCCCTTAAGCAAAGCCTCCTCAATTGCTCTTGATTGATAGTTAGTTCTATACAATAC
>DIFL01000007.1:14004-14182 GCA_002419125.1 Candidatus Dojkabacteria bacterium UBA5749 | reverse complement strand
CATATAGCTGGATAGCATATTTAGCTGGTTCCCTTTCTTTTTTCTCTGGCCTTTTAACATTAAAAATATTTGAAATAGAAATCGATAGGGTATATCCTGATAGTAAGAAATATTACTAATGAGAAATTCAGATATTAAAAAAATATTCACCCATATTTTAGAACCAATAGCTTTTGGT
>DIFL01000007.1:11834-13996 GCA_002419125.1 Candidatus Dojkabacteria bacterium UBA5749 | reverse complement strand
TAGAACCACTTACTAAAGCCTTTAAAAATTTAGATGTTTTAGGTGTAAGTGAGAAGGCAGAAATAGAGATAGAGATTGTAGGAGGAACCCATCAGATATTCAGTAGAGAGAAGATAAAGAAAAATGAGGACGGAGTCTTCTCATATACCACAACCATTACTAGAAGAGACTCTGATAGGTATTCAAAACCCATATTGGTAATTAAGAACAACAAAAATGTTGATAGTAAGATAGAAATATATGGGCATACTAACCTACCAACTAAATCAGATATTTCGTTGATAATAGATGACCAGGTATATAGATTAGAAAGCCCAAGTGGAGATGTTACATCACATAAAATACTCTTAGCTCCTAATGGAGAATATACCGTATATTTAGCAATAGAGACCTTCTCTGATGTACAATTCAATGAAGATTTTGAATTAGAGATAAGGGAAATTGAATAGTAATTACCATTTCTACCTATAAATGTAATATAATTACCCATCTTTTATGGGTACTACAGATTTAAACAAAATTAAAAATTTTTCAATAATTGCACATATTGATCATGGGAAATCTACATTAGCAGATAGAATGTTAGAAGCTGCTCATATAGATATATCTAGAGATAAAAGAGAGTCAAGAATATTAGACAGATTAGATTTAGAACAGGAGAAAGGAATTACTATAAAACTTCAAGCTTGTAGAATGATGTGGAAAGATACTCAACTAAATCTCATTGATACCCCAGGGCATGTAGACTTCTCCTATGAAGTATCTAGATCTCTAGCAGCATGTGAAGCAGCAATCCTTCTGGTTGATGCATCTCAAGGTGTACAAGCACAAACTATCTCTAATACTCAGAAAGCATTAGAACAGGGACTTACATTAATACCAGTTATTAACAAAATAGATTTACCCAATATAAATATTAAAGAGAGTGAGGATGAATTAGTACATCTGCTTGGGTTTGATAGAGATGAAATAATTAAAGTATCAGGTAAAACAGGTGAGGGGGTAGAAACCCTTTTAGATGCAATAGTGAAAAGATGTCCCTCTCCAAAAGGAGATATTAACAAACCTTTAAAAGCATTAATCTTTGATTCTTTCTACGATGAACATAGGGGTGTAGTTGTAGCCGTTAGAATAGTTGATGGAAAAGTCCAACATATACCTGGGAAATCAATAGAGTTACATATACTTCAAAAAGGAGAGACCTTTAAACCTACAGAGGTAGGGATATTTAAACCAGATTTAGAAGAAACAAATATTTTAAATACTGGAGAGGTTGGATATATAGCTACAGGGTTTAAAAATATCAGCATGTTTACAGTAGGAGATACTATCTCAGATCAAATAGACACTTCTCCACTTCCAGGATACAAAGTACCCAAACCTAATGTATATGCTACCTTCTTCCCTATAACAACAGACCAATATGAGCCCTTAAAGATAGGATTAAACAAATTAAGTATGAATGATGCAGCTTTAACATTTTCTGATCAAAGATCAAATCTCTTAGGCTCAGGATTTAGATGTGGGTTTTTGGGACTTTTACATATGGAAATAGTTCAAGAAAGATTAGAAAGGGAGTATGATGTAGACCTAATAATTACTGCACCTACTGTTGAATACAAAGTGACTAAGTTAGATGGAACTAAATTAGAAATACAAACTCCCCAAGAGTTACCAGACCCAAGTGAGATATCTGAGATATTAGAACCCTGGGTAAGGTTAAAGATAATGACTCCAGATAGGTATATGGGACCCTTAATGGAGCTTTGCCAATACAAAAGAGGTGAATATGTAAATACTCAATACATCTCAAATACAAGTGGAGATATAGAATTAAAAGATCAATATATAGTATTGGAATATGATGTTCCACTTGCATCTCTAGTATCAAATTTCTTTGACCAGTTAAAAAATAAGTCTAGTGGATATGCCTCGATGGAGTATGAATTAATAGATTTCTTCCCAGTAGACTTAGTCAAAGTTTCAGTATTGGTAAATCATGAGGAGATAGAGGCATTAAGTTTTTTGGAAACAAGAGAATTAACTCAATCTAAAGCAAACAAATTACTAGAAGTAATGAAGGGGGAGATACCTAGGCAACAGTTCCCTATTCCACTTCAAGCAGCTATTGGAGCAAAAGTAATTGCAAGAGAAGATGTAAA
>DIFL01000007.1:3496-11690 GCA_002419125.1 Candidatus Dojkabacteria bacterium UBA5749 | reverse complement strand
ACTCCAAAACTTTAGGAAATTCAAAAATACAGTATTTGAATTTAATAAAAACCTTGTTATCTTCTATGGACACAATGCACAGGGTAAAAGCTCAGTATTAGAAGCATTGTATTTAATAAATACAGGGCTGTCCCCTTGGGCATCTACAAATGAATTTGTGAATGTAGATCAAAGTTCTCAAATGCATACAAGGATAGAAAGTATTGAAGATGGTAAATCATATGTATTTTTTAAAGACAAAGATAAAAGGATATTAAAGATTGAAGGAAATAACATTAGACCAAGTAAGTTCTTTGAAAATAGGTCTGCGAATATATTCAATCCTGAAAAGATAGAGCTACTGATGATTTCTCCTTCCGAACGAAGAGCATTTTTAGACGACACCATACTTAAGTACGACTATGAGTATGAAGTATTAATAAAAGATTTTAAGAAAATACTTAGACAAAGAAATGCATACTTAAAAAAACTCTCTAAACTCTTCTATGAAAAAGGGGTAATAGCAATTAACGACACACAATTAAATTTCTGGAGTAATCATTTTTCTCTTACCTCTGCATATATACTTAAAAATAGAATACTTCTTACCAAGGAACTCTCTTCAAATGAATATGATGTTAAATATAAAAGTGAAATACAACTCGATAAAAGAAAAATTACTAATATTGAATATCTAAAAGAGTGTATTCAACAGGAGTTAGAGAGAAGTAAAAAAAGAGATATAGCAACAGGATATACAAATATTGGACCCCATAGAGATGATTGGGATATATTTGAGGATAAAGATATTAGGAAGTTTGGCTCCAGAGGAGAAAAGAGGTTAGCTATTGGAAAGTTAATATTTCAAACTCAAGAAATCGTATATAAAAAAACCTCTCATTACCCAGTACTACTTTTAGATGATATAGCATCAGAGTTAGATACATTGAACACGAAGAAAATCTTTGATAGAAAACTTTTAGACAAACAACAAACCTTCATAACTGTAATAGATTACAACTCTCTTCCAAAAGATATTCTTAGAAATGCACAATTAATCCATCTAAATGGTATTTAAGTAAGGACATCTCTCCCCTATTTCTCTTAATTCTGATAAACTAGATATACATATGAGACAACATCCAATTCCACAAAATGTATTAGATGTAGAATTTAAGCTATTTACTAAGTTTACACTTAAAGAATTTGCATACCTAGCAATAGGCCTAGGTGCTGGAGGATTATTTCTATATCTTACTAGTAAAGGACAATTCCCTGGAATTGTTGGTATTCCACTCTTCCTTCTTTTTTCAGGAATGGGAGTATTTATGGCTTTGGTACCTATAAATGATCAGCCTGCTGACAGATTTTTCTCTAACTTCATATCCGCTATAAACAGACCTACCCAAAGAGTATGGTTAAACAAAGATTTAAAAGAGGAGAGAGTTAAACCCTTAGTACAAACTCAAAAGAAAAAAACTAAAATATTTGGTGGATCTAAAATAGAGGTTAAGAAAAGTGAAATAACGGATGGGACAGAAGATGTAGAAGTCAAAGTCCTAACTGAAGAGGAAACCATAACTGAAAAACCCGAGGCTTTTTCTAATACCCCCATAGTAATCAGTGAAGAGAATCTTTCTAAATACCAATTTCCCATAAAGAGTGTAGATAAATTACCAGGGAATATTAATCTATGGATATGTACTAAAGATAACCAACCTATACCAGAAATACATACATATTTAAAGGACAATGATGATAAAATTCTCTACGCTAAAAAAACTGATAAATATGGATATTTCTTAACTACGAGAATATATCCTGAAGGAGTATATAATATACAGTTTGAGGGAGTCTCTATTAGCATTCCCCCCATTAAGCTAATATTAACTAAAAATATGGGGAAATTACCATATAAGATAAGTACAGAATAATGGATAAAAATGCTAGAGCAAGAACAATTTCATCTACACAAGAACATCTAGAAATTAGAGATATTGTTGATGATTTAATAATTACACAAAGTGGTAGTGCTGCCCTTGTATTGCAAACCTCTGCTATTAACTTTGATCTTCTTGCAGAATATGAGCAAGATAGTAAAGTATTTGCATTTGCAGGGTTACTTAACTCATTGAATTTTCATATTCAAATATTAATCAGAACTAGAAGAATAGATATCTCAAATTATATAGATTACCTAAAGAACAAAGAAAACAGTACTATGACAGAAGGCTTGAAAAAACAGTTACATATATATACCGAATTTATTCAAAAATTAATCATAGAAAATGATGTATTAGATAAGAACTTCTTTGTTGTAATACCTTTTAATCCCGGAGGAGATATCCCTACGTCTAAAATTTTAAAATCTAAAAAAACAAAAGAGGAGATACAACAGAATCTCCAATTAAAACAAGAACAGTTAGTAGAAAAGGCAAAGATATTTCTTTATCCAAAAAGAGATCATGTGTTAAAACAGTTGTCCCGAATGGGATTAATGGGTAGACAGTTAACCACAAAAGAACTAATATCCGAATTTTATACTATATATAACCCTGAGGAGGAATTGGAAAGGTAATGGAAGATAAACAAATTCAATCAAAAACAATTGGGATGATAGAAAAGAAGAATGATGATTTGAATCCTAATAAGTTTGCTACTTTTCAAGAGGACTTAAATAAGGAGTTAGAGAGTGTTAAGGTAAATAAGGACACCTTGGAAGTTAATAATACCGAAAAGTATGTAGAAAATGATGATAATAAAAAAGATAAAAAGAAAAATCCTATTTTTAAATTCTTAGATAATTTCTTACCTAAACAAACACCAACTCCACAGATAGTAAAAGAACCTAATGTTGCGAAATTTGATGGTCTAACTACTCAAGATGTTATAGCTCCAATTGATATAGAGGTTGATTTTAATAGTCTTCAAATGGGTAATTACTATTTTAGAACTTTCTTTGTTAGTGGATATCCTAGATTTGTAGGACCTAACTGGCTCTCTCCAATTATAAACTTTGAACACTCTCTTAGAATTAGTACCTTCTATTACCCTGTAGACTCTAAAGTAATTTTAGACAAGTTAAGAAAGAAGATTGCTGAGATGGAAGCAACACTGTATGGGCAGATGGAAGAGAGAAAGGTAATAGATCCTTCTGTTAAAGTAGCACTATCAGATGCTCAACAACTTCAAGATTCCATAGCAGAGGGTACTGAAAAGTTTTTTCACTTTACAATGTATATCACTATCTACGCCCCTAACAAAGAGTTGTTAGAGAAGTATAGTCGTAATGTAATATCTACACTAGCTGCAATAAGTGTAACCGCTAAATCAGCTACACTCCAACAGGAACAAGGCTTTATCAGTACTCAACCCTTAGGTTTAGACAAGTTGTATGTGACAAGAAATATGGATACAACATCTCTTGCTACTACATTCCCATTTGTTACCTCTGAGTTAACAATGGATCATGGGATTATGTATGGAATTAATATGCATAACAAGAGTCTGGTAATTTTTGATAGATTTGAGTTAGAGAATGCAAATGCTGTTGTTTTTGCTAAATCAGGTGCAGGTAAGAGCTATTTTGTTAAATTAGAAGCCTTGAGAAGTTTGATGTTGGGAACAGATATAATCATTATTGATCCTGAAAGAGAGTATGAAGACCTGTCTAGAGCAGTAGGTGGCTCATATATATCCTTCTCACAAGATAAGGGGGATAAGATGAACCCATTTGAACTCTCAGGTGTATATGAAGAGGGAGAAAATGAATTAAGAACTAAAATATTATCATTAATAGGGTTTTTTAAAGTAATGTTTGATGGACTAACTAGTGTAGAGGTATCTATTCTTGATAGAGCAATAGCGCTAGCATATAGAGAGAAGAGTATTACATATGACCCTGAAACCCAAAAGAACCCACCACCACTACTTGAAGACTTATATAAAGTATTAAAGGGTATGGCCGAAGAAGAAGCCCATGATTTAGCAAGAAGAATGGAGCGCTTTATCATTGGTAGTAGTGCAGGAGTATTTAATGAGCGTACTAATTTTGAAATTAAGAGTGCCTTTACTGTCTTTAGTGTAAGGGACTTACAAGAAGAGTTAAAACCATTAGCGATGTATTTAATGTTAGATTTCATTTGGACTGTAATTAGAAAAAACAAAAAGAGAAGGATATTAATAGTTGATGAAGCATGGTATATGATGCAAAGGGAAGACTCTGCTAGATTTATGTACTCCATTGCAAAAAGAGCTAGAAAATACTATCTAGGTCTTACTACAATTACCCAAGATGTAGCTGATTTTCTAAATAATGATATGGGTAGAGCCATTATTCAAAATGCCTCTATGTCTATGCTAATGATGCAAAGTCCCTCTGCACTAGACACATTACAACCTACATTCCATCTTTCTGATGGAGAAAGGGCTTTCTTACTTAACTGTGATAAAGGGCAAGGTCTATTCTTTGCTGGCCAAAATCATGTAGCTATACAAGTCCTTTCTAGTGTACAAGAGAACGAATTAATTACTTCTGACCCAAGAGAATTAGAAAAGAAAAGGGAATTAGGAAATCTTCCAGACACACGAAGCCTAGAAGAACTTTCAGCAATCTACGATCCTCCAGCAACACAGCAAAGTGTCTCAACAGAATCCTCAAAAGAGAAAGGTTTGATAGAGAGAGCTGTGGGAAAGAGAAAAGAAAACATTGGTATTATTGAAGAAGAGAGAAGAGATTACCAAGAGGAATTAAAGAAGAGATTGGCTCAACAGGAAAGAGATTTAAATCCTGAGAAATTTGAGATGCAAAAGGGAATGAAAGACCTAATTGAAGAAAATACTGTCCCAGGAAAGATATCTAAAGAGAGAAGGGATCTTCAGAAAGGGAGAGAACATATTACCCCTCAGGGACTAATTGGAGATGAAAATGAACAACAACCAAAACAACAATAACAATTTGGTGTACCAATATACTGCCACAGCTACCCCTAATATTAATTACAATATTAATATTGTTAATACACCGAACAAGGCATTGAAATCAGCCACTATTAAACAAAGGTTTGAACCAGCATTACAAAGAGCTAGAAAAGCTTTACGACTAGTTAATCCATTTAAAGGAGTTTAACTTAAAGGACCTTGATCAGGTAGTACATAGTGCTTAAGATTCTCTGGTGTCACTACTATTGGAATAGACTTCCCACTTATTATCTCTCTCGCAGCACTTCTTGCTAATGTAGCGATATTTCTTTCTAACTGTCTAATACCTGCATCAAATCCTACAGGACGAATAAGTAAAGGCCATACCTCTTGGGATATTTGAATATACTCAGAAGATAATCCCATACTAGAAAACACTTTTGGTAATATATATGACTTTGCAATTTCCTCTTTATCTTCATCTGAGTAACTAGTAAAACGAATTACTTCTAATCTATCTAGCAAAGCAGCAGACAGTCCTCCTAAGTTATTAGCAGTACATATAAAGAAGACATTAGATAGATCAATCGGGTAGTCTATATAGTGATCTACAAAGGTTGCGTTCTGTTCAGGATCAAGTATTTCAAGTAGAGCAGCCATAATATCATTGTGGATACCAACATTCTGACTAGATTTCTCAATCTCATCAATAAGAATTACTGGATTCATAGTACCTGTTCTTACTAAAGCTTTCACTATCTGCCCAGGTTCAGAATCCATTTCATGTCTTGGAATACCTCGCAAAGTTCTAACATCCCCTACCGCACCTAAAGATATTCTTGCAAATTTCCTACCCATAGCCTGAGCAATAGATTGGGCTATAGAGGTTTTACCAATACCCTGTAAACCAAGAAACAGAAGTGATGGGGATTCGTTCCTTGTAGCTAGCACACCTCTTCCACTTGCCATACCTTTTAATTGCATAGCTGCTAAAAAATCTAAAATCATCTCCTTTACCATATCCATTCCATAGTGAGTAGAATCCATCAACTTCCTTGCATTACTAATATCTAAATTGTCTTTAGAAAGTACACCCCAAGGAATTCTAGTTACCCAATCTACATACTTATCAACACTTTCAAATTCTGAACTATAGTTTCCCCACTTAGCAATTCTTTCAAGTCGTTGAATAGACCTCATCGCTGATTCTTTTAACTCAACAGGGGCCATTGAACTAGATAACTTATTTCTAAGTTCTACTACCTCAGATATTAAACTGTTATCATTGGAAACATCCATACTTGAATATATCATATTAATAATGAGTATTCCTGACCTATAACAAAAGAAAATGCCTTACTTAAGCCCTTGTAAAACAGCTTCCTTAATACAATTAGCTGCATACTTTAAATCAGATTCATTACTGTAAATACCTAAACTCAATCGAATAGTAGGACCAAAACAGAATCTGTCATGTAAAGGCTCTGCACAGTGGTATCCTTCTCTAAAAGCAATCCCTTTTTTATTTAAAAATTCCATAATACCTTCCCCATCCTGTTTAGTATCAATACTAACAAGATCTTTACATCCTCTAAAAACAAAACCCTTCATATTGAAAGCTATAGAACCATATTTTTGAGATATATCATCTGGACCAAAATGTAATAACCAATCTATACCATTAAACTCATTTAAAAAATACCCAATTAATCCCTGCTCATGGTTAATAATCATATCCCAACCACCTACTTCATCTACCTTTTCTTTTAACCAGTTTAATGCAGTACCAAGGACAATTCCACCCCCAATATCAGGAGTACCCGCTTCAAATTTCCAAGGTAATTCATTGTATTCAAAACCATCTTTAGTTACAGAAGAAATCATTTCTCCCCCACCCATCCAAGGAGTTAACTCATTAAGATATTTCATATTAAGATATATAGCACCACTTCCTGTAGGACCATATACCTTATGCCCAGAAAAGACCAACGCATCACATCCGATCTCTTTTACATCCACCTTACATCTTGAAATACTTTGAGCTGCATCTAATATTGTAAATGCACCAATCTTTTTAGACATCTTAAAAATATCTTCTACCTTATTTTTAACTCCTATTACATTAGAGATATGCATAACAGAAACAATCTTAATCTTTTTATCCTCTCTCTTAATCAAATCCTTAAACCAATCTAAATCTAATGTATAGTCATCTTTAACAGGAATATATTCAATATTAAATTTGATTTCTTTTTGTAACATCATCCAAGGAATAATATTACTATGATGCTCCATTTCAGTAATAACTACTGTGTCCCCCTCCTTAAGAAGAGTTCTCCCGAAAGTATTTACTAAGAAGTTTAATCCCTCTGTGGTATTTCTAACAAAAAGAATCTCTTTATATGAGGATGCATTAATAAAATCAGCAACTATTTGATGAGCCTCTTGCCACATATGGGTTGCATTCATTGATAGGTCATATGGACCTCTATGAATATTTGCATTCTCTTTAGTATAGTATTGGATTAATCTATCTATTACTACCTGTGGTTTTTGAGTAGTAGCAGCACTATCTAAATACACTAATCCCCTATCAAGTAGTTTACCTTTTAATATTGGGAACTCTTTTCTAATATCTTCAAACATTTAACTAGAAATACAATTTAAAAATTCTTATACATCTTACTAGCTTGTACTGTTAAGTCTCCTTTGTATTTACTATTTAACTCACTACTACCGTAAGGCCTTTCACAATTCTTATCTAACTCCTCAAAAGCTAATTGGGCTATCTTCATACCCGGATATATTCTAATTGGTAATGGAGAAAGATTAACCATCTCTAATGTTAATCTTAACTTATTACCTGGATCTAAAAAACCCGCAGTAGCATGTATTATAAGACCCATCCGTGCTAGAGAACTTTTTCCCTCTAACCTTCCAACATGTCTTGAATCTACCCCTGTGATCTCTACAACATTGGCTAGGATAAACTGGCCAGGTTTAAGTAAGAAGCCTTCTTGCTCATTAATCTCTATTTTAATCATTAAATCATCAAGAGGTTTTTTAACATCTATTACATCATGTCTCTCAGTATTAAAAAAAAGTATATTTGTATCTAAGTGTAAATCATATGATGCAGGTTGAAGAAATTCCTGATCAAAGGGCTCTATACTAATCTCACCGGATTTTAATTTCTCTTTAATACTCCTATCTGAAAGTATCATATTGCGTATTTCTAAATTTAACTTCTATCTAAGAATTGTTCTCTTGATTTAGGATCTGGTTTTTCAATACT
>DIFL01000007.1:0-3474 GCA_002419125.1 Candidatus Dojkabacteria bacterium UBA5749 | reverse complement strand
CTATACACTAAACTCCTATACGAAATATGCCCACCCCTTCTACTTCTTAAATTAATTGTGTATTGTAAGTCATCAAAGGAGCCATAGAAGCAATATTTAGTAGCATGTGCATGAGGAAGTAGGTACTTAGTATACTCTTTTGAGACTTCATCAGACATAAATTGGGCTGATACTTTTCTCCACTTTTTTATCCTTTCGTATGTTTCAGTCAAACATTGCTCATATTCTTCTCGGAGATTAGATAACTTTTTTATTTCTAAATAGTTACATAGAAAGAAACAATCACAACTATCCCTATCTAACTCATTATCGATATCTATTTGGTCATGTAAAAGAGGGATATATCTTTCTAAACTTCTATGCCTATTTAAATCCTTAAGCGTTCCCAGAGTTGCCATACCCTCTATTTTAATAGCACCACTCTGACCAATATTTCCTAATAAATTATGTTGGTTATGATTCCCAAATATTATTTCACCAATTTCTTTAATATCTTGTGAGTCAAACTCATATTCATTTTTACTACCTAAAGGATTAAGAAGTAGTTCATAGTTAGTTATTAGATTTTCAATAGTATTGGTATTAAACCTTACACTACAGGAATCACACTCACATCCCATATTCTCATACTCCTTTTGTAAAGATACATTCTGAGATATATATTCTAAAATCTCTTTTGTTGAATTCCTTCTGCAACAGTTAGCATCAGTATGTCTAATTAATCCATCTGCTTCTCTAATATATCCATTAATATCTATCTTCGATTCCCCTAACAGATTGTAGATAAGATTACCTGCCTCGTTATCTACCACACTATCACTCGCATTAAGGTACGAGATTAGTTCAGACCAATTTCTTGCAGACATAACTGCTGCCATACTAGTTTGTAATCCATATGGGAGCAGGTATCTAGCAGTATCAAAACTTCTAGATTGTAATGCAGATTTTTCCTCTTTAATATCTTCGTTAATATTAAAATATTCTTTTAATACCTCTTTTGTTTTATTTAATAGTCTTGAATAATCATCCATCTGCTTTAGTATGATAGACTCATACTCTTTCCTAATACTTTCATCACTACATACCTGTTTTGGTATTTTAATATATTGAGGATCTTTAAAATTTTGATATCTAGTAGATCTCTCTTGACCAGAGATAACAGAGTTAAGGTAAAAGATTCTCATTGCTGTATACATAGGGATATTTTCAATACATACAAATAACTCTGCCATATCTCCTACAGATTTATGACCATATCCATGGAATATTGCTTCTAGCCTTTGAGATGCGTCAGTTTTGTTATCTATTATCTCTTTTGCGATATCAACAATACTATCTGCCGATCTACTATATCTTGCCCCTAAGTATGCATTTATTGATGGTTGTTTCTGTTTACAATTTTGTAAAAGAGTATGAACTTTGAATGTATTCCAATTTGATTCAGATTGTAAAGTGGCTATCTGTAAATCCTTTAGAAAGTTTCCTTTCATTGAGTATATATTACAAGTTATCTATACCAGGAATGGAAAAGTCTTTTGTAAACTTAACCACTTCTTCTTTAACTAAATTCCGTTCATCTTTAGATGAACTCTTAAGTGCTCTATCAATATATTCGGCAATCTTTTCCATCTCTTTCTCTTTCATTCCTCTTGTTGTTATTGCCGGTGTCCCTATTCTAACACCGGATGGATCCCATGGCTTTCTTTCATCAAATGGTATGCTATTTTTATTCAATGTAATATTTACCTCTTCTAAAATATCAGACACCTGTGAACCACTCATATTTACACTCTTAACTGTATCTACTAAGAATAGATGATTATCTGTTCCTCCTGATACAATACTGTATCCTTTATCAATTAATGCTTTCGCTAAAGCTTTAGAATTTAATACTATCTGTTTTGCATACTCCTTAAACTCCCCTGTCATAGCTTCTTTAAGGGCAACCGCTATACCTGCAGTTGTATGGTTATGAGGGCCTCCTTGTAGTCCAGGAAACACTGCTTTATCTATTATCTCTCCATACTCTTCATTACACATAATCATGGCTCCACGAGGGCCTCTAAGGGTTTTATGTGTAGTAGTTGTAACTACATCAGCAATTCCAACGGGAGATGGATATTGGTCTGAAGCAATTAATCCTGCTACATGTGCTATATCTGCAACTAGTATTGCTCCTACTTCGTCAGCTATTTCCCTAAACTCATTCCAATCAATTACTCTAGAGTATGCACTAAATCCACTCCATATTAATTTCGGTTTATGTTCTAATGCTATTTTTCTTACTTCATCGTAATCTATATATCCATCTCTATTAACTCCGTAACTTACTGAGTTAAAATACTTACCACTAATTGATACTTTAAATCCATGTGTAAGATGACCACCAGCAGATAGATCCATACCCATTGTTCTATCTCCTGGATTTAAGAAAGCAAGATGTACTGCTAGATTAGCAGGAGAACCAGAGTATGGTTGAACATTAACATGTTCTGCTTTAAAAAGTTCTTTTGCTCTTGAAATACACTCCTTTTCTATGTCATCTATATATTCATTTCCACCATAGTATCTTTTATCTGGATATCCTTCTGAATATTTGTTAGTTAATATACTTCCCATTGCTTTTAGGACAGAAGGGCTAACATAGTTTTCAGAAGCTATTAATTCTATTCCTTCTTTCTGTCTTTTGGCTTCCTTATCAATATATTCAAATATGATATCTTTATACATTCTTTCTATATACCTCAATTAAATTATCAAACAGACATGCAATTGTCATAGGGCCAATACCTCCTGGTACAGGAGTAATATATTCAACTAAATCTTTAACAGAATTAAAATCTATATCTCCAACTAATTTGCCTTCGCTATTTCTGTTTGTTCCAACATCTACAACAATGCTTCCTTCTTTGACATACTGAGAATTAATATATTCAGGCTTTCCAATACTAGATACCAATATATCTGCTTGTTTACATATTCCTTTTAAATCTTGAGTATGGGAGTGACATATTGTTACTGTTGCATTCTCATTTTGAAGCATAGCGGCTATTGGTAGTCCAGCTATATCTCCCCTTCCTATTACAACAACTCTCTTACCCTCCATTTGGATTCCATATTCCTTTAGAAGTAGAATTACTCCCTTTGCAGTTGCAGGTGCTATTGCACTATCATCATTTTTAAAGAGTTTCCCTAAATTAGTAGATGTTAACCCGTCTACATCTTTAAATGGGGATATTAATTCTAGAAGTTTCTTTTCCTCTAATTGTTTTGGTAGCGGTAATTGAACCATTACCCCATCGGTATTTGTATCTTCATTGAGTTTTACAATTATATTTTCCAATTCTTCTTGTGGGATTGTTTCTTGATATGTATGGACATTTACCTGTATTCCTAGATTGATAGCTTTTTTCGATTTCATATCTACATACATCTTACTTGCATAGTCTTCTCCAACAAGAACGATATCTATTT
>DIFL01000040.1 GCA_002419125.1 Candidatus Dojkabacteria bacterium UBA5749 | reverse complement strand
CTTAGATATTGTTAATGTATCCTCATATACAATCTGATCTGTCTTTTTATTATTTCCAAAAAGAAAGAAAGCCAGAGCTGAGAATATGATAATAACAGATGCAAGGAGAAGAATATTTTTCTTAGACATGTTATTTTTTAAAAAAGATTTAGATAATGACTATTATAATACAAAGAATATATTACTCCAACCGGTTACTCAGGTTCCAGACACATCTGTCCCGCCATTATTGAGTTGTTCTAACAAGGCCCATGCACTATATACAAAAAAAACCTTGTTACTTGATACCTTTACCCCCAAAAATACGAGTGTTCAAATTTGTAAACTGGTGGATGAAAAAGTCTGAAAAAGAGATGCTTTTTAGAGCCCTCGGTTCGAAGATATGATTAAAACTTCAGAAAAATATGCCTCATCTTTATCTGTTTTAAGTATTGTAATACCTAAAAACCTTGATCTTATGTTTTCTATACATACCTGCTAACATCACATTAATAACCCTGCAACAATTTTTCTTCAAATTCTGCTATACTCTTTAGTCATACATAAAAAATATGCATATGAAAGAAAATTCTGTATCAGTAATTGTTCCAGCATACAATGAAGAAAATACTATAGTGAAGGTATTAAGTACATTAGTCTCGTCTAAACTCCCCAATGAAATTATCTGTATCAATGATGGCTCCACAGATAATACAAAAGAGATACTAAAACAGTTTGAAAATGATATAACAATAATTAACCTAAAAGAAAACCACGGTAAGGGCTATGCTCTAGCAGAAGGAATTAGGAAAGCAAAAGGAGATGTATTAATTTTTCTTGATGCTGATCTCCTGAATATCTCTGATACTCATCTTAAGGCACTGCTTGGTCCAATCCTAAGTGGAGAGTACAAAGCAGTCTTGGGTTATTTGGTTGGGAAGTCCGGTAGGTCTATAATTTCTGATCTTACTGGTCAAAGAGCATATTACAGAAGAGATCTCTTGGCACATTTAAAGGAGATGGAGAATACTAGGTTTGGGGTTGAGATTTTTCTTAATGGACTATACTCTAGAAAAGAAACAAAGAAAATACCTCTTTATGGTCTTAAGGCACCATATAAGTATGAGAAGAATCCACAGACTGCTCTGAATGAGTATCTTAATGAGGGTATTGAGATAGCGAAGGTTATTGCAAAAAAAAGAGTTCTTCCACAGAGTGATTTTAGGATATTAAGAGAATTGGAAAAGATGGCAGATTTAAAGTCTCTTGAGCATAAGGTAAGGGAAATTTCTGATACTGAAATACGGGATATATTAGAGAAATATATTCTTAAATATATACGTAGAATGTAGCCCTCCTCTCGTTATTTTAGATATACTTTCAACTTGTAAAGAGTAATCGCTCAATTGGTTAGAGTTTTGCACTGTCACTACAAAGGTTGCAAGTCTGAGTCCCATCCATCTTGTCGAGCTGTCCCAACAAGACCTCCCTGCTGTTGTTTCAACTTCTTAAAGGACAATCAAAGTTCTAAATTCCCTAATATCATATATACTTCTGATATAATCATAAAGTTTGAATAAATTTAAAAATAAATAAATATGTCTAAACTAAAACACCTTGCAATAATATTAGATGGGAATAGAAGATGGGCAAAAGAAAGAGGACTTCCCACATTTGAGGGACACAGAGTAGGATACGAGAAAATTAAAGATGTCTGCAGATGGTGCCTTAAAAGAGATATTGAAGTATTAACTGTCTATGCTTTTTCTACAGAAAATTGGAATCGTAGCAAGAAAGAAGTTACATACCTGATGACTTTATTAAATAAAGCCTTTGGTGAAGAAGCTGAAGAACTTAATAAACTTGGTTTAAAAGTTAACATTATTGGAAGCAAGGATAGAATAAGCTCAAAAATAAAGAAAAATATAGAAAAGTTAGAGAAAGAAACAACAAATAACAAAAATATGGTACTAAACATCTGTTTTAATTATGGTGGAAGACTTGAAATAGTAGAAGCAGTTAAAAATATTATTAAGGAAGGTATAGAGCCAGAAAAAATATCTGAGGACCTAATAAGTAAATATATCTGGTTTAAAGGACAACCAGAACCTGATTTAATTGTGCGAACATCTGGAGAAAAAAGACTGTCAGGATTTCTTACCTGGACATCGGTATATAGTGAACTTTATTTCCCAAGTTGCTTCTGGCCAGATTTTGATGAAAAAGAGTTAGATAAAGCAATTGCAGAATTTGAAAAAAGAAATAGAAGATTTGGAGCAAACTAGTTTTAATTAAAGTAGAATGTATTTATAAACTATAATAAATAACCTAACTCAAATAAGTTAAGGATATCCTATGAAAATTCTTGTTTTTTCTGATACTCATTTATCAAAGTTTGATGATAAAAAGTACCAGTTCTTAAAAAAAATAATCCTGGATAGTGACAGAGTTATTATCAATGGAGATTTTATTGATGACTGGCTTATTAGTGGTGATGAGTTTCTAAAATCTAAGTGGAAGTCCCTTTTCCCATTATTATTAGCTAAAAAAACAATATATATTAGAGGAAATCACGAATCAACTATTACTCATGAAGTAGCTAGCCATTTCTCAATTAAGTTTTGTGATTATCATGAAGAATATATAAAAGATAAAAATTTTTTATTTGAACATGGTGATAGTATCACTAAAAAGAACCAACATATGCTCCTAAAAGTGGCCAATAACAGAATTCTAAATATCAGATTCCTGCTAAAATCATTTACCTTCTTGCGTAGTTCTCTTAACACTATGATGCCCAAATTATCTAAAAAATTTTCTAAAGGAGAGAAACGGAATAATATTCTAAAAAATTATTATACCAACAGAGAATTCTTCTTAATTACAGGAGATACTCATAATCCTGAACTAGACTTAGAGACAAAATTTGCAAATACAGGAAAGATAATGGATGGTTATGCGTCATACATTCTAATAATGGATAATGAAATAAAACTTTTCTACGAAAAATATTAATTAATTCTGTACAGTTATTTTTCATTGCATAACCTTATTAGAGAGCACCTTAATCTTCTAATTCACACCCTGTTCTATTGTATATTCCCATTAGTTTTTAC
>DIFL01000042.1 GCA_002419125.1 Candidatus Dojkabacteria bacterium UBA5749 | reverse complement strand
AAGTGAGAAGTCATATTTTAATATTATTAAGAGATTAAAAGAACTTAACAATGGAAAAATAGGGAAAGCATCTAATAAATACATTGAAAGATTTAAAGATGCCCTTAGGGACAATTTTAATACCCCAAAGGTATTAGCCCTTGTAAATGAAATAGTGAAATCTAATTTAAAACCAGAAGATATTCTAACTACTGTATTTGAATTTGACAAAGTACTAGGTCTAGATTTAGAGAAAACAGTAAAAAGTAGTGATACCCAAGTAAAAGAAATCCCTTTAAGTGAAATAGATGACCCTTTGATAAAGGAAATACTTTTAAAAAGAGAATTGGCTCGAAATGAAAAAGATTGGAATGAGGCAGACAGATTAAGAGATGAACTATTAAATAGAGGATTTCAAGTATTAGACAAACCAACTGGACAATATATTGTTAAAACATAACTTAATACTGTATATCTATGCCTAAAAAATATGCTTTAGCACTAGGTTCAGGAGGTCAAAAAGGATTTGTACATATAGGGGTGTTAAAAGCACTAGAGGAGTTAAATATTGAAATTACTCATATCTCTGGAAGTAGTGTAGGTTCTGTAGTTGCTGGCCTATACGCACTGTATAAAGATGCAAAAAAGGTAGAACAAATTGCACTAGGATTAAACAAGGAAGAGATAAATAACATAGTATCTAGTTATGCTAATAAATTCTCTTTGAATAATAATGACCCTCTCCTTTTCTTTCTTGATAGTTTAGTACATGATGCTACCTTTGATGATTGTATGATTCCTTTTGTATCTGTAGCTGTTGATTTAAATACTGGAGAAAAGATATTCCAAAGAACTGGTCTTTTGAAAAATGCCTTAAGAGCAAGTTGCTCTGTTAGTTATTTGTTTGGTGCATTTGAATATGAAAATAGATTTCTAATAGATGGTGGATATGCCGACTCTGTACCAGTTGATGCTGTTAAAAGCCTAGGAGGAGATAAGGTAATTGGGGTTTGTTTAGAGTCATATCCAAAGGAAACTCCAGAAAAAAGATCATTTCTAAATATTCAAGGAGCAACATACAAGGCTACTTTGTATAATATTGCTAAAGAAGATATGAGAAAAGCAGATATAAAGATATTCTTTGATTTAAATTCCGTATCAGTAAATGATGTTTTAGAAGATAGGCAAAGGTATATAGATTTAGGGTATACAGAAACAAAGAGGGTATTTAATAATTAATACTTTATCTATAACAACAAATGAGCCTATAAAAATTGTGTCAGTATATTTGTTGACAATTGCCAACTGCGATGATAACATAATCTTTACCTAACTATCACGGTGGTAGTTAATAGAATTAGGAAGCAGAAATCTAACCAATTTCAACTATTTATTTAGTAAATGCTTCCTTTTTTGCTTTTTATAACTACCTCAAAAGTTCCCAGATATAAGGAAGAAATACTAATAACCCAGTTATTACAGATACAAATGCACTTAGCAAAACTGCACCAGCACTTACATCTTTTGCATATTTAATATTTACTTTAAACTCATGTGATACAGTATCACACATAGCTTCTATTACACTATTTATTGCTTCAGATACTAATACCATTGAAATAACCAAAGTAATTGCTATCCAATCAAAATGGGAAATTTTAAGGATAAAACCAAGAACAATTATAAATACAGCAATTATTAAATCATTTCTAAAATTTCTTTCATCTCTAAATATAGCTTTAAGTCCATCTGTAGCATGTCTAATACTATGTCTAAAACTAACATTCTGATAGTAGGGGTTCTTCATTCATACTTTATAAGTTATATTAATAAAAATATATTAGCACTCAATAAAGCATATAACAATTACTTAACACTTAAATCTTTTATATCTTCAATAATACTAATTCCATTATCTACTAGCAATTGAGCTAAAATACCATTTCCCTCTACTAAAGTTCCATCAAAATTCCCGTCATACACTTTTAAAAAACCACAAGAAGGACTTCTGGGTTGAAGTAGCGCGTGAGTAATTCCAAATGTTTTACAAAAATCTAAGACCTGCTTAGCACCTGAGATAAAATTTTTAGTATAATCTAAACCAGTTTTAGATATTACCCTACCTCTACCATTCAAAATATCCTTACTAGTAAACCCACTTTCAATCTCACAAGCCTCTCTTGGCGTAGTTAAACCTCCAAGTTGTTCCGCACATAGCGGAAAGAATTCAATATGGTTTTTAGAAAGATACTCAACTAAGTTGATATCAATATTACTATCTCCGCTATATTTTGTATTTAGGCCTAACATACAGGCACTAATTAGCAACTTCATATATTTAATTATGTATTAAAACTTCTATCCCCACAATCCCCTGGACCATTAAGAATGTAACAGTGATTATTCATTTCACTAGGACCAAATACAGAGTATATCTTTATTTGTGGATAGCTCTTATATATATTTTTAACTCCTTCTTTAGCACAGTGAAGAGATAATATTATTGTCTTTTCCGGCTTAATATATTTTGATAACACATCTAAGCAAGCCAAGATTGAAACCCCACTGGCTAGGGCAAGATCAGAAATTATTACATACTTTCCCTTTAGAGACTGTACACCTCTCATATACTCTGTCTTTGCTGAGATATTACCTTTTACACCCTCCCTCCAAGCACTAATAAATGAAATTGTACTGTTTGGAAATACCTCTCCCATTCCTAATGCAAAACTTGTACCGGCTCTTAGTACATTTACAATGCCTATTTTATTATCATCAACCACTGTACTTGAAAGAGTACCCAAAGGAGTCTTAACCTTAAGCTTTTTAGTTGGAAGGATATTGTAATTAGAAATTTCACTACCCATATGGATTCCTAGCTTTCTAGCATTCTCTCTATACTCAAAAGGTTTTGTATTAATATCATGTAGGTTAAGACCAAGTTGAGCGATAACGGGGTTGTTAATTATCGTTAGATTCTTCATATTTTTATTTAGTTGCTTCATTCCAGATATCTAAAGTATATATACTCTTTACATTTATATCTTTAACCTCATCTATATATTTAGTTGCTATTTCTACTGTCTGCTCAAGCTTAGAAAGGTTAATATAAAAAAGCCCCTTGCTAGTACCATCATCTGCTTGATAAAGCTTTGCTGTTTCTTTTGCCATTAATATTTGATGATCTTTAGCCGTAACATCATTTTCAGTAAAATCTAATCCTAAGACATCAACTGAATCCTCTGGATTGGCAATTGCATACTCCCAGCCCTTGATAGTTGCTCTCATAAATCTAACTAACAAATCTCTATTTTCATCTAAAAACTCCCTTTGAACAAACAAAGCATCTTGAAGCATACCTGCCCCTTCCTCTTCCATATCAAATACAATAAAATCATCCTCACTATATCCAGCCTCAATTGGAAGCCAGTACTCGTTATATATCATTGCAGACGCTATATCTATCTCTTTGTTTAATAGCTGATTCATATCAAAACCTTGATTAACAAGCTCCACATCTTTATCCTTATCTAATCCCTGAATCTCAATGAAAGCATATGGCTCTAATTCGTTACCACCCGGCCATGTACCGATTTTTTTACCTTTAATATCTGCTGGTATTACAATACCACTTTCTTTAAGTGCCATTAGTCTCATTGCAGAACTTTGCATTCCCTGTCCAATATTTACTAACTCTTCTCCTTTGGAAATTGCAGGTAACACATTACCAGTCCAAGCAACAGCAATATCTGCATCCCCTTGAATTAATACATCTACAGGGTTAATTCCAACTCCCCCAGGAAGTATCTCTAACTGTATATTTTCTTCTTCATAGTACCCAAGCTTGTCTGCAACTATGTATCCCATAAACTGAGCTTGCTCTATCCATTTAAGTTGTAAAGTTAATGAGTCTTTCTCATTTGGCTCCTCAACTTTCTCTTTCTGGGTATTACTGTAAACAAAATACCCACCAACAACTAGTAGAAGAATTCCTACCAGAATTGGTACAAGGGAAGATTTCTTTTCTATTTCTTCCATATTAAATATATTAAAAATTTAAATAATAACCTCTAATTATTGTTCCAAGGAACAAACTTCTTCTGAATGACTTCTAGCGATGTGTAAAACAGAGCTCCAAATATTGCAATACAAAAGATTGCTCCCCAAACTAATTCTAAATTGTATAAACCTTTTTTTGAGAGAATGAATATACCTATACCCCCGTAACCTCCAAAAAACTCAGCTGTAATTGCTGTAAATATCGCAGTAATTGCACAGACCTTTAGAGTACTTAGAATTAATGGTAA
>DIFL01000028.1:2180-7632 GCA_002419125.1 Candidatus Dojkabacteria bacterium UBA5749 | reverse complement strand
ATCCTAAGCTTTTCTTGTTTAACTTCCCATCTTCCCCACAAGCAAGCTTTAGCCATAAATCTCCTGTATTAAACATCCCATTAGCAAGATTTTTTGGATGAAAATAGTAAAATTTTCCCAAGAGTTTGCCCATAACACTATCTCCCTGGTTATAGTAACTCCCAATTAATATTGGTTCCCCATTCTTGCCTTTTATTACTTTTCCATTTTCATCTTTCTCGAAAACATCTATTCTCTTAACTACTTGGGTAAATCCTAATCCTTGTGTTTCAAACTTATCCCATTGTCCTGAAAGAAATACTGCATTGAAACTTTTAGAGCTATCTAAAAATCTTTTCAAAAGGAGGGCTCTTTGAAACCTTACTTGATAATTTTTTCGATTAGTATTCATAAAGGAACGTAGTTCACCTTCTACACGAGCTACTTCACCCTCTACATCATCGATTTGTATATTTTCGTCTTTCAACCTCTCTGAAACAATTCTAAATGCCAAGGCCTTGTATATGGTCTCTTGGGTATCTTTAAGGAATGTTGGATCTTGATTATTCCATATCCTAGGGTTTTGTTTTAATAGATGGTTAGTATATAGTTTGGAGTATTTCTCTTCTATTCCTCTATCTTCAAAGTATGCTTGGAGTTTTTGTTCTCTTTCGTCTTCAGTAGGGATATTAATATCTGTAAGAATTCCAAAGATATCCTCTTTTTTTACCTCTGTATCTAATATCCTATTTCTAAACTCTAAATCTTGCTCCATCTCTTCTCTTGCTTCTTCTATCTGAGTAGGGGTATAGTTTAATCGTGCTCCTGGCATATTTCTACTAGCAAATCTCCATTTCTCATCTCTCCATGTTGCCCTGTCTTTCCCATGGGTAACTCTATCTATTTCTTCTTCTCTTTTCTGTTCAATTTCTAGTTGAGTTAAAACCTTCCTATTTCTTTCAGACAACTCCTTAGTCATTTCTTTTTGAGCCTGTTCTATCTGTGCTTGTCCATAGTGTAAGCGTGCTTCGGGAGTATCTCTTTTTGTAAATTTCATACCTTTATCTCTCCATGTTCCCCTATCTTTTCCATGTGTTGCTTTATATATTTCCTCTTCTCTTGTTTTAGTGAACTTTTGTTTTCCATTTACATCTTTAAGTACTCCTGAAAGAAGAATGTCTTGTCCTTGGTTTAGTATTTCTTCTTTTTTCTTAAATCTTTCCTTCTTGTAATCTTCTCCCAGGAATTCTATGTCTAAATCTGGAAAATCTTTATCTTCTTTGGTAGGCATGAATTGCTTTCCCCACATTGCCTTATCTGTAACTAACTTACTTTCTTCTTTTTTAATGTTTTTATAGAAATTTCCTAACTCAATGGATTCTTCCCCAGAGAGATTAAATTTCTTAGCAAACATTGAAAGTAGTGCGGCATCCGCTCTTGCATCAAGATTTCCCCCAATAGAGGTCCATTGAGTTAAAAATCTATTGCCATTTCTCTTTTCTCTTTCTTTTTTTATCCTTTTACTTAGTTCTGAGGGTGGGGTAAAGGGGCTAGTTGCAAATTTCTTTTCATTCCCCATTTGTATTGCAGTACTCTCTTCCATTAGTCTTTTAATTTCTTCCATTGTAGTTCCAATGGGGTAGAGGGCTGGTTGGGTTCCCATCTCTAAGAGAGAGTTTCCTAATTCTCCAAATTTTGAATCTGGTTTAAGACCTGCTAGATTTTTTTTAGTTCTCTGTAGATTAAACAGAAAATCAAAAATTTGATCATGTATATTTTCGTTTTTCTTCTTATCCATTTCTAATTGAACATACCACCAACTAATGGAATTTTCTTCATAGATTGTTTCATATCGTCTCCTGCACCCATCATACTCTTGCTAGTTCCTACTCCTAAAGCACCATTTATTATCTTAGGCATACTTGAAGCAAAGAGATATCCTGCTATTATGATTATACTTCTGAAAGAGATTATTATGTCTGGCCATAATATGCCACCATTTGAGAAGAAATTAAATTTACTTGGGTCATAAATACTTGCTGATATTGCTGCGGATGCATTAATTACAGTAAAGATAGCGGTAGGAATTAAGCAATTTGCAATTACTGACTTAAACCAATTAGTAATTTGGTTAGTATTACCTGGGATAGCACCCATTAACATTTGGAAAGGCGCAAGAATGACGTTCCCAAATAGTTTAAGATATGTGGTTAGTAAAGCAATAAATACTTTAAAAGCGGCATAGAAACAGATTACAATTATTACAAGAATTTTGAGAATTTGACCCAATAACAAATAGGTTGAAGCGACACCCAAATTGTAAAAGGTAGCTTTTAGTCCCCACTCTGCAACAAATACAAGAGGAGCAAGAATTTCCACTGTGCCCTCTGCAAAAACGATACCACCTGTGGCTTCTACATCAACTGCTTGACTAGGGTCAGTTTCTTTTAGAAGGTCAGGTAAGGCTTTGTTAAGATATTTGTATGTAAGACCATATAACCCTGCTCTAGTAATCCCAGCTCCAATTCCCTCACCACTTCCTGTAATCACCCTAGCCAGTGCATTTCCAACAAGAGGTATTTTTTTCAAAGCGTCGCCAAGCCCTTTGTCAGCATTTGTTTTTGTATATATGCCATTTGCCAAATGCCATACATTTTTAGTTTCAATTATTTCATAAGTTTCATTATTGGAAGGATTTTCATTTATATCTTTATATATCTCGGAGAATATTCCTCTTGAGACATTCATTGTAATTTTGCCTACGTCCATCATAAGTCCAACTATTGCAAAACTAAAGGTTGCTAATATCAGACTGATTATTAAGTTGGGTAATGCTCGAGAAAAAGTTACTGTAACATTTCCTTGTAGTTTCTTTCTAAACATAATCATAAAGCCTACAATTATAAATATTAGTACATAAAGTACATAAACAATATTTAAGGATTGACTCCATATTCTATCTAATTGAATAGTATCTTTCAGGTAGCTATAACCTGAAGAGTTATCCTCTACTTCTTCTTCTGGCTCTTCAACAACTACAATATCTCCCTGTTCTTCTATAAATTCATTCCCAATATTAAGAAATCTGTTTTTAAACTGATCCGCAATTGATTCAGCTTCCTTCCTTTGTTCTTCATTCTCACCATCATCTTCCCAATCTTCATTTCCTGGGACATTTGGATAAGCAAGCAGAGAGTTGTTCTCTCCGTATCCAGGTACAAACCTTTGCGCAATGTGGTTGCCAACATTAATATCTGGGTACATACTCAATATCCCTGTATTAGCATTATCTATCATCCCTAGTAATCCTTGGCTTTTAAGTGAGACTGATTTAGAGGCGGCTACTTCATCTTTAACACAATATATTCTGTCTCCTAGAAAGACAGAAATAATATTCATAAGTGAGGCGGTAGTGTTTATTTTCTTTACGGCATCTATACTATTTTTAGTTCCTGTTACGGCTTGACTAGAGTTATTTATTTCTTCATAGATAGCTTCTAAGTCAATACAATCTACTTGTGTTTCATCAGTTGGAGGAATCTCTTCCTGAGCAAATATTGGTTTGGGTATAAAGATAAAAAGGAATAGGATAAGGGTATAGAGCAGTTTCTTTTTCATTTGAAAAAGGGTTAATTTAAAGAAATTATTTTAATATATTTATCATAATCACAGTATAGATTATTCTCTCCAAAACATCTACTTTCACCGTAATTCTTACTTGTATAATATGTTTTTATATAATCAGTATATACACAATATCCTTCTTTTTTGTTTATATTACACTTTACAAGTACAAATTCTTTGTCTTTTAATTCAATATTTAACCAGTTAATCCAGTTATCACAGAGGAATATGTATGAGTCTAATCTAGTTGAAAAGATTTCTTTACATTGAGAGCTATCCCATTTAAAGAATTCTGTTTCATTCTCAATTCCTTCTGCTTTATGATATTGAGCATCTTTCTCAAGATATTGTGATGCTTCATCAATGGTATATGAGTAGTCATATGGGTTAATTCCATAGAGTAGGTTGTTATGAAGGTTCCAGTAATTCTTAAAATCTCTAATATTTGGTATATATCCTTCTAAGTAGTCTGTGGTTTCGTTGTTTAAAGAGTATTTCCAATACTTTGGAACGGATACTCCTTTTATTTCTGTATTTGTAGTTAATGGGATTTTTACTTTTTGAATGTCTTCATTCCAGATGTCTAGCGTAGGGGTAAATTCTTTGTTTGATCCGGGTACGAGAGAGGGGTTGTAAACTTTTAAGATGCTTTTTTGAGCTATGAATATTCCTAGTAAGAAGAAGAATGTAAATATTAATAGTTTTTTTACTATTACCATATATATTTTATATCTTTTATTGAATTACTTTTCAACATTTCTTTTATTAGAGGGTTATTAGTAGACAGAGAGGAGAGTATGAGTGTATATTTAATATATATAACTTTAGGATTTATTAATATGGCAGAGAATCAGAAACCTTTATCAGACTTTATTTCATCTGTAGAACAGGTAGACGTACCTGTAGAGGGAGTGGAAGAGGAGGTAAAAGAGGAAGTGAAGCAGAAAAAGAGTAAAGTATTTCCAATATTGGTAGGGATATTACTTTTCTTTATTATTGGTATGGGAGGATATTATATATATATAACGAGTACCTTGTAGAAAAAAACGTAGAAGAAGTACCACTAGATGATGAATTACCGATTGATTCTGAGGTGGAAGACGAAACTGAGGAGAGTGCTTTTCCCCTATTTGAAATGGAAATTCCTGATGAGCAGAAACAAGATACAGATTCCACGATTTTTAGTTTTAAACTTCCGAATGGTTGGAGTTCGAGTGAGTCTGGTGTAATTAGTAATGGGCTTTTTTCAATTACAATTGTTAAAAATCCTATTATTACAGGAGGTGGTTGGGGTTTTATGTATGAAGGAGTTAGTGACACCTTTGAGACAAGAGTAACTTCCCATGTAATAAATGGAGAAACGGTCGAGAAAGTTACACATATTCTACCGACTGATGAAATATATGATTCTGGGCAAATAAATATATTTGCTGGTTCTGTGTTTGCATCTGAGGGTAGTAATGTTAATACTCCACAACTTGAATTAGGGGGTGAGCCATATTTGATTAAGTATGAGTATAAGGGGGAGAATGCAATAAGTATTGATAGTCAGGAATACTTAACTTTCGTAGAAATTATGGATGCTATAGTTGAGAGTATTACTATTAAATAGTTAAAAAAGGAGTTTCGACATATACAAGTTTTCTTCTAGGAAGTTAGATTTTTTGTAATACTCTTTTGTCCCTATTGCTGATATAACTGAGATTTTCTTAAATCCATTTTTTTTTGAAATATCTTCCGCTATTTCAATCATTTTTTTACCTAAACCTAAGTGTTGGGACTCTCCACTACTGTCCTTACCAATATCAACCACATTTCCATATACATGTACTTCTCTAATTATTGATGA
>DIFL01000028.1:0-2149 GCA_002419125.1 Candidatus Dojkabacteria bacterium UBA5749 | reverse complement strand
ATCTTGTCTGTTTTTTTTGTTTTGTAAGAGATGAAGTACTCTTTTGAAACTGATGTGTCATACTCAATTGTTTCAAGTTCAAGATCATCCCAAGTAATCCTTTCACTTTTTATCTCTCTACTTCTAATATCTTGTATTCTTTTCCCCTGTTTTAAAATTTCTTTCTCTGCTATTTGTCTAAAGTTGGTACTTTTATTCCCACTTACGATCTCGTTGGAGGGAATATCTCTAACTATCCTTGTTAGCCTTGCATATTTTGGGGTAGTGGGGAGAATATTAACAAAAAGGTTGAGTAACTGTTCATAGGTATATGGTGTGTACTTGCCTTCTTTGAAGTATTTCTCAAGTAAAGTATTTCTAATAATGGAAGTTGGGTATATTTTTAATTCATCTGGTCTAAAATCCTTTTTCCAAAGTTTCTTGAAATCTTTAATATCTTTTTTAATAGTAGAGCCATAGAGATTAGGCATCCAATGAGCATGAATTTTAAAACCGGCTAATCTAAGTAATTCAAAAGCTTGTTTACTCTCCGCAGTACCATGTCCTCTCATGTTAAGTTTTAAGATATCATCATCTAAACTCTGTATACCAATTTGAATTTTAGTTGCACCCAACTTTCTAAATCTTACGACCTCTTCTTTTGTAATGTAATCAGGTCTTGTTTCTAAAACTAAACCGACATTTCTACAAATAGTTGTTTCATTATATTTTTGGACTTCAAGAAGTTGTTCCCATGTTATTTCATTAATCCCTGTGTCATCTGCTTCGAAAGATGTTTTACCAAAACTGTTCATTCCATCAAAGCATCTTTTAATAAACCAGATGATATATTCCTCAGGGTATACTGAACATGTACCACCTAAGATTATCAGCTCGATTTTATCAGTGTTATGCCCAATATTTTGTAATGCCTTTATACGATTATATGTCTGAAGGAAAGGATCAAAATTATTCTTCAATGCTCTCTGAGCCCCAGGCTCCGAGGCAATATATGACTTTGGCATATTGGGTTCATTAGGACAGAATATACACTTACCAGGGCACCCAAAGGGCTTCATCATTACTGTAACAGTAGCAACACCAGACTGAGTTCTGGTAGGTTTCATTCTAATTCTCTCTTCAACTATTTTACTAGGTAAAATCTTTTTCTCTTCTACTAATTCTTTGTACTCTTTTACTAACTCATCATGTCTATACAACCCCTTTCCCTCTTTAGGATATTTCTTTAATATTGTTTGAAGAGAATTCTCCCTCCATACTCTTGTATTTAATATTTTGTTAAAAATTTCTTTTGAATTTTTCATTATGACCTAGCTGCTAATATGCCAGTACTCCAACATATCTGTAAATTATATCCCCCCGTTGGACCGTACACATCAATCATTTCTCCAGCAAAATACAAATTCTCCACTATTTTTGATTTCATTGTAGTAGAATCTATCTCTTTAATATTTACACCCCCAGCAGTAACAATTGCTTTGTCCCAATCGTCTAATTTTAATACATTCAATCTAAAATCTTTAAGTAGGTTTACCAATCTTTCTCTCTCCTCTTTGGATATCTCAGCAACCTTTTTCTCTGGATCAATACCACTCAATTCTACAGCAACTGGAATTAGTGAAGATGGGAGTAATTTCTTTAGAGAGTTTTTAAACACTTTGTTACGATATATTTGGAAATCTCCTCTTACTCTCCTATCTAGAACTTCTTTTGAGAGAGCAGGTTTGAAATCAATACTTAATTGTACTTCATCTTTTTCTAGCGCATCCCCTATATATCTAGACATATCAATCACTATTGGTCCTGTCATTCCTTGATGAGTAAAAAGTGCTTCCCCAAACCTACTTACAATTTCTTTTTCTTTTTGTAATGCAGCTATCTTAACATTAAGAAGTGAAAGACCTTCTAACTTTTTTACCCATCTTTCCTTACATATTACAGGAACTAATGCGGGCTTAGGCTCGACAATGGTATGGCCAACTGATTGTGCTAGAGTATATCCATCTCCATTGGAGCCAGTAACAGGATATGATTTTCCTCCTGTTGCTAATATATATCTTTTAGCTTTAAATTCATCCTTGTATGTTACGACAGAAGTAATCCTGTTTTCTTCAGTTTCAAAACTAAGGACAGATGTATTTGGTAATAT
>DIFL01000041.1:3161-6385 GCA_002419125.1 Candidatus Dojkabacteria bacterium UBA5749 | reverse complement strand
GAGTTAGAGGTTTCAGACAAGGAGAGGATTAATTCTTTTTCTGCATTAAAAAATTCATTAGATGAGTATAAAAAGATTACGGAACAGCTTTCTGTTAGTACTGAGAATTTAAAGAAGGTTTTGTCTAATAATCAACTAAGGGGGCAGTTCGGAGAGCAAGTAGCTGATGACTTACTTAAGATGGCTGGCTTTGTGGTAGGAGAAAACTATACTAGGCAAGAGAGTGATAATGGGGCTAGGCCTGATTTTACAGTATATTTACCTGATAGAACAAAGATAAATGTTGATGCTAAATTTCCTTACTCTGCACTTCAAAGAATGACTGAAACAGATGATACTGATGCTAAAAAGAGATATATGAAGGAGTTTGAATCAGATATTAAGGAAAAGATTAAACAGGTTACTACTAGGGAATATATTAGTCCTGAGGATAGGACTGTAGATTTTGTTATTCTCTTTATTCCGAATGAGATGATATTTTCCTTTATTTATGACAAGATGCCTAGTATATGGGAGGATGCTATGGCTAGAAAGGTTGTACTTGCTGGGCCTTTTAGTTTTACAGCAATACTTAGAATGGTAAAGCAGGCATATGAAAACTTCAGAGTACAAGAGAATATATTTAAAATAGTGGGGCATGTTCAATCTGTAGAGAAAGAGTTTGATAAGTTTAGTGAAGAGTTTGATAAGGTAGGAGTAAAGATTGATCAACTCCAAAAACAGTATTCAGATGTTAACACGACTAGGGTAAATCAGATGAGAAGAAAAATGGATTTAGTTAGATTAGAGGGTGGTGTCAAGGTTGATACACAGATTCCTTTAATTGAGGATAATGAAAAAGAGGGCTAGATTGCCCCCTTTAATATTCTAGATAGCATTCTCTTACATAGTTGGTGTAGTAGGTTGTTGTGGTTGAGTCGGTACTGTCTCAACTGGTTGTTGTGTCTGATCTTCAAGTGAAGGCTGAACAGGGATATTGTTAGTGCTTCCAACAGGATTTGTAGGAGCGGTAGTTCCTGTCTTTGGACTCCAAGCTAAAAGATAGAGTAGTACATATGCACCTATTCCAGTTAAAACGATAAGGCCTAGTAATTTATCATATCCTCTTCTTTCAGTTATTCTCATTATTGCTACTATCATCATTATCTGTCCTACAAAAGGTACTAATATCCACCATGCACTTTTCTCTCCGAGTTGCATAAGCATAATTGAATTGAGTATTGGGAACCACGCAAACCATGAATTCTTGTATCCTAACTCTTTACCTATTTTAGACAAGGCTAAAGAAGTAAATATATATGTAACTAACCCAATCAATATCGGGAAAAGTACTAGTATGCCCATACTTGCAATCATTACAGCGAAGCCATCTTTTGTTGCATCTTCATCGGTTGTTGTAATCAAATCATTAACTTCAGATAGCTCATCGAAAGCATCTTCTATCTGAGATTCATATATTTTTGGGTCTATTTCAGAATCTTGGGTCGAGGTATCGTATAACATCACATCCTCATCTACGACATATTCCTCTTGAGCAAATGCTAGTGATAGGGGAAGAAGAAGGAAAGCAAAGAAAATGGAAAGGAACAATGGTTTAAATTTTACCATTTTAAATAAAATAAAAATTATATATCCTTAATTTAACATACCAATTATATTACATCAATAGAATAGACTTGTAGGAGGAGAAATATATGAAAAAAGATATAGATATGATACTCTTAAATATGGAAGAAAAATCATGTGTAAGAATAATAAATGGAAACATACCAGTATTAATATCTGCTCCACATGTCTTTTCTCACAGAAGGCCCTCTCTTACGATGTCATACAAGTGGGGAGAAAAGTTTACTGATGTAATAGTGGAGGGAATATGTACTAGAACTGGAGCTTGGGGAGTAATTCAAAATGAAGAAACATCTTTTGATCCTAATTGGCATAAACTAAAAGAGAATCCATACAAGAGTGTTGTAAACGATATAGTAGAGAAGGGAAAGATTAAAAAGTTTATAGATATTCATGGTCTTAAAGATGAATATGATTATGATTTTGGTATCTACTATCCTTCTAAATTTCTTAAATCAATTTCTTTTTCAAAAGAGATAGCCAAAGCATTAAATCAGGGGAAATTAAGAGGTAGTAATATTTGTATATTTAGATTAATAGATGATTTCCAAGAGACATTGGGTGAATATTGTGCTGACAAGTTAAGAGTCCCTTCTGTTCAAATAGAGATTGCAAGATATATCAGAGAGGATGAGAAGTTAATCACAGAGGTTATTAACAACCTTTCCTCAATTTTAGTTATGTAATTTTCATTAATAATAAGTATATTTTTTGACTAAGATATACCTCTTTGATATGCTTAGGTATATATTTAAAATAATATAGTATATTACTATGGTATCAACTGCAAAAGAGGTAAAAACAACGGTAGAGAGTGGAAAAAGTAAGGCAATTGATGTTGCTGTAGCTCAGATAGAAAAGCAATTTGGTAAGGGTTCTATCATGAAATTAGGTAGTACTCAAAGAGTAGATGTTGAGGTAATTCCTACTGGTGCTCTGTCATTGGATATGGCCTTGGGTATAGGTGGTGTTCCTAAGGGAAGAATAATTGAAATATATGGTCCAGAATCTTCTGGTAAAACTACATTGGCTATACATATTCTTGCTGAAGCTCAAAAGAAAGGTGATGCTGTAGCTTTCATTGATGCAGAGCATGCTTTTGATGCTACATATGCAAAAAATATTGGTCTAAATATTGATGAGTTGTATATTTCCCAACCTGATTTTGGAGAGCAAGCTTTAGAGATATTAGAAACTTTAGTTAGGTCTGGTGCCTTTGGTGTCATTGTAGTTGACTCAGTTGCTGCACTAACCCCAAGAGCTGAGATAGAGGGAGAAATGGGTGATAGTCATATGGGTTTACAAGCAAGATTAATGTCTCAAGCACTGAGAAAGATTACAGCAATTGCTGGGAAATCTGGTACAACCATTATCTTCTTAAATCAGTTAAGAATGAAGATTGGTATCATGTTTGGTAATCCTGAAACAACTACTGGTGGTAATGCCTTAAAATTCTATGCTTCTGTTAGAATGGATATTAGACAGAGGGATAAAATAATGAGAGAGGGTAATTTAGTGGGTCATACTAGGGTAGTTAAGGTAGTTAAAAATAAAATGGCTCCTCCTTTTAAAGAGGCTAGCTTTGATATGATATATCC
>DIFL01000041.1:1289-3127 GCA_002419125.1 Candidatus Dojkabacteria bacterium UBA5749 | reverse complement strand
CTGGTGCATGGTTTAAATATGGAGAGAAACAGTTAGCGCAGGGTAGGGACGCTACAGTAGTTCTTCTGAAAGAGGATAAAAAACTAAGAGATGAGATAGAAAAGGGTGTTCGTGCTAAAATGAAGTAGATGAGAGTAACTAAGATTGAATATCAAAAGAGAGATCCTAATAGAGTAAATCTCTATCTTGACGAGCAGTTTTTCTGTGGAATCTCTCTAGATACTCTTGCTAGTGAGAACCTTTTTGAGGGTCTAGAAATAGACCAAGAGGTAATTGATAGGATATTAGAAAAAGATTTAAAAAGTAGGTTTTTAATAAGGGTCACAGAATATCTCTCTCATAGTCCTAAAACTGAGTTTGGGGTATTTAAATACCTGAAAGAGTTAAAATATAAGAAGAAGGGTACTTGGTTTAAAGAGGATGTAAATATTGATTGGGAAAAGCTTTTTAATGAGATAGTAAATAAACTTAAAGAGTATAGATATATTAATGATAGAGAGTTTGCCAGAAGTTTCGTTTCTAGCAGATTAAGGAATAAACCCAGAGGAAAAAGTGTATTGGTATCTGAATTAATATCTAAGGGTGTAAGTAAAGATATTGCACAAGAGATTACAAATGATATGGTAGCAGATGAAATGGATTTACTTAAACAAACTTTTGAGAAGAAATACAGAAATCAAACCTTTGATATTAATAATCAGAAAATGGTTGGATTTCTTTTTAGAAAGGGTTTTAGTTGGGATTTAATTGAACAGTTTTCACATTATGAGCCTGAAGAGTAAAAGTAATTGGATATTACCTAAAAAGAAAGTATCTAAAGATATAGTTAAATATATTCTAAAAAGTAGGGGTATAGAGGAGAGAACCTTTCTAGAAGGTTCGTTAAATGACATCCCCTCTTTTGAGAAGTTGTATGATACTAAACGAGCCGCAAAAGAGATTGTTAAATGTATTAAAAAGGGCAAAAAGATTGTAATTCATGGAGACTATGATAGTGATGGTATATGTAGTGTAAGTATACTTTGGGAGTTTCTTTTTAAGGAGGTAAGTGAGAAGTTAAATCTTAAAGTAGATGTAATTCCATATATACCCAGTAGAGTTGATCAAGGGTATGGATTAACGAACTCTTCTATTAATGATGTATTAGAGTTAGGTGGCAAGCTCTTAATTTCTGTGGATTGTGGTGTAAGGGATAGGGAGTTAATCAATACTATTAGGAAAGAAAAGGGTTTAGAGTTTGTAATTACTGATCATCATCAACCACCAAAGGATTTCCCTAAAGAGTTAGAATATCCATTAGTTCATCCTATGTATCCTAGTCATGAGTATCCTAATGTAAATATTTGTGGTGCTTTTGTTACCTTGCTTTTGATACAAAGTATTAGGAAAGAATTGAAAATGGATTTTAACATTACTCCAGATACACCTGGTTTAGATTTAGTAGCGTTGGCTACTGTTACTGATTTAATGCCTCTTTTAGATATTAACAGGCTAATTGTTAAATATGGAATAGAACAGATTAAAAAGGGTAAAAGGGTAGGACTAAATGAGTTAATTAAAGTTTCAGGTTTGCAATCTCAAGATATTGATAGTTACCATCTAGGGTACATATTAGGTCCTAGAATTAATGCTGTTGGAAGAATTGGGTCTCCACTAGACGGCGTTAAACTTTTAGTTAGTGACAAGCAAGAAGTATGTGCAACTATTGCAGATATCCTTAATGAAACTAATATGCAGAGGCAATATATGACTCAAAGTGGTATAGATAAAGCAGAAGAAATAATAGGAGAGAGTAATGAAAAGATTCTTTTTGTAGTAAGTGATGATTGGCATGAAGG
>DIFL01000041.1:0-1158 GCA_002419125.1 Candidatus Dojkabacteria bacterium UBA5749 | reverse complement strand
TAGCTGCGGGGTTTACTGTAAAAAAAGATAAAGAGAAAGAGTTTAGCAAATGCATACATAAGATTGGAGAGGAATTGATAGATGAGAAAATGTTAATTAAGGATATACATATTGATTTGTTACTGGGTAGTGAGAGTATAAATAGAGAATTAATACAACAGTTGGATGTGCTTAAACCATTTGGATATGGTAATTCTAAACCGCTTCTAGCTTTGACCAAATTAATAGTTGTAAAAAAACAGATTATGGGTAAACTTGGTAATCATATGAAACTGTTATGTAAAGGAGAGGGTATAGATTTAATAACCTTAATATTATTTGATTGTGATACAGATACGGAGGAGATTAAAATTGACGATGTTATAGATGTAGTAGGAGGTGCTGATATTAACTCATGGAATGGAAATGAGGATATCCAATTTAAGGTTAAGGAGTGGAGATACTCTACTTAATTTTCTTTACATTGATTAATTTTCCTAATCTGTTTGGTGTATTTGGAAGATATGTTGTTTCTAATACACTTTGGAATTCAAGTAACTTCATTAGAAATCTCTCTGTACCCATACCAAAACCACCATGAGGAGGACAACCATATTCAAAATATTCAAAGTAATCAGAAAGCGACTCAAGAGTAATACCTCTTTCTAGTGCATTCTCTTTAAGATTTTCTAATCTATGTTCTCTCTGTGCTCCTGTAGTTATCTCAAGTCCTTTCCAGAAAAGGTCATATCCAAGTGCTATTTGAGGATTATGAGAGTCCTTCATATGGTAGAAAGCTCTTTTGTTATGTGGGTAATCATAAATAAATACGAATTCACAGCCAGTATCTTTTTCCATAATCTCAGATATTGCTCTTTCTTCCTCAGGTGAAAAATCACCTTCATCCTTACTAGGTACGTTAAGTTTAGCTAATTTGTCTTTTGCTTCTTTTACAGTAATATATGGAAAATCTCCCTTAGGGATTTTAATATCAATTCCAAATACGCTCTTTATTTCCTCACCATATTTTTCTTTAATCCCTTCAAGAGTAAAAACGATCATTTCCTGTTCAAATTTACATACATCTTTAAAAGAATCAATATATCCTAACTCAACATCAAAACTGGTGTATTCAGTTAAGTGTCTAGTAGTGAATGATTTTTCTGCTCTAAATACAGG
>DIFL01000016.1:3619-10477 GCA_002419125.1 Candidatus Dojkabacteria bacterium UBA5749 | reverse complement strand
TACCAATTTGTGATGGATACTCTAGAGTATGACCAAGTTAAAGCAAGTGATCCAAATAGTTTAAGGATAGGTGCTAAAGCAGCGCTTCAAGGTGGAGCCTCTGTTTGTATGGAGTACTCAGACTTAATGATTGCCATACTTAGAGCCCAGGGGATACCATCTAGGGCTGCATTTGGGTATACAAATATAGATTTAGATACTAAAGATAAAATTAGCCATCAATGGGTTCAGATTTGGATACCAGAATACGGTTGGCTTACTGTAGATCCCTCATATGAAAGCAGTAATATGTTAATTGGCCAGAATATCCAATATGCACTTTGGGATACACTTTACAACGGCTCTCCTGTGGATATAAAAGCATACTCTGCAGATAATTTTGATTTTGATTCAACTGGATATAAAGTAAAAATCTATAGTGTAGATGAGAGTTCTCTCCCCACAAATCTACTCTCTTACAGTGAGATTGAAACAGATGGTAATAATCAGGATTCAAAAAGTACCGTTAACCTAATAATGAAAACTACAATGATAGGGAAAGTTATGATAATAATATTACCAATAATAGTAGTATTAATACTATTAATAACCTTAATATCTCTAATCGGTATTTTAATAAAAAGAATTAAATATCGTAAAGCTTCTCAAGGTTGATAGATTTAATTCCCTCTTCCATCCTATCTTGTGAAGTAGCATAAAGAGTCATTAGTATATCACCCTTTTCTACTTTGTCTCCAGGCATTTTCTCAACATAGATTCCAGCCTCTTTAATACCTGGTGTTCCAAGGGACCTTGCTATCTCTACAATCTCTCTAGTACAGATGTTTTTAACAACCCCATCCTTTGTAGCTTTAACAGTATGTTTAATTTCTCCCACCTTTATTTGGCTAGATTTAACAATCTCTTTAGCACCTTGAGCTTTACCAATATCCCAGAATTTCTTTAAAGCCTTCCCAGAATCTAGTATGTCTTGAGCAAATTTTTTACCCATACCCTTTTGTGCTTTCTTAGTTCCTTCAAATATCTCTGCTGCCATCTCTATGACTGTATCCTCTAAGTCTTCGGAACGTTTCTCATCTCTTTCCAAGACTCTTAAACACTCCTTGATTTCTAACAGGGGTCCTACTCCTCTACCATCTGGTCCTTTTATTACCCTTTTGTGTGTTACACACTTAATGTTAAATTTCGCAAAGAGTTTCTCAAACTCTCTCTTAAGAAATTCCAAGTCATCTGGTTTCTCTATTTTAGTACCCTTACCATATGGTAAATCTATTAATACAAAAGATGAACCCATTGCAATTTTTTTTGCTACAATACTTACCAATACCTTTTGGAACTCCTGTATCCTTAGAGACCTTTCAACATTAATAATTTCATCGTCAGCAGGCGCTAAAGACAAAGATCCTCCCCAAACCATACACGCTCCTGTTTTTTCTACAACCTTGTAAACCTCTTCTTTGTTTAAAGCAACTGGCATAACACTCTCAATAATGTCCGTGGTACCAGCAGGGGAAGTAATAGCTCTGGTTGACGTATTAGGTACAACAAGTCCACTAGCAGCTAATATTGGAACTAGAATCGGTGTTATACCTTTTCCTGCTGTTCCACCAATTGAGTGTTTATCAACAACCAAATCCTTATTATTTTTTATAAACTTAAAATCCAAAATATCACCAGATTCGGCCATACCCTTAGTCATCCAATATATCTCTTCTTCCGTAAAACCAGGGTTAAAAAAGGTAGAGACAAAAAAAGCCACTTCAGTCTCTTTTAACCTTCTTGATCCAATATCATGCATAATTGCGACTAATTCCTCCTCGTTTAACCTCTGCCCTGACAATTTCTTTCTGATACCATCTAGTGCTTTACTAGTAGAGGGTATATCTAGGAGTAGTTTCCTACCCTCTGGGATGTGGTAATCTTGATACAATTCCTCGTAGAGACCAACTTCTCCCTCCTTTATCTTGGTATCGGTAATTATAACTTTTACGTAAAGCTCTACATCCTTGTATCCTAATAGAACTATTGCCCCTTCCTTAACTCCAAGGTCATCAGCATCATTTTGATTGATTAAAACAAACAAATCTTTACCTGCTCCTAGGTCTACTTTTTTACTCTTTAGATATATAGCCATTTTTAAGTAAATTATATGTTATTCAAAAAGCCAAGGATATTTTACCTTAACAATATCTTTAATCTCCTCTGGTTTAATAATACCAAATTCGGTCATAAAACCAGTAATAAGATCTTTATCAACTATCTCAAAGGCAGGGTTAAACATCTTTAAGCCTTTAGGTGCCTCACTCCACAGTTCCGTCGACTCACGAATTTCTATAGATATTTCTTTATGCGTAATTGAAGGATTAACCTTTAAAAGTGGTGAAACTACATAAACAGGTCTGTTTGCAAACTTCATAGCAGTAGCTAAACCCCAACTCCCTATCTTGTTAATACAATATCCATCTAGCGTAATCTCATCACACCCAATGAACAAAACTTCTATAGGAACAGATCCTCTACCAATTGCAAATGACTCTGCAGCACTATCTGCTATTAAAGTAGTAGAAATACCCGCATCTAAAAGACCTTTAGCAGTAATTCTTCCCTGAAATCTAGGCCTAGTTTCGGTACATACAGTCTCAAATGATGTCTTTTCTTGCGCAATCTCCTTTATCACCGCAACAGCTGTTGAAGAGTGACAATGTGTTAATACATTGTTATATTTTTTAACAGAAGGAACTCCTAAATCAATTATAGCTCTCTTAGAATCAGATATCTTAAAGAGGTACTCATCACAGTAAGCATTTAACTGCTGTTTCATATCATTAAGTGAGTGTAAATCAGAGAAATGCTTTTTAAATGTATATGAAACATATTTAACAGCATTTTGCGCCAAAGGCTCATTTAATCTTGCCTTAGCTAATTTGTCCCCTACCCTTATTAGCTCTTTGTAAAACAGTTCTTTATCAGTTACATTACTCTCCTCTATAAAGATTTTCATTCCTTCAACAGTAGCAATAGCAACATTGGTTGCTCCCTGAATGTTCAAATCTTTTATCTCTTTCTCTATATCTAATATCTGTTTAACGCTCATACTATTTTAATTCGAATTCTTCATTTAATTTAGGGATATCAACTTCAACACCTAATTCACTCTTAATATTTGAACCAAAACCTATGGAAATCTCTTCGTCCGCATGAACAATGAATATCTTTTCTGGAGAATGACCAAAACCTCTTAACCAATATCTCAAATCTCTTTGATCCCCATGTGCAGAGAAACCACCCAAAGTATGAATCTTTGCTCTTACTTGAAGTGGGTAGCCCATAACTCTAACCTCTTTTTCTCCATCAACTAACTTCCTCCCAAGTGTTCCATTTACCTGATATCCTACAAATACCATATGCGTATTCTCTTTCTCAATATTATTTTTAATGTGATGAACTATTCTTCCACCAGTACACATACCACTTCCTGCAATTATCACGACCCCCTTTTTATTAATCAATCTTCTTGACTCATCTGCTGAATCAATTGTAGTTAATCCTTTAAAATGGAAAGGATCATCACCTTTTTCTAACAATCTCCTAGCATCATCATCGTAAAAGGTTGGATACTGTTTAAATATCTCAGTAGCTTTAGAAGCCATTGGGCTATCTAAATACACCTCTAAATTCTCTAATATCTTGTTTTCTACAAACATATTAATCTCATACAAAATCTCTTGAGTTCTCTCAATTGCAAAGGAAGGGATTAATACATTAGAGCCCTCCTGCTGAGCCTGTTTAAGAATGGAAAGTAATTCCAAGGTAGTTTCATCTTTACTCTTATGCAGTCTATTCCCATATGTAGCCTCACATACAACATAGTCTGCTTCTCTAATCAAATCAGGGTCCTTAACAATTCTTGCACCAGGTTGACCCAAATCTCCAGAAAATACTATCTTTTTCTCTCTTCCCTCTAATGTTTTAATCCAAAATTCAAAAATACTAGAACCCAGTATATGTCCAGCATCTCTCATTCTAAATTCGACGCTTTCATTAATGTTGACTGAAGAACCATATGGATATATATCAAATAGATTAAACATCTCCTCTACATCTTGTTCAGAAAAAAGAGGTTTCCTTTGTTCAAATGCACTACCCTGAGCAGAAGGATCTTTAATTTCACCTTCAACCTTACCTCTAGCCTGCCATCTTTCATACTCCTCTTGTTGAATTTTTGCAGCATCTAAAAGAACAACCTTAACTAAATCTCTTGTTGGTTGAGTACCAATGATTCTGCCCTTAAAGCCCTGTTTAACTAATATTGGAATCCTTCCACTATGATCAAAATGAGCATGTGTTAAAAACACAGCATCAAGTTGTGCAGGGTCAAATGGAAAAGGTTCATAGTTTAACTTTTCTGTTTCATCATCTCCTTGGAAAGCACCACAATCAACTAAAAACTTGAAACTTCCAGTATCTATATAGAAGCAGGAACCTGTTACTATTCTTGTAGCTCCACAAAATTTTAATTTCATAACGGGCAGTATATAAATTAACTATTGATAATATTACAACATATGCTTAGCTTCATCTAGTAGTTTCTCCTTAGTATTCATCAATGGGTCTTCAATTACAACATCTAACAAGCCTTTTAAAATCTTACCCATTTGTGGACCAGACTGTACCCCAATTGATTTTAAATCCTCTCCATTTATATCTAAATCAGAGATTTTAAGAGCCATATCCTTGGCTCTAACCTCTGAAATATGTTTCTGAAGCAAAGTAATCTCATTAGGATCAAAAGGACTGTTCGGATTTGAAGTAGCATCTGCAATTCGCAATTTAAAAAGGTCTTCAACATTTTCTTCCCCCACCCTATTTAAAAATCTTCGAATAGCGGAATCACTCCATTGACTGAGTAAAACATCCTCTTTGCTTTCTTGTTGAGAGTGAGGATAGTAAAACATATGATTCCTAACTAATGTTTTAACCCTCTCTATCTCACTCTTAGAAAATCTTAACCTCTTCATTATGGTCTCTACCATTTCTACACCCATTACATCATGGCCATAGAAATGACCATTCCCCATATCAGTTCTTGGCTTAGCAATATCATGTAAAAGTGCTGCTAATTTTACTGAATCTTGTGCATAGTCACATGTTTTAAGACTGTGCCAATACACATCGTGTGTATGATACAGTTTCTGTTCAACACCATACCCTTCCAAAAGTTCTGGTAAAAAGATTTGAAGTAAACCACACTGCCTCATTAAATCAATTCCCTTAGAAGGCTTAGGGGAGTTTAAGAGTAATTTCATAAACTCATCTCTAATACGCTCCATTGAAACCTGTTTAGCAATAGGTAGACACTCCTTAATTGCTTCAAAAGTCTCTTTCTCAATTTCGAAATCTAACTGTGAAGCTAATCTACAAGCTTTAAAAGCTCTAAGGCCGTCTTCTTTAAACCTCTCAATAGGGGTTCCTACAGCACGAATTAACTTCAAATCAATATCTTTAATACCCCCAAAGGGGTCGTAAATTTCCCACTCCCTCTCTATCTCTTCTCCATTTAGAAACTCTTCAAGAAGATCAACCGCCATTGCATTGATAGTGAAGTCCCTCCTTCCTAAATCTTTGTAAATCTCATCTACAAACTCAACCTTACTCGGCCATCTCCCATCAATATATTCCTCTTCACTTCTAAAAGTAGTTACCTCTACATCATGATTCTCTTTCTTCTCATCCTCTACCAAAGCAATTACCGTACCAAATTTAGCTCCAGTAGAAACTGATTTAGGGAAAAGTTCAAGCATCTCATCTGGTAAGGCATTAGTAGCAAGATCATAGTCATGGGGAAGTTCTCCCATAGCAATATCTCTAATTGCTCCACCTACTAAATATACTTCATACCCTTCTTTGGATAGTATCCTCGCTATCTTTTGGACATATCCTGGTATTGTGAATTTTAATTTCATATATAAACCTCCTTAATAGATAGTACCAAAGTATTGGGAAGACAACAAGAAAATATCCAATATTTCTCCCTGTTTTTGGTAATTTAGTAATACCTAAAACCTCTTGTGATGACACATTACTTTCAATCTTTTCTACAACCTCTGTATCAGGGATTTCCTCTTTAATATCTTCTTCAGTTTCCAATTCTTCTTCGGAAGATACGGGGGATAGAATAATTTCATCTGAATACAAAGTATAAGGTATTCTTGTAATACAAAATGTATAACCAAAAGGCTTTACTCTTGAACCAATATATGCCATATATCCTCCATTCTCTTCTCTAATTCCTCCTACAACGGGAGAATCTCCAACGAATGTAGATTCAAGATTCTCTCCTCTTGCAATACACTCTCTTTTAATATTAGGGTTATATATCCCTATATACCCCAGACTATTCTGCTCATCTGTTTGTACGGGATATTGATAAACATACTCTTCGTTTTCTTTAAAATCTCTAATTTGTGTAAATCCTTGATGGGAATATTTAACATTTGGAAGTTCCTCATCTGATTGATTCTGTACATATACCGACAGTATCAAGTCCTCCCCTTCATATCTAACCTCCCATTTCTTAAACATTAAAGGACTTTTTACATACGCACTATCCAATCTCATACCATGCAACACTCCCTCTTCTTTTTCAACAATTCCTATCCCAGGATATGTCTTAACTAATCCATTTCTAAGATATTCCCAAATTATGTACTTTATCGGTAACGATTCGTATTCACCCTCGATATCCAAAACCTTAGTAATATCTCCTTGATATGAATATGTCCTTGACAGAAACATCTTTAAAGAGAAAATATTAACATCTCCGTCTGACATATTCTTAGACCAATATATGAAATCTAC
>DIFL01000016.1:0-3586 GCA_002419125.1 Candidatus Dojkabacteria bacterium UBA5749 | reverse complement strand
GGATCTGGGTCTGTAACATCATCAATATGGACACTTCCAATAACTTGATTACTCATACTGCCCTTAACATCTTGGGAACTGTATTTAACACAGTTAGCACACTCTCCACTTTCAATCAACTCCCCTACGGTATATCCCAATGTATCAAAATATCTGTTCTCCATAATGTCTCCCTCTCTAAAAAACCTGTCAGCGAGTATCGGAGATACAAAAGAACAAAAAACAAAAAGAAAAACGAACAATTTTTTCATCAGATATCTATTAAATATTAGATATCTAATTGTAATTGAGAAAGATTAAAAAGTACTTAACTACTACTTCCATCTTTTCCTATCTATCTTATCCAACTCTATACCCTTAGAGAGAATACTAAATACTAAAATAATGGACATTACAACAACTGCGAAAGATGCAAAAAGGTCATACTGTGTTAAACTATATCCCCATATATCGTAGTATTTCACTGGTAAAAAGAACATTACAATAGTTAGAAAGATACCAATAATTCTAATCTCTGTAGGACCTACTAATCCAAAAGAGTATTTAAATTCATTCTGAACATATGTAATCAATTCGACATGAATCATCAATATTAGATACAGTATTACAAAAGCCAAACCAATCTCAATTCTAAAGAAACCAGATAATCCCAATCCTAAACCAAATATTAATATAACTAAACCATCAACTACATGATCTATATAGTAGCCATAATTAGGTCTTGTCTTTTTTCTGTATCTAGCCAAACTACCATCAAAGGAATCTCCAAACCAATTTAGTATTAGACCTACAATTACTAATATTAGATACCATCTATTTGTAAAACCAAAGATAAAACCAGAGGCAATAATAAAACTAGAAAGAAAACCCAATACCGTTAACATATCAGAATTTACCCATGCAGGTATTCTTGGACATATCCACTCCTTTGCCTTTTCCTCGGCTTTTGCAGTAATACCAGTATTAATTGCATTTTGATCATCCCTTTTATACTCAACCTTTAATTTCCTAATCTGCTCTTTAATCTCATCCTCTAAACTCCTATTTAACCTCTCTTTAATCCTTTCTATAAACTCATCAACCGCAGTACCATCAAATATATTTATATCTTTATTATCCTTATCTTTTCCAATATTAAATCCAAACATCTTAAATTAGATAATTTAATTTAAATGTCTAATTATACACCCTTTCTAACTCTTTTGATTTATGATAATTTAGATGTAGGTAATCTATATATTTTAAAAATGGATCTTAAAACCCCAACTCCCCTTGGAGATAATAAAAATAGTAAAAAAAGTATTACTGAAAAGATATTAGAAATAGATGCTGAAAAAAAAAGCCATTTCAAATTGGACATTTCTAAGTTTAGACTTTCAAAGAGAGGAAGTAACCTAAACAATACTCCTCTACCCCCAAAAAAAGGGAAAGAAATAAAGAAAGAGGAAAAACCAAGTATCTATTCAAATCTTTTATTCAAAGAAAAAATATCCCTCTATGTTAAAAACAATAAGGAGAAAATAATCAACATATCAATAGTTGCTGTCCCAATACTCATCCTTTTAATTTTAGTAATTGTAATAATTAATTACACTAAATCAGAGCCCTATAGGCTAGCTTCTGAGTTTCTTAAAAGAATTGAAAAAAGAGACTATGAGAAAGCATATGATTTAACAACAGATACATATAAAACGGTTTACCCACTAGACTCTTTTAAAAAGAGTGTAGAGAAACTTAATACCGTTGACATATCTAACCCAAAAGTTATTTCCAAGAGGTTAGAAAAGCCAAAAGATATGGGAGAGTATGCACATATTAAGTATAGGATGTCAGGATATTATGTAAGTATAACTATATTTAATGATGATACTAAGTGGGGAATACATAGTATTGAAATAGAGAACTCAAAATAGAAACGGAGAGGGTGGGATTCGAACCCACGGTACGGAAACCGTACAACGGTTTTCAAGACCGTCACATTCGACCACTCTGTCACCTCTCCAAGCCCTAGAATTATATCATATTAATACTACTATTTATTGACTAACTTCCTACTATACAATATCATTTTATTATAATGAGATATAAATCTACCTATACAATAATTACACTATTATTACTCTTTCTATTCCCAATATATGTATTTGCTACAGAGATAGATTCTGGGAATTTCAAAATAGTTGGTGCTACTACAAAACCCGGAGCAATACTTCAGACAACAGATGGAGATTACTCTGCACTGCTACAAGCAGGGAGAATTTCTAACAATCCAAGAAACTATTCTACAAGTTACAAACTCTTTACTAGCCCAGAAGATGCTTTCATTGCGGCAGTACCCGAGGTATCTTGCTTTGAAACAGTAACCTCGGGATCTTCAAGTTGTATTACTGGACCAACCGAGTTAACAACTGGGGGAATGGTAGCTATATGTGGACCTTCTGGGTGCTACAATCAGGCCAGATTTGAAATAGATACAAATGATAATCCAACTGATACTCTGTATTCCATCCTAATCTCTCTAGATAACTTTATTTCAGATATTAAATATATCGATGGGAACACATTTACTCCAGAGAGTATATCTACTCATAATCTTTCAGACTTTTTAACAAAAACAGATTGGGAAACCCCAGATTTTAATATTCAAGGACTACAATCAGGTACAACCTACTACATTAGAATTGTTGCATTACATGGAGATTTTACAGAAAGTCAACCTGGACCAATAGCATCTGCAACAACATCTTCTGGGTCTGTATTTTTTGATATTGATATAGAAGACCAAACGGGAATAACGGCTGAAACAGCATCCCCCTACTCCATATTCTTTACGGGAGCATATGAACTAATTAGTGGATCTACACCAGTAACGGCAGAAAATAGAATCTGGTTAGATGCAGCAACGAATTCTCAAGGAGGATTTGCTATAGTGATAAAGGGAGTAAACGGAGGTTTAAAAAGTAATATAACTGGACAGACAATAACATCTGCAACTGCAGACCTAAATATAGTATCTGACGGCTTTGGTCTTCAAAGTGAATATATTAATGAGGATACTTACCCATATCTTGGCTCTATCTCTGCAACTGCAGACTATTTAGGTTCAGGCAATAGTGTCGGAATTGTAAGTACTATTCCTATCAAAATATATGAGTCCTCTACACCGATATATAATGGGAGAATGGCTTTGAAAGTAATAGCTAAAGCTGGATCAGACAAGACTGCCGCAAGTGATTATCAGGAAACAATCTATTTTATCCTTATACCTAGGTTTTAGCCTCTTGACACTTGCAATATATTTATGTAATCTCTAATATATAGTTATGGAAACAATGAAATCCTAATTTATTATCTGCCCTTTGTGAAAAAACTAATAAATAAACTGAAATATATCCTCCCAGCAATATTTTTCGTGTTTGTAATTTCCTTTCTAATTATCTCTACAACACAAGCAGCAACACTTAGCGCAGTATATCTATTCTTAAGTAGATTAAAGGTAAATCTTGATGGTACAACGAATCCTGTAGAAATGATTCTAGCCATAGATACTGCAAGTGCAATACCCTCCGGAGGAACAATAACTATT
>DIFL01000052.1 GCA_002419125.1 Candidatus Dojkabacteria bacterium UBA5749 | reverse complement strand
AATCCATCTGATTTAAGTAAAATAGCATCCATATCATTTTCAGAGAAAGTACAGTTTCCTTTGATTAAATCATCAAATCTAAACTTGTTTTCAAAACTACCAGTTGAATACAACCTAATTACAAATTTCTTGCCCTCCTCTAAAGCCTTTTTAATAGATTCTAAATCTGCATCTCTCCATTTCGCCCACTTTCCATAGTATCCAGTTCGTGCTCCACTTTCACTTTGTTTGTTCCTGATATCTCCCAATTCCTCCTCAGATGCAAAACAGGGATAAGCACGCCCAATACTTACAAGATATTTAGCAAACACATGGTAGATATCTAATCTCTCACTCTGAATGTATGGACCGTATTTTCCACCTCTAACACTTTCATCAAACTTAATTCCAAACCCTTCTAGACCATCTATAATTAAATCTATACCACCTTCAATCTCTCTCTTTTTATCAGTATCTTCTATTCTTAATATACACACTCCATTACTCTGATCGGCTAATTTACGTCCAATAAGGGATGTAAAAACAGAGCCTAAATGTAAAAATCCTGTAGGACTTGGTGCAAATCGAACTACTAACTGAGAAGACTCTAAATCCCTCTTAGGATACTTTTTATACATATCCTCAACACTCTCCTTAACATTAGGAAAAAGTAATTCAGAAATCTGGAGATTCTCTTGTACTGTTCTCATTCTAAAAATGTAGTATAAAATTAGGTTGATATATGTAACTTACACTGATAATATTATACCATGACATTAACAGAGGCAGCATTCTGGTTTAAAAGATTTAGTAAGATTGCGATAGGAGTGGCTTTAGTCGCCATGCTAGGAATATTAATCTTATGGAAACCTCCAGAGGGTATTGTTGTTCAAAAATATATTACTCCCTCCTGTGCATGTACCCCTAAAAAGGAAAATTTTTTAGAAAACGAGTTAGTAATTCCATCCTATGAGATAGTTGATTCGACAGTACCCAGTTATGAAGTTCAAACTGAGACAGGGAAATTAGATGACAGTTTACCAAAGATTGTAAATGTATACGAGTACACCAATTTAGGAGAACAGGTTAATGCTAAGGAACAGGCAATGATACTAGCCAAAAAAATGGGGTTTGATCAGGATAGGGTGAAGAAAGTTGATGGGAAAGCTTACGAATGGACAAATACCAAAACTAAGAGGAAATTAACAGTTACTGCTGTTGATCTGAATTTTACCTACGAGACAATTGACAAAGATATGGTAGTAAGATTAAGAAAAACAAAGGATTTACCTAGTACAGATGAGGCTATAACTTCGGCTACTAGGGCATTAAATTCAATTGGTGTTGAAATCGGTGAATACACTGTTATTCCACCAACTACATACCGTATTAATATTGAGCCTGATGGTCAATATACAGAAGCAGAATCCCTTCTAGAAGCAGAATTAATTAGAGTAGACTTCTACAGACAGAAGTCCCTAATTACTGTTCCTATGAATATTGAGGGAGCAGAGGGTATGGTAGCATCCTTAGAAAAAAGAGCTAACATGGGGAAGGTAACTAATTCAATACTAGTTAATGATCAACGTGTAGAGGTAACTGAATTTACTACACTGGTATTTAATGATAACCCGAATAAGTCCAATATCTCAGTATATGTTGGGGTTGAAGATAGTTCGTTAAAAGTACTAAAGGATATCTATCAAATAGATTTCAAAACATGGAGTATAAGTCCACAAAGTTGTGGTACTTACCCATTAATCAGTGCTGATGTTGCTGAAGAAAAGGTCAAAAATGGTCAAGGTAGTTTAGTATTTTTAAATTACGATAAAGACCAAGTAGCACCATACGCCCCACAAGAGATTAAGAGATTTTTAATTACCTCTGTTTCCTTAATATACTATGAAGGCTCTAATGTACAACAATACCTACAACCTGTATATTTTTTTTCAGGAGTTGCAGAGTTGAAAAACAGTGATAAGGCAGACTTCCATATATACTACCCAGCAATCGATTATACAAATGTAACCGATGAGATAGAGATTCAGGAAGTTCCTGTGGAGGAAAAGGGTGGTCTCTTTCCATCATCTTAATAACGGTCGTGCCAAACTTTCAATAAGAACTGTTTCCTTAAATCTGTCCCTAGAATTAATCACTATTGTCAGCAATTCATTTCCCGATGGATACACAAAATATCCTGTAAAACATTGTCCTGCTAAATCAGTTATTCCTGTTTTTAAACCCTTCATATATCTGTTACTACCCAATAACTGATTCGTTGTTAATATCTCTTTGCTTTGTACACCCTGTTGTGTACTCCAATTAACAATTTCTTTAGAAATATTGGCCATTTTTAATATCTCTGGATATTTCCTCGAGACAGAGACTAAAAGTGCCAGGTCTTTAACTGTTGAGAAGTTGTCCTCCTGATCTATGCCTGCCGGATTACTAAAACGAGAAGAGTCCATATTTAATTCCTTTGCTTTCCGATTCATAGCTTTAACAAAGCCAACATAACCCCCATATGGATATGCATTAGCAACTATATAAGCACAATCATTGTAAGAACTAATTAACATGGCCTTAAGAAGGTTCTCAATAGACACCTTGTCGCCTTCCTCAAGCCCTAATTGCCAATCTAAATCTTTAGGAATATTTTCCCTACTTACACTTACTACTTCATCCAAAGAGAAGGTTTCTAAAGTGATAATTGCTGACATAAGTTTAGTTAAACTGGCAATAGACAATTTCTCATTTATATTTTTTTCATACAATACTTCCCCATTGAGAGGATTAAATGCAATAGCACTCAAAGAAGATATCTCTGGAATCATTAACTCTCTGCCTATCTCACTTGATATATTCTCTCCTTGAATCTCTTTAAATGCATTTTCAATTTGAATCTGGTTAGATAGAAGATATTCCTCTTTAGGTTTAATTAGCGTAAGAAGAAAATATACTAAAATACAAACCAAGATACTCCCTAAAACATATATAACTGTATTTTGTATCTTTTTTCTTGCCTTGCGTTTTCTTTCCTCTTCCTTTGCTTGTTTAGCAGCTTTTAGCGCTTTCTTAAATAGCTCTCTGTCATATCTTTTCTCTATTTTTTCTTCTTGTTTTTGCATATTGCCTGTCATTAATAGTATTGATATTACCAATTAGGAAATATTACATCAACCAAAATATTTTTCTTTTGATGTAAGGTAATATATAATTACTGGATAATATAATTGTAATAAATATGGAGAGAACATATATTTCTAGTCTAAAAGAGTTAATTGGTAAAAAAGTTAGAATTCGAGGAAGAGTAGATACGATTAGAGATCAGGGGAAAATTGTTTTTCTAATACTTAGAGATATCACTGGTAAGGTTCAAACTGTATCTTGGTCAGGTGGAAATATTGATGTATTTAATACAGTAAAAGGGTTAATAGCAGAATCTGTTGTTGATATTACAGGTTTAGTAAAAGAAGCAAAACAGGTGGCTAGTGGGTATGAAGTAGAAATAGAAGAGATAAAGATTGATTCTGTTTCTAAAACTCCTCTCCCAATTGTAATAGAACAACCATATTCTAAAAATATTTC
>DIFL01000023.1 GCA_002419125.1 Candidatus Dojkabacteria bacterium UBA5749 | reverse complement strand
TATAAAAAATATTCACCCAAAGTAGTAAGTAAAATAGTAGCTGATGAAATTTATGATGCTTTGGATTATATTAGTGAATTAAGTTTTAACAAAAATGGTTTAGCTATACCCTAGTCCTATTAACCTTTTCTCTCTCTAAGTGCATATTCAGATGTTTTAAATAGGAACCCTTAACTCTATTTAAATAATCTAATCCATTCTTTTTAAAATATTTGTATATTTCTAAATAATAACTAGATGGAATATCAGTAGGTTTAATATATTTATTCTTTGTTACTTCCTTTTGAATATAACCCAACTGTTTAAAAGTAAATAACCTCTTAAAAGAGTCTATTACATTCCTATTCATTTGATTAAATATGTAGGTAACAAAATCCCTATACAACTCAAACTCCTTCATATCAACCTCTTTTCTTTCTATTCTAAGGATAACGATATCAACATCAGGCCAAGGTTTAAAATCCCCTCTATAAAGTTGTTCAACAACAGTAAAGTTATAAATATATGAAAGAATTGAAGATACTTGAGTATTTTTAGGTATACCCATATATCTATCTGCAGATTCTTTTTGTACAAACAGATATGCATCCTCCAAATTAGATTTAATATTTGTAATCTTGTTAATAATGTCGGATGTCAAAGAGAAGGGGATATTTGAAAATACTTTGTATTTCTCCTTCGGTAATTGAGATTCTAAAAAGTCTTCATTTAAAAAAGATATATTACTGTATTCAGAAAGATTCTTTTTTAAAATACCAAAATATTCCTTGTCTAATTCATAGGCAATTACTCTATTTGAATATTTACTTAAGACTTTAGTAATATTGCCATATCCAGCACCTATATCTAAAACAATATCATTAGATGAGATGCTTGTCTTATTTATTATTCTTTCTAGATTATCTTCATTAATATAGAAATTTTGAGAGTATTTAATATCTACCATATTAACTATTAAAATACCTCTTTAATACAAAACCCTTTCTCCATTCCTTAGAAGGAATAGGGTAGTTATCCTGCATATTTAAAGGTAGATTATCATAGAAATCCCAAAAGTCACAAGTAGGATATAACTGTCTACTCCTAACCTCACAAGGTTGTCCATGATGCCTGTAATCAATCAAATGAGAAGGATCCTGTACAATACTCTTAGGAGATGTAGTAATAGCCTTAAATATCCGCTCTTCTCCCTCCCTGTTATTAAAAGAATGTAATACAAAAAGAATATCCATTTGAGGCTCGTATCTCTTCTCACTATCAGGATAAAGAAAATTCTCTTGATTAAAAACCTCTTCAAAAAACTTCTGCTTAAAATCTATATCCAAAGTACTCTCATCGAGTTGATGATATACACCCTTTGGGATAGCAGTAATAATTGGCCAATTAGCATCTTCCCATTCCCTTTGAGAAACACCCTCAAGAGCATTTAAGACCTCTATGCTTGAAATTCCTTTTTCACCATTTTCAATACTATCTCCCATATCTATTTATTTAATTTAACAAACTTAATATCAGACATATTCATTTTACCCATATGCATATACAAATCAAAAATTTCAGGAATTGTATTTTCCCTGTCAAAAAGTTCTACTGAGATATTAACTAATCCCCTTTCTAACTCAATGGGTGTAAATACTACAGCATTATCAGTTGTTTCAATAAAGTAAACCTTAGTTTGAAGTAGGGGATTAAAAGGGACATTACTAATAGAGTAGTGTTCACATATAGCATTGTACGTACTCTCATCCTTAATCTCTCTTGCTCTAATTATAGTTAATTTAAATGGTAAATCCTGATCAAGCTGAATCTTTCTCATATGCTGATCAATTTGCCCCAAAGAAATATCATAAACCACTTCATCAATTCTTGGATTCGCTTCATCCCCATACTCAAGTGCTGCTTTAATTAGAGAAACAAAAATCTCAGAAGGCTGTTGATTCTCTCTCAAGTCTCTAGACTCCATTGGTATTGGCATCTATTAAATATACTCAAAATTATCCCATATTATACACCACAATTTACTTTAACAACTTCTCAACCTGTTCTAAAAGCTCCTCTATTGAAGTAGTTTTCATCATCTCAGTTCTAATATCTTGGGAACCTACAAAACCATTTACATATGAACTAACAAATTTTTTTAAAGTATTAAAATCTCTACTGTCTCCCCAAGTATCTTTAAAAAGAAGAATATGCTTTCTAAAAGTCTCAAAAGATTCGTGAAGAGGAATAACCTGTCTATCACTAAATATCCAAGGATTGTTAACTGCTCCTCTACCAATCATAATGCCATCAACATGACACTTCTTAGTATATGTTTTAACCTTCTTTAAGGTTGTAACACCACCATTACCAAATATTAAAGTCTTCTTACCTAACTCATCTCTAATTTCAACGGAAGCAAGTATTCTTCCCCAATTGTAACTCTTAGAGTGAACACCCGTAGCAGTTTTACCATGAACAGTTAATACATCTAAATCCTGTTCTAACAAAAAACGTATCCAATCCATATCATATCCTAACCAACCAACCCTTGTTTTAACTGAAACAGGTAAATCCCCAGCACCATCTTTAACAGCATCAATAATGTCTTTAAC
>DIFL01000051.1:10493-15897 GCA_002419125.1 Candidatus Dojkabacteria bacterium UBA5749 | reverse complement strand
GTTTGACATCCGACTCTTGTTGGGACATTCATATTAAAAAGGAATTCCTGCATCTTTTGTTTTACCTCTTTGTATGAAAGATTGTCATATCTGATAAAAGGAGCAAGTAACGTATCAAAACTAGAAAAAGCCTGCGCCCCAGCAGCCTCATGTTGGAGAGTATACAAAAAGTTTACACATTGACCTAGTGCTGCACCAAAATGCTTAGCAGGTGCAGAAGAAATCTTCCCAGGAACACCTGTAAACCCTTTTAAAAGTAAATCTTTTAAATCCCAACCACAGCAATATACTGCAAGCATACCTAAATCATGAATATGGAAATCTGCATTTATATGAGCATTAGAAATATACTTAGGATATGTAGAATAGAGCCAGTAATTAGCTTGTACACTAGATGAAATATGATTATTTAATCCTTGCCAAGAGTATGCCATATTACTATTCTCTTTTACTCTCCAGTCTTCTTCACCAATATATCCCCTAACAAGCTCATCAGCATCAATTAATGACTTAATATTTTTTAATTTGTTCTTTAACTTTACAAACAAATCAAGAGCAAGAGCAGTTTTTCCATGCCCCATATCCTTTAAAGTCTCTTTAACTTCAGAAAAAATTTCTTCAGAGGTTATCTCCTCATCGGTAGGATATTTTTTAATTAACCTTTTTACAACCTCATCTGAGACAGCCTTAGCCCTTTCTCTATCATCACCACCAACACTTTCGGCAGCTTTAAATATAGAGGATGTTATTCTCTCTTGATCAAATTCAACAATTCGATTATCTCTCTTTCTTACTTTGAAATTTACCTTATTTCCTTTTTTAACCCTAGGCATGGCAGTTTTAATTAATTCAGATTATCTAACTCCTTTTTTAAATCGTTTAAAGACTCAAAATCTTTATATACCGAAGCAAACCTCATATATGCCAGAGGATCGAGAGTCTTAAGCCAATCTAGTACCATATTTCCAATCTCCGTTGTAGTAATTGGTTTAGAACTAGTCATCGTTTTCCTAGTAACCATTTCGCAAAACTCATCAATTTCTCTCTCGGTAATTTTTTGAGTATCAATTGCTTTCTTAATACCCTTCCTTAACTTCTCGCAATCAAAATTTTCAAATGAGCCATCTTTCTTAATAACAACAACCTCAACCTTTTCAATCCTTTCATATGTAGTAAACCTTCTCCCACATCTAAGACACTGTCTTCTCCTTCTTGTAGAGGAGTCGTCAGAGTTATCTCTTTTGTCTACTACCTTTGATGTAGTACCAGCACAGTATGGACATCTCATTACACAATAGGTTGTATTAAGTACCAAAGATTACCCCAATAGGTTGTATGCGTCAAAGACCTGTAGTACAGTCAATTTGAAGTTATAATCTACAATATACAGTGTTTAAGATATTTGTGTAGCACTACAGGTTGTATTATTCACCTCTATATATCCATAAATTATATATATTGCATTAATATATATTAACTGATTAAATAGGTATATAACTTTTTATTTATCAAAATATGGTTCTCTCTTTTGACGAATTTAAAAAAATACGTGATAGCGAATTAAAAGGCAAAAAAATTGTATGTACTTCAGGATATTATGATCCTATACATCCTGGGCATGTATCTCAACTACTAGAATCAAAGAAATTTGGAGATATATTTGTAGTAATTGTGGATGGAGATAGTAGGGCGATAAATAAAAAAGGGAAAGCATTTATTCCCGCTAAAGACAGGGCAGATATTGTAGATGCAATTAAAGGAGTTGATTATGTTGTAATTCATGAAAACCCAAATGCAACTAACTGTGTAGAGGCGCTAGAGGTCATTCGACCAGATGTATTTACTAAAGGAGGAGATAGAAATGACTCAGATAGGCATGACCCAAATAGTGGTTTAAAGTATGAAGCAGACTTTATTGAATCCTACGGTGGACATATTGAGTACGGTGTAGGAAAAGACAAAGAATGGTCAAGTTCTAATTACCTTGCAGAATGGGTAGAGTTTGTTAACTCAAAGAAAGATTAATACACATTAGTAGGTTTGTTACTACCTTTTATATATGAATATATTGAATTTGCACATACTGCTCCCTCACCACAAGCAGTAACTACCTGCCTGAAACCATTAGAGCCATCTGTGCAGTCACCAGCGGCCCATACACCTTCGATATTAGTAGATTGGTCTTTAGATACCTTAATATACCCCTTATCATCTAATTCTAGGGATAATTTTTTAGACAAATCGATATTAGGTTCAGAACCTATTTCTACAAAAACACCATCAACAGGTAAAAACTCTGAATTTCTAAAAGGTTTAGACAGTTTAATTCTTTCAACTCTGTTTTCTCCTTCAATACCAGTTACTATGGTTGTATATATAATTTCAATATTTTCCTTACTCTTTACTTCATCTACCCAAACCTGGTCTCCTCTTAGTTCTGTACCTCTGTAAATGATATATATCTTCTTTGCAATATCAGAAAGCATACTAGCAGACATTGTTGCTGCATTACTTCCTCCAATTATAGCAACCGTTTTACCTTTATAAAACATTGCATCACATGTAGCACAATATGAAAGTCCTTTACCTAGATAGTAGTCTTCATTAGGAATATTTAATTTGTTCCTATTGGTTCCCAAAGCGAGNNATTACTGTTTTAGATTGATATCTGCTACCCTTATCACTTACTAAATTAAAATTACCATTTTCTTTTTTAATGTCAACAATATGTTCCCCTTTATGCTCTCCACCAAGCATTTTAGCCTGTTCAAACATATTTGCACCTAAATCTAAGCCACAAATATCTGGCATACCTGGATAATTACATACCTTATGAGCATCAATAATTGTGCCCCCAATTTGTTTACCAAAAACAATATTACTCAGTTTATACCTACTAGCATATATACTAGCTGTAAGTCCTGCGGGACCAGCACCAATTATTGCTACATCATAGATTGTATTTCCTGTATCTGGCATTTTTGTTAAGGATTAATTTTATTTATACATTCTATCATATTAGTAAAGTATTCTATCCATACCTTTGTATAACTGATATATTAAATATAATATGACTGATTCGAAACCAAATATATATATAGTAGGACATACTAAACCAGACTTAGATGCTATTGCCTCTGCAGTAGGTTTTCAGAAATACAAAGAGGGAATAGGGGAGTATAACTACCAAGCAATTAGATGTGACAGGGTAAATGCTCAGACAGAATGGGTTTTTAAACAGTACAATACCCATCTTCCAGAGTATATTCCAAATATCTCAGGTATGAATGTTGTACTAGTAGACCACAGTTTCTCAGAGAGTAGAGCAAAGGGTTGGGAGAATGCAAATATCTTAGAAGTAATTGATCATCATGATGTTAAGTTAGAAGACATTATTCCTCAAAGTATCACAATTAGACCTTGTGGGAGTACCGCAACCTTAGTTGCTCAAAAGATATTTAATCCAAATGTATTAATTTCTAAAAATATCTCTATGATTTTGTTAAGTGCTATTCTCGATGATACTTTAGGATTTAAATCCCCAACTACAATTAAATTAGATATTGAGATAGCTAATAGACTAAATGAGATATGTAAAATACAAGATTTGTGGGAATATTCATTACTGCTTTTTCAAAAAAAAGATATATGGAATACCCTCTCTCCTAGTGAGATTATTGAAGAGGATATTAGAAATATTGAAATTAATGGTAATTGGTTTTCAATTTCACAAGTAGAGACTTTAAACAACAGGGAGTTAAAGAAAGAAGAGATTTTAAAGGAGTTAATTCATTTAAATGAGATTAATCCTTTAAACTTAAGATTAGTTATGCTAACTGACCTATTAAAAGGGAATTGTATATTATTAGTTGTAGGTAAAGATATACCTTTATTGGAAAAGGAATTAAATTCTAAGGTTATTGATAATACTCTTTTTCTTCCTAATGTAGTTAGTAGAAAGAAACAGATATTACCAATATTACAAAAGATATATACATAGTAAGGGGTTTTAGAGGGTCTCTGATACATTGCAAAAGCAAATGTTTAGCATTTAAGCTAATCAGAAACCCTCCAAAGGTCTAGTTCCGTTTTTCTAGTTTTAGACAATAAGCATCACCTGATTTAATTTCAATCCAATTGTAATCACTTCGTGCTCGAAAGGTTCCATAACCATTAATTTGGTCAAAGTTACCAAAACATACTACACGAGATGATAAATCGATTGGTATCCATTCTCCCCATTCAATCCACCTTGAACCATTTGTAAAATTGTATCTTTCAATTGCATAAGATCCAATATAATCAGGGTCTTGTTCAACCTCAAAATTCAAAAGTTCAAATGGGACATGTTCTGGGGGGTCACTTTCTGCACAAGCAGAGAGTGAAAGTAATGAAATTGCTAAACAAACAATCAACAAAATTTTTTTCATTTCTAATCTCCTATTTTTTATGATCCAGTAAACTGGTTTAATACGAACATAACAGCTATCTAATATTTAAATAGCTCTGTTGTTCGTATTAAAAAGAGAAATATTAATGAAAATAATAGACCTTTTTAATGAGCAGTATTCCTTAATGTATTAAAACAGTAAAGAATATATAGGTATTTAAACCTATAGTATATTATATCACAAAATTGGGTTAGTTTCACTCAAAGGATCTAAAGAGGGTACCCATAAAATGTATATATAATATACAAATATTACATAGGCACCCCCTCAAAGATCTATTCATTAATTACCTCTTTCTTAAAAGAAACATATCCTTCTGGGTCAAGGAACCCCTTTGCAGTTTCTATATTTATCCCATTTGCAATGAGATACCCACAGCCTAGTGCAGAAGTTCCGAATTTCCCACCATTTTCAACGAATAATTTATTTTCACCACAGACAAGAATTGCCCGCAATTTGTATTCATTCGCATCCCATGGTAATTGACCAAGATAGGTCATTGAGTTCAATAACTGATTCCCAGCAGCCTCAGCACGAAGAGACTTCTCAGTGTATGAATTATCTATTAGAATAAATCCACAAACTAATGCTGAAGCTATTAATACTAAAACAACTACTCGAATATTTTCACTACCTTTTGTTTTCATTTCATCTCCTTTGTATTAACAAAATTTTGTGTGTTATTCATTTCACCCTAATTTAAACTATCTATTAATAAATAGCATAAAAGCAGGGTGAAATATCAAAGAAGATATTTGAATAGACCTTTTTAAAGAACAAGTATTCTCTAATGTGTTAAAACAAAAAAGAAAAAGATAGGGTAGACCTATCTACCTACATTATACCATATTACTATGGGGCTATAAAGACTAAGTTACAGTATTCCAATCTAAAGTATTTGTTAGAACAATTGGTTTATCATTATCAACAATAACCATATATTCAAACATTAC
>DIFL01000051.1:8762-10373 GCA_002419125.1 Candidatus Dojkabacteria bacterium UBA5749 | reverse complement strand
AGTTTTACCAATACCATGACCAACAAACATCTTTAAAATATTAAAACCATTTTTTTTAGCAACTCTTTCCATCTCGTGTCCTAAATCTCCAGTGTAGTTACCTGTAATAGCCAAAGGAAGGCAGTTTTCAACAGCATTTCTTCCTGCCAGTAATAATTTCTCATTCTCCTTGTTTGGTTTCCCTACACTCCATGTCCAACAGTGATCAGTATTAAATCCTTTATATATTATTCCAAAATCTATAGATACCAAGTCGCTTTTTTTTAAGGGAATATCTTTAGGGATACCATGAACAGCGACATCATTAACGGAAATACAAGTATTAAAATCATATCCCTTAACTCTCTTAAACGAAGGCTTAACCTTGTACTCTCTACATAATTGACCTGCAAGCTCATCAATTTTAAGAGAGGTAACTCCTTCCTTAATACTTTCTCCTAATCTTTTTAAAATTTCAACAGAAATATCGGCCCCTTCTTGAAGAGTCTCTATATCTTTTTGCTTATTAATAACCATAAGTTAATTATATACCCAGAGAAAAGATTATCCAATAATGAATAATTCTTTTTCAGCTCTTGTTATAGCTGTATACAACCATCTAGCATATGTTTGGTCATCCATACTCTTAAATCTTTCTTCAAAGAGAATAACTCTATTTGCCTGACTTCCTTGAGCCTTATGTACTGTTAGAGCATATCCAAAGTCAAAATAATTAATATCATTTAGTCTTAAATTGTTAAAAGTAGGAGAATTAAATTGCTCGATTGATATCTTTCCAATGAATGGCTCCTCTTCAAAATCTAGGGAGATTTCAGTTTGATAGTAGGAACTTCCCTTGAATTTGTCTTTGTATATTGAGAGTATTGTACCTGTCATCCCATTATATATATTCATATTCCTATTATTTTTTAAACATATGACTCTATCTCCATTGCAAGGGTTCAAGGAATCAAACTGTAACCCCCTTATCTGCATATTTAACTTGTTTCTAGTAGTATTGTAACCACACAATACCATTGTAGAGTCATCAAAGGCATTAAAGAGGTCTGATATTTGATTTTGAGTATCTTCATCTCTTTTATCTAGTTTCTTAATATTCTTACCAAATTCTTTGAAGGGGATATTTTCACCCTTTCTTACCATTTCTGAAAGCATAATAATGGGATTATCTGCTTCCTGTCTATATATCTTTTCTAACCTAAGTTCTGGGTTGTCCATTAAATTAAAGTTACCATCGATAGGGGGAAGTTGACCATGATCTCCGACAGCAATAATTGGGACATTAAAACTGAGTAAATCATTCCAAATATCTTGGGTAATCATTGAAGCTTCATCTACTACAATTAATGAGTATTCAAAGTCAGATTGAGGTATTTTTTCCCATCCAATAATATTATCCCTTTCGTCAACTATAGCCTTGTATATTAATCTATGAATAGTACCAATATAGTCAGAATATGAAATTGAATTTGAATCCCTTAATTTCCTTTCCAAAACTCTTGATGCCTTACCTGTATAGCTACAATATGCAATGTTTAATTTCTTTTTTTTACTATTTAATATCGTATTTAATGAACCTAATATCGTTGTTTTACCTGTTCCAGCATATCC
>DIFL01000051.1:0-8659 GCA_002419125.1 Candidatus Dojkabacteria bacterium UBA5749 | reverse complement strand
AAAGATATTTACAGCATTACTTTTTCTTGTACTCTTTTTACCAATAATTAATATTAAAGCACAAGAGGACAAAAAGTTTGGTATTACTTTTACAGGTATAGGATGCCCTCACTGTGCTAAAGTTTCTCCAGAAATTCATAAAAGGGTTCAGAGTGGTTCTTTAATACTAATAGAGTACGAAATGTATAAAACTGTAGCTAATTCTCAAGTCTTAAACACATATATAGATAATTACAAACTCGATATGGGCGTACCTCAACTAATGTTTAGTAAGGACAATAGAAATACTGGGGATACACCAATAATTGACAATATAGATGAAATGATTTCTAATGCACAACCAGATACTATATATCTTTCGGATGGGAATTCGGTAAGGTTTGAAGATTTTAATTTAAATTCTCTCTCTAGATATCCAAGGATATTTTCTAAGGACAGGATTGCAGTAAGATATTCCATTACAACACTCTCAGATGATGAAAACAAACAAATTAAGAACTTTATTTATGCATCAGAAATAGATAATGCAATAGAGGGTCTAAATGGTAAAAGTACAAAACCCCAGACTATTCAAACTCCTAGTGGGAATTTAATATATGAAAATGCCATAAAGGTGAACGGCTGGTTATTACAATGGAATGGGATTAGTATAGAGAATATTGTTCCTACAAATCAAGAAATAATTAAAGAAGAGCAAACCGTTTCTGATGACAAACTATCAATTGGAAAAATTCTTTCATTAGGTTTAGCAGACTCTGTTAACCCTTGTGCACTATCAATTTTGGCTTTAGTCTTAATATCCATAATTACCTATAATCCTGGGAAAAGAAAAGATATACTTCTAGCTGGATTAGCTTTTGTTTGTTCTGTATTAATAATGTATTTGATTTACGGAATTTTAATTGTTAAAGCCTTTGAAGTTGTTCAATCAATTGGAAATATTAGAGAGATTCTTTTTGGCAAATTAGGTTTAAATTTTATATTAGGAGTAGTTGCTTCGATATTGGGAATTCTTGGCCTAAAAGATTTCTTCTCATACAAACCGGGTAGTATTGGAACAGAAATGCCTTTGTTTTTAAGACCTAAAGTAAACAAGATTATTGCAAAAGTCACCTCTCCATTTGCAGCATTTGGAATAGGACTCTTTGTAACAATATTCTTACTCCCCTGTACTATTGGACCATATATAATATTAGGAGGGTTGTTAGCAACTGATGGCGTTATCAAAGCAATTCCTTCACTAATCCTTTACAATATTATATTTATTCTCCCAATGCTAGTTGTTACATTACTAGTATATTTTGGCACAAGCAAGGTAGAAGATGTAAAAGATTGGAAAGACAAAAATGTTAGATATATGCACCTTGTTTCAGGAGTATTACTACTTGCAGTTGGAATCTTAATGGTTTTAGGTAAGTTTTAATTACTTAATCTCTAGTAATTCAACTTTAAAGATTAAACCAGCTTTCCCAGGTATTGTTGCACCTGCTCCATACTCTCCATACCCCATAGAAGAAGGAATGTTTAACTCTCGAATTTCTCCAACCTTCATACCCAAAACACCTTTCTCCCATCCTTCAATAACTTGTCCTTGACCTAAGGTAAACTCAAATGGAGTTCCTCTATCATATGAACTATCAAATTTAGTTCCATCTATTAAAGTACCATCATAGTGAACGGAAACTGTATTACCTACAACTGCCTCTACCCCAGTACCTGGAGTAATAGTCTTAGAAGTAAACTCATCAAAATCTTTTACTGTATCCATCTCTGCCTCCTCAACCTCTAAATTTATATTTGTATCTTCTACACCATTGTTTTTGTTATTAATTACTACATACAAACCAACAGAAAGTAGTAAAACAAAAACTATTGAAATAACTATTGGTACTATATTTGAATCCTTGTCTTTCTCCATATTAATCACTTCTAAACTTATATCTTCTTTTATACTATCAGTCTGGAGATTTTTTTTCAAATATTTGTTAGTAAAATATGCTTGTGTTAGAATAGGCCTATGAATAAAGAAAACATACTATACATTGATACTGAAACAACTGATACCCAAACAAAAGACCTCCTTCAATTAGCAATATTAACAGACAATCCAGATATATATTTAAATATGTATTTTAAACCAATTCAAGAAATATCTTTTGGAGCTATGTCTATACATAATATTACACCTGAAGATGTAGAAAATTGTGATACCTTTGAGCAGGCAAAACTCCCTAAAGAAGGGATAGATCCAGAATACAAAGGAGATTCCTTAAAAGAGTATTTACAATTTCTTGCAGATAAATATATTTGGGTGGCTCATAATGTTGATTTTGATGTTGAGGTTTTAGAAAAAAAAGGCATAACTGTTCCAAATACAATTTGTACACTTAAAATTTCAAGAAATGCATTAACTACACCAGAAGGGAAAGATTTAGAAAGTTACAGATTACAATTTCTTAGATACTATCTAGGTTTATACAAAACAGAAAACAAGGAACATATTAAAGCCCATGATGCACTAAGTGATGTGTACTTTCTAAAAGACCTCTTTATTTATCTTAAAGAAAACACCAAACTAAGTATTGAGAATATGATTATGATTACAAAACAACCTCAAGTAATGAGAGAGATGACATTTGGTAAATATATGGGCAAAACATTTGAAGAGATTGAAAGAACTGACAGAGAATATTTAGAGTGGTTAGTAGAGAGTATGTCTGATAAACCAGATTTACAATGGAATGCTAAATTAGCATTAGACAACGGAATTAGAAATAGAACTCAATCTCTTTTTTAATTCTTCCTTAAGTAAGTTAACATCTTCTTTCCTGTATACAGAGATATATATAGCATCTTTAAACACCTTGCTTAATTCTTTCTTTTTTAAAACAAGTTGCTCATTAGAAAAAATATCCGCTTTCGTAAAAACTACAAACTCTGGAATAGAGTAGAGCCCTTCAGAAATTTTTAGAAATTCCTTTCTCATTCTGTTGTAAGTATCAATAATATTTATATTTTCTAAACTAATACAATGAACGAGAAGTTTTGCATATTTAGTATGTTTAACAAAGTCTAAACCTAGACCTTTACCCTTAGAAGTCCCCTCTATTAACCCAGGAAGATCCATTAGTACATATCTACCCATAACAGCTAGTTGAGGATTAAGAGTAGTAAACTCATAAGGAGCAACCTTGTATTTAGCATTACTTAAAGAGTTAACAATACTAGACTTTCCAGCGTTTGGGAAGCCTAAAAAGATAGCATCTGATTTGAAATTTAATTCTAATTTAATATCTTTAATAGAACCTAAACCACCTTTCTTTCTAGACATCTTTCCATCCCAGCCATCACCCCTTAAAGTGAAATTACCATCTCCTCCTTTACCACCATCTAAAAGTTTAACTTTAATATTACTTTTTGAAACAGTTAGAAGTTCAGTACCATCTTGATTAAAAATTTTTGTTACCAAAGGAAGATGTATTTCAAGATCATCTCCATTTTTACCCGTTTTCTTGTTTTTATTCCCATTCTCTCCATCTTGTGCTTTTACTTTTTTTAACTCAGAAAGTTTAGAAAGATCATATACATTCGTATCCCCAATAACATATACACTTCCACCATCGCCTCCATTACCACCATCAGCCTTCCTGTTATTATCAAAAGCTATCATTCCGTCTCCACCCTTACCAGATTCAATTGTAATATTACATTTATCAATCATAAAAGTATTCTACCTTACTTTATCCTATATTGTAATAGTTTTGACAAGATATTTTATCAATGATAACCTAAATAAATATTGTTTATTCTTATATTTAAATGAAAGACAGACTATCTATAAAGTTTGGAGGTGAGTCGGGTCAAGGTATTAACTCCTTAGGAAAGTTTGTTAGTAAAGCTTTAAAGGAAACTGGATATCATACCTTTGCATATAGAGAGTACCCTTCAATCATTAGAGGAGGATTTGCTTCATATCAGATTGATTTCTCATCTGTTGAGGTGTTAAGCCCTTCCGAGAAAACAAACATTTTAGTTTGTATTGACAAAGAGGCCCTAGAGAAATATCTTTTTAATGTATATGGTAGGGGAGTAATATTTCATTCAGTTAAAGATTTTAGATTAAGCCAACAAGCAGAGAAATATGTTAAAGAAAACAAGATTAAAATTGTATATATTGACACATTAGCTATTTCTGAAAAAGAGAAAGCCCCAAAGATAATGGGGAATATGGTAATGCTTGGAAGTATATGGAAAGTATTAGGTTTAGATATTAAAGTACTTCAAAAGGTTGTAATTGATTTCTTTATTCAAAAAGAGGGTATAGATTTAGAAGCCGAGAAAAGATGCCTATTAGCAGGTTTTAACCTAGATGAAATTAAAGATGATATTTTAGAAGGTTTACCTAAACTAAAAGATAACAAATGGGGCAAATCAATAGTTATTACTGGTAATCAAGCGATAGCATTAGGTGCAATATCAGTGGGCTGTAGGGCCTACTACGCGTACCCTATGACTCCTGCCACATCTATTTTAGAAGTTTTAGGTAATACATATCAAAAAACAGGGATACTTGTTAAACAAGCTGAAAGTGAAATTACTGCAGTACAAATGGTAATGGGAAGTATGTATATGGGTTGTAGAGCCTTTACAGCTACCTCTGGTGGTGGGTTTGATTTAATGACTGAAAGTATCTCTTGCAGTGCAATGACAGAAATTCCATTAGTCATTGTATTAGGACAAAGAGCTGGTCCTGGAACTGGTGTTCCAACTTGGACAGGGGGTTCAGACTTAAATGTTGCTCTTTACTCTGGTCATGGAGAATTCCCCAGATGTGTGATATCGGTTTCTGATGCTTCTGATTCATATACACTCATTCAAGATGCATTTAATATCTCTGAAAAATATCAAATTCCAGTAATCCTTTTAACAGAAAAACATATTGCAGAATCAATTTTTAATCTTTCCTCCCTTCCTAAAGCAAAGGAGATTACAAGAGGACTAGTTAAAGACGGTAGACAAAGATATTTGTATACTAAATCTGGAGTTTCACCTAGGTGGATTCCTAAAGCTGGTACTACTACATATCTAACAAACAGTGATGAACATAACCAAGAGGGTATTAGTACAGAAGATGAGCAAGATATTGTAAATATGTCTGAGAAAAGAATGAGAAAGTTAATAGCTTTAAAAAAAGAAATACCCCAGCCTAAATATTATGGTCCTAAAAATCCAACTATAGTATTTGTTGGAATGGGTAGCACAAAAAATGCCGTATTAGATGCAATGAAGTTAAGTAAAAAGAAAATTGGGTTTTTACACTATCAATATATATATCCCTTTAAAGGAGAGAGAATTATTCAATTCGCTAAAGAAAAGGTGAAAATTGTGCTCATTGAAAACAACCAAAGCAATGGATTAGGGAAATTAATAAAAAGTGAGTCTAACTTTTACATTTCTAACACAATAAATAAATTTGATGGAAGACCATTCTTTGTAGATGATATCTTAGAGTACTTAAAACAATGAAAGTAGATTTAAACAATTACAATACAAATGAAAAGTATACCTGGTGCCCAGGTTGTGGGGACTATAATATCCATATGGCTTTAAAAAAGGCTTTAGTAGATTTAGAAAAACACCCTAGTGAAGTCGTCATGTCTTTTGATATAGGATGTAATGGAAATGGAGGGGATAAAATTGAAGGTTTTAGAGTTAAAGGATTACATGGAAGAGCTATACCTTTTGCAGTAGGTTGTCATTTAGCAAATAGAAAGATGACTGTAATAGCGGATATAGGGGATGGAGGTTGTTTGCATGAAGGGATTGATCATTTAATACACGCAATTAGGTCTAACTATGATTTAACAGTACTGATTCATAATAATGAGAATTTTGCATTAACTACTGGACAGATAACCTCTACTACTAAGAAGGGTAAGGATATGTATGGATTTCCTGATGGTAAAACAGAAGGAGATATAAATATTGGAGAATTAGTTTTAAGTCTCAATCCTTCTTTTTATGCTAAAGGGTACTCAAATGACCCCATGCAATTAACTGAAATTATTAAATCTGGTATTAAACATAAGGGATTTAGTGTAATAGAAATTATTCAGATATGTCCTACATATAACCCGGAAAATAGTGCCGTTATTTTGAATAGTAAAATCTCTAAAGTAGATGTTACTGATGATATTGGTATTGCTAGAAAAAGAATTACTAGTAAAGATAAAATATATACTGGAGTAATATATCAAAACAAAAAAATAAAGGATTACTACTCGTTATTAAAAAACAGAAAGAATAGAAATACCGAATTAGTAAATGAAGTTAAAAGTTATGGAGTATCAAATATCTTAAATGACATAGATTAAACATGATTAAGGATTCTTTGCTTGCACCAAAAAGTATAGCTGTTGTTGGAGTTTCAATTGAAAAAGAGAAAATTGGAAGAGTCATATATGACAATGTCATAAATGGAGGCTTTACAGGTAAGGTATATCCTGTTAATCCAAAATATCCAGATATAGAGGGGAAAGAGTGCTATCCTGATTTACAAAGTATTCCTGGAGATATAGATACTGTTTGTATTGTAATTCCTTCACAGTTTGTAGAAAGTTCAATAGATGATTGTATACAAAAAGGGGTAGAATCAGTTATCATCATCTCTTCTGGTTTTAAAGAAACAGGGCAAGAGGGAAAAGAGTTGGAGGAAAAAATTGCAAAAAAGCTTAAAGATGCAAATATTCGATTAATAGGTCCAAATACCTTAGGAATTATTAATAACAGTATTAACCTAAATCTTTCCTTTGCTAGAAAAAATACATTAGAAGGCACAACATCTTTCATTTCTCAATCGGGGGCTTTCTGTACAGCAATATTAGATATGGCAATTAGGGATAATATTGGCTTTTCTAAAGTTATCTCAATTGGAAACAAGGCAGATATTACTGAAAATGAGTTAATAGAGTATTTACAGAAAGATAAGGATACCCAATCAATAGCAATCTATTTAGAAGAGTTTGAAGATGGTAAAGATTTTGTAGAAATAGCACAAAGAAGCACGAAACCAATGATAATTATTGCTCCAGGAAGTTCTCAGAAAGCTAAAGAAGCTATTTCTTCCCATACAGGTTCCCTAGCCAGTTCATATGATACTACTCTTGCTGCTATTAAAAAGGGAAACCTAATTAAGGTAGAGAGCTCCGAAGAACTTTTTGACACTATAAAAGTTATAGCACTAAACAAGTTACCAAAGGGAAAAGGTGTTGGGATAGTCACAAATGCCGGAGGTCCTGGAATTATGGCTACAGATTATGTAGAGAAATTCAATCTTAATATGGCTGAAATAGGAGAAAAAACAAAAGAGAAACTTTCTAAATTTCTTCCTTTGCAATCAAATATTAACAATCCAGTAGACATACTAGGAGATGCATTATTAGATAGGTACGAGTTTGCCATAAAGACACTACTTGATGATGTTACCGTTGATTCATTGGTTGTAGTATTAACTCCACAACTTGTTACAGATATCACAGGAGTTGCTAAATGTATTGTAGATATTCAAAAACAGTCTTCGAAACCGATATTTTCATGCTTCTTAGGTGGTAATGATGTTGAAGATGGGAATAAAATACTTAGGGCATATGGATTATTTGTATCTAATAATATAGAGGATAGTATGAGACTTATAAGTATGGTAACAAACTATGAAATGCAAAAAAACAGTCATAGTGTAAGAAAGACAAATGATTTAATTTCTAAGGGAAGACATCGAAAAGTTCTTCAAGAAGAGTTGAAAGACCAACCAGTTGTTCTATCAGATGAAATCACAGAGAAAATTGCTAAAGAGGTAGGAATTCAACTTCCTAAACAGTTAATAACTGGGAGTGTTGCGGAAGCGATAGATTTTTCAAGTAAGATATTTCCTGTTGTAATAAAGGCTACCTCTAAAGATTTAGCACATAAAACTGATTTTAAAGGAGTTTTTCTTGATATTCGCACTATTACAGAACTCCAAGAGAAATTTGAAGTACTATCACAAAATATACAAAAGTCTACTGGTAAAAAATCCCCTCAGATATTAATTCAAGAAATGATTGAACCTAAATTAGAGTTCTTTATTGGGGCAAATAGGGAGGGCAATAGTGATATTTATGAAAACGAGGGGTTAGGTTTTGGACATTTAATTGCTATTGGACAGGGTGGAATATATACAGAGGTTTACAAGGATATTGAACATATTTTAGTTCCCGAGAGTATTAAAAATATTACTATGAAATTAGATAGTACTAAGGTTGTTAAAATAATTGATGGATACAGAGGGAAACCTGCTTTACCAAAACAAAAACTAATCGAAATGATAGATAAAGTACAGAGACTGCTAGTAACATACCCAGAAATATATAGTATAGATATGAACCCCATTATACTTACAGAAAGTAGGGTAGTAGCAGTTGACTTAAAGATATATATTAAGAATTAACTATCTTTTTAATTTCATCCTTGAAATTCTCCCTTTTCATAGCATATTTTACTACAGCTTTTGTGTAACTTAATGGGTCTCCTGTAGTTAGCCACTCTCCATCAATCTCTTTTGCATATACATCCATTTCCTTTGCCATATCATCAATAGCTTTAGAGAAGTAAAGTTCATTAT
>DIFL01000056.1:1720-4686 GCA_002419125.1 Candidatus Dojkabacteria bacterium UBA5749 | reverse complement strand
GATATCTACATTTTCGATGATAGTTTCTCGGCATTAGATTTTGAAACAGATTATAAACTAAGAGAAGAATTAAAAACGATTACAAGTGATTCTACTGTGATTATTGTTGCTCAAAGGATTGGAACAATACTCCACGCTGATAAAATCATCGTTCTAGATAATGGCAGAGTAGTAGGAATAGGTAAGCATAAAGAGCTTTTAAGAACTTGTGAGGTATACAAAGAAATAGCGGGTTCTCAATTATCTGAAAAAGAATTAAAAGATGAGTAGTAAGGAGAAATCACATACAAATAAAAGAGGTCCAAGGATTGGTGGCCATACGGGAATGATGCGTGGTGGAGAGAAGGCCAAAGACTTTAAAAAGACAATGAAGAAATTTGTCAAATATTTATCCCCATACAAAAAATCTCTGATTGTAGTAGTAATATTTGCTATTGTAAGCACAATATTTTCAATTCTTGGTCCAAGAATATTAGGGAATATTACTAACCAAATAGCAGAAGATTATATAAATATAGTTGTTTATGAGCAGATAGTTCAAAAACTTCCCGAAGGAACTACATTGCCTAAGGGTACAACCGGAGAGGTCATTTTGAATATAGTTCCTGCGAAGATGATTTCCGAAATCCCCGAGGATAGATTGAATCAAATTAAGAATGTGGATTTTTCTGAAAAACCTCATATTCAGTTTGATGTTATCGGGCAAACGATAGTTCTCCTGATTGGTTTGTATCTTGTAAGTGTCCTTTTTTCATACCTACAGGGTTGGATTATGTCAGGAATTACACAAAAGATTTCATATGATTTGAGAAAAAAGATATTAAACAAGATACATAGATTACCTATAAAATATTTTGATAACGAAACACATGGAGAAGTTCTGAGTAGAATTACTAATGATGTAGATACTGTTGATCAAACTCTTAACCGAGGGATTACTCAAATAATAATCTCTGTGACTACGATATTAGGAATTCTAATAATGATGCTAAGTATTAATTGGTTACTTACGCTTGTAGCTATACTTGTGTTACCTCTTAGCATTGTCTTTATCTCTTTCATTGTTAAGAAATCTCAGGATCTTTTTAAAAGACAACAGGATACATTAGCAGATATAAATGGGCATGTAGAAGAGATGTATGCGGGACACAATATTGTAAAGGCTTTTAATGGTGAGGAAAGAGCTTTGAAAAAATTTAATGGTATCAATGAAAAACTTTATGATAGTGCATGGAAATCTCAATTTCTCTCTGGATTACTTTTTCCCCTTATGGATATTGTAGGGAATGTGGCCTATGTAGCGATAGCAGTACTTGGGGGGTGGTTGGCAATTAATAATAAGTTGATGATTGGTGATATTCAAGCATTTATTCAATACATGAGACAATTTACTCAACCTATTACTCAAGCTGCAAATATTACAAATGTTTTGCAATCAACAGCTGCTGCTGCGGAGAGAATATTTGAATTCTTAGAGGAACAGGAGGAAGTAACAGAAATCAATAATCCTGTTGTTTTAAATTCTGTAAAAGGTAATGTGGAGTTTGAGCATGTAACCTTTGGATATAATCCTGATCAAGTGGTCATAAAGGATTTTAGTGCTAAGATAAGGGCTGGACAACAGGTAGCAATAGTAGGGCCTACGGGAGCTGGAAAGACGACATTGGTAAATTTATTGATGAGATTTTATGATGTTGATAAAGGATCAATAAAAATAGATGGTGTAGATATTCGAGAGATGAAGAGAGAAGATATTAGAAAGATGTTTGGTATGGTTTTGCAGGATACATGGTTGTTTAATGGTACTGTCAAGGAGAATATAGCTTATGGAAGTTCTAGGAGGAACGAATTGGAGATTATACAAGCAGCTAAAAATGCCCAAGTGGATTACTTCATACGTTCTTTGCCAGATGGATATAACATGGTTATAAATGAAGAGGCAGACAACATATCCCAAGGAGAGAAGCAACTAATAACAATAGCAAGGGCCATGTTGGATAATCCTCCGATGTTAATCCTTGATGAGGCTACTAGTTCAGTGGATACTAGAACAGAGATATTGATTCAAAAGGCAATGGGACAGTTGATGAAAGGAAGAACAACTTTTGTTATTGCACACAGATTATCTACCATCAAGAAATCAGATTTGATACTAGTTATAGATAATGGAGATATTGTAGAGAAGGGTAATCACGAAGATTTACTACGAAAGAACGGTTTTTATACCTCTTTGTACAATAGTCAGTTCAAGGTATAACTGACAGGAGATATCATTTAAAGGCTCTCTTAAATGTGTATAACGGCTCTAGGCATCTATTATCTAGTTTGGGTTTATAACGATAAAAAATTTGTTAAACAAACAGATATAGTATCAACTAAATGTTAATCTCGCCTTAGTTTGCCTTTTAAAAGTTGTATGATATACTGAGGATTGTGTCCAAAAATATCATAGAATTAAAAAATATAAAGAAAGTATACACGGCCGTAGGAGGTGATACTAAAGCATTGAAAAATGTTGATTTGAATATAAAGGAAGGTGAGTTTTTAGCAATAATGGGACCTTCTGGAAGTGGTAAATCCACAATGATGAACATATTAGGGTTATTAGATACCCCTAGTAGTGGAACATATATTCTTAATAATAGGGATGTTAGTAAATTTAAGGGGAAAGAGTTAGCGAAAGTTAGAAATAAAGAAATCGGTTTTGTATTTCAACAGTTTAATTTACTTCCTAGAACCACAGTATTAGATAATGTTCTCCTTCCAACGGTGTATGGGGATATTCCTGATCCAAAAGGGAAAGCAGAGTCTTTAATAGATATGGTTGGTTTAAAGAAATGGAGTAGTCATAAAAGCAATGAATTGTCTGGTGGGCAAATTCAAAGGGTTGCAATAGCTAGAGCCTTGATGATGAATCCCAGTATTATTCTCGCAGATGAACCAACAGGTAACTTAGATACAAAGAG
>DIFL01000056.1:0-1661 GCA_002419125.1 Candidatus Dojkabacteria bacterium UBA5749 | reverse complement strand
AATATGCTTCTAGAATAATCCATTTGCGTGATGGAAATATAATTAAAGAGGAGATGAACAAATGAAATTTATAAGTATTTTAAAACAATCTTCTAAATCTATTATGTCCAATAAAGGGAGGACATTTCTTACAATATTGGGAATTGTTATTGGTATCGGTGCAGTGATAGGGCTAATGTCGTTGGGCAATGGAGTACGAGAGAGTATTAGTGAACAAATAGGTATACTAGGGACTACTAATCTAAGAGTAACTTCAATTCCAGGTGTAAATTCAAGAATGCCTGAGAATTTTGCTGACAGAAGGAATGGGAGTATTGAGCAGCCGACAAATTATCCTATGGGAGGGCTTTCTCAGTCATTGATACAAGAAGATCTTAAAGCCATAGGGGATATATCAAAAGATGTTGTCTCATATTCCGCTGGATATGTGGCGAACCAAGTAGAGTTTGTAGTTAAAGATAGAAGCCAGATAGCGAGTCTTTTAGGTGTGTCTTCAGATTATTTTGTTTTAAATAGCTTCTCCCTTGAGAGTGGAGAGTATGTCAATTTGGAGAGTGGTAATGAGATAGTATTGGGTAAGGAATTGGCTAGTAATCTTTTTGTTGAAGAAGATCCAATTGGAAAAGAAATAGAAGTACACAATACGACGTTTATTGTAAAAGGAATCTTAGGAACAGAAAACGAAAATAATATAAGTAATCCCAATTTACAAGCGTATATATCGGATACCAAAGCTTTTGAACTTTTTGGTACAGAGTATTACAGTGGAATCACGGTACAGGCATTTTCTGAGGAGACTGTTGAGAAGGCTAAGGGAAAAATTGAAGAAGTTCTTCTAAAGAGTCACGGGATAGAAGATGCTTCTCTTGCAGATTTCTCAGTAACTTCTTCTGAGGATTTGTTATCTATGGTTGATACAATAATGACAATGCTAACATCCTTTTTAACTGGAATTGCCTCTATTTCTTTACTAGTTGGTGGTATTGGAATAATGAACATTATGTTGGTTTCGGTCACGGAGAGGACTAGAGAGATTGGTCTAAGGAAGGCTCTTGGAGCAAAAACCTCAGATATTCTTATACAGTTTTTAACAGAGTCCGTAGTTCTTACATTAATAGGGGGGGTCTTTGGAATTCTAGCTGGATATCTAATTGGGATGGGTGCTGGTCAATGGTTAGGTATTGAGGCAGTAGTTACGATAGACTCTATTATTTTAGCCGTGGGTATTTCAAGTTTACTAGGGATTGTTTTTGGGATATATCCTGCTATGAGAGCTGCAAAGTTGAATCCAATAGATGCTTTGAGATATGAGTAATTAGTTTAATATTTTACGCATATATACAAAAATATAAATATACTGTATTTGGAAGAATAGTCTCTAATATATTTATATTTAATTTATTCTATTTAAACATATGAATCCTATTAAAGATACGCTAAAAGATATAACCTCTATGCTTAAACTTGACGGTATAGTGCTAATACTTTTTGCAGTACTTATATTTTTGTTCCCTGCTCTTTTAAGTTATTTAGTTGCTGCATTTCTTTCTATTGCAGGTATTAGTTTATTAGTTTATGGGTTTAAAATAAACAAATCATACAAAGAGGCTGAGAAGTTCTGGAAGAAGTTAGAAGAGTAAAAACTAATGGGAATATACAAT
>DIFL01000031.1:1964-6485 GCA_002419125.1 Candidatus Dojkabacteria bacterium UBA5749 | reverse complement strand
CAGAGAGAGAGTATATATCTTCTTCCCCTCCCATGTTTTTCTGAGATATTAATAGTTCCTTCTCCCACTTTATTCTAGATACTACCCCACCCTCTTGATCAATTGAAATAAGGAGAGGAATTCTTGCTTGACTTTGTAATTGAGAGTTTAGATTTGTTAATTGGGAAGCATTTGATATGTTTTTCGCAAGTAAAAGAACTCCCCCAATATGTTTGTTATTAATTAAATCCTTAGTATTCTTACCCATTTCTAATCCATTAAAACCAAAAAGCAGTAACTGCCCTACTTTCTCTTCTAAGCTCATCTGTTTGAGAACTCTCTGTTCTAATGGAGGTAGTTTGATAACAGTAAGGTCATTGTTGATGTCATATACTTCATCTTTAATAAAGGAAGAGGAGAGAATTACTAGGGTTATGGAAAGTATTAAACAGAAAAATACTTTAAAAAATATTTTCATAGGTAATATATAGTATCATTTCTTTTTCTTTTTTAAAAAAAGATAACTTAATATTCCAAAAGGAATCATACTTAGAAATATTTTTAAAGTAGTAAATATAGGGGACTCACCATTTTTAATAACTAACATCATAACTAAACTCCAAGGGATTATACTTAGAACAGAAACGAGATAATATCTTTTGAAAGAGATTTTAGTAAGACCAAAAGCATATGATGCAAAATCGTTAATGTAAAAGGTAGAGAGTCTTAACCAAAAGAACCCCTTGTTATCAATCCTTTTGGCAATTTCTTCAATTCTTTCTACACCCTCTATCCCTATCAGTTTTCTCAGTACACCCTTTCCATACTTTCTAGCAAGTAGAAAGTTAGTAGCAGAGGTAATTAACCAAGTTAATATTGAAAAAAGAATAGCTTTCTTCCCAAACAGAATAAAACCAGCGACAAAAAGAGCAGAGGTACTTAGAGGAGCAAATATTTGGCCTGCAATTTGGATAATTAAATAGAGCAATGGAGCAAGTACTCCAACGGTATTTATAAAGTGAGAAAGTTCCTCTGAGGAGTACTTAGTAGAGAAATATATAAGTAAGGTAAATAGTAATAGCGATATTAAAGAAAAAACAATCTTTTTAGAAGAGAATTTCATTTAACATTATACCTTAAATGGAAAAGTGGTTAGAAAAAAAAGGATGGAGTACCAATATACAACCATCCAAACACCAGGAAAGTATGCATTACGACATACTGGGTTTGGCCATAGAACGCAAGCCAAGAAATAATAAAACTTCGAGACTTGTTAATGTCCTAAGGTGTCAATGTTCGAATCATCAACATATCCTTCAAATCCGTAGAAACATCTGAATTAGAAAAATTGGTTCTAAAACAGCGTTCGGTACCAACCTACTCGGATTTAAAAGTCCTAGTATTTAAATACTAAGGAACATTAAAACTTTTGTCAACAATTTTTTTAAGAATATTTATATAGGCTTACCTGCAAAACTGAGAAACATTGTAAAAGGAATATTATTCATAAAAACAAATATTACTATAGCCCTAATCTAAGAGGCTTCCAATTGAGTGCCTGGTGTTTAATCTGGATATAATCTCCGCAAAGTACTTAGTTACTGAAATTACCTTTATCCATTTATATTTATCTAATAACTCTTTAGGTATGTATGTAGCATCTGTACATATTAGTTTTGAAAACACATTTTGTGAGTGTAATTGACTTAGTGTTTCTATTGCATCTCCATTAAGAAGAGCAAAGGTTGTAACTCCAATTATCTCTTTAGCTCCATTTTCTTTGGCTATTGTTACTGCTTTACAAAAAGTCCCCCCTGTATCAATCATGTCATCAACAACATATACAGTCCTATTTTTGATATTACCCATTATTTTCAAATCTGAGATAGTATTACTCTTCTTGTAGTTTCTTACTTTGTAAGCAAATGCTACATCTGTATTAAGGTATGTTGAGTAATAGTTTGCTCTTTTAGCTCCTCCTAAATCTGTAGGTAAAAAAGTAGTATTTTGAGGATCTTTCATTAATCTTTTGACATATGGGAGTAAGACCTGACTACCCTTTAGATTATCTACCCAGGAGACCCTAAAGAAGCCTTGAATGGCTGTATTATGTAAATCAATGGTAATGATATGATCTGCACCCATAGCCCCTTCAAGTTCGCTAGCAACTCGTGCAGCGGTAATATCTTCCCTACCCCACTGTTTGTCTTGTCTTGAGTATGGGAATGATGGTATTACAGCAGTTACATAGTTTGCATCACATCTTTTACAAGCCCCTAAGACTGTATAAAGAGCCCTTAAATTTTGGTCTACACTCTTTCCATTGTAATGATTTTCTACATCTTGAACTACAAATACATCTTTACCTCTTACACTCTCATTTAATACAGATTTGATTTCTGTATTAGCAAAAGTAATCTCCACTGAATCAAGTAGATGGATTTTCTTTTTTCTCTTTTTGTTAATCTCTTTTAATATCTTTAATGCAAACTCTTTTCCAGATTCACAAGCTACAATAACCAAGTCTCCTCTAAAATGATTCATAGAAATTAGAATTTAAAATAACAGAATAATATATCTTTTTTAAAGTATATTATCAAGGAAACAGATATTATTTGAAATTATAGTAAATATGGATATAATTGAGAGAAATTAAAATAGTGATTATACAAATGACCTTTAAAGAGAATCAATTTATACCATTGCTATTTGCCGGAGATATTAATTCATATAGTATGGCTAGAGCTTTCTATGATGCTTATAAACTGAAATCCATTGTATATGGAAAGATATATACTGGTCCTAACTGTAATAGTAAAATATCAGATTACAAAGCCATAGAAGATATTGAAAAAGAGGAGGTGTTTCTAAGTACAGTTAACAAAGTGGCAAATGAAAATTCCGGAAGAAGGATATTGGTTATTCCTTGTGGAGATAGCTATGTTTCATTAGTAGCAAAATTAAGAGGTAAATTCGAAAAGAATGTTGTTACTATTGATACTGATTATAAACAGATCCAAGAGTTAACTATTAAAGAGAATTTTTACAACCTTTGTAAAAAATATAATCTTGACTATCCTAAGACTTTTGTATATTCAAAAGAAATGGGAGAGAAGGTTGAACACGGTTTTTCATATCCCATTATTCTTAAACCCTCTGATGGGATTAAGTATTGGGAACATCCTTTTGATACACAGAAAAAGGTTTACAAGGTACATAGTAAGGAGCAATTACTAACGACTATAAAGGATATTTACAGTGCAGGATATCCAGACAAATTGATAATTCAAGAAATGATTCCAGGAGATGATACATATATGTATGTTTTAACGGGATACTCTGATAGAAAGGGAAAAGTTAAACTACTCTCTTTAGGTAATGTCCTTATGGAAGAGCATACTCCTCATGGATTAGGTAATCACTCAGTAATAATTAATGAGGTTAATAAGGAACTGTCAAATAGGGTAAAGAAGTTTCTAGAAGATATTAAATATGTTGGGTTTTTTAATTTTGATATTAAATATGATAGTAGAGATGAAAAGTATAAATTCTTTGAAATAAATACTAGACAGGGAAGAAGTAATTACTATGTTACAGGGGCAGGATACAATTTAGCAGAGTATGTTGTTAAGGAATATATAGATAACAGAGACTTAGAATTTACATTAGCTACTAACAAAAAACTTTGGTTAGTTATTCCAATAATATTGGCTTTAATATTTGTTAGATCAAATAAATATAGAAAAGAAATGATATCATTAATCTTAAAGGGGGATGTTATTAATCCTGTATTTAATATTAGAGATATGGGCTTTATTAGATTCCTTCGTTTTTTTAAAACCCATGTCAGTCATTTTAGAAAGATGAGGTTAGAATAATGAATGAGAAGAAATTAGGAGTTATTGGAGGTTTGGGTCCCAAAGCTACAGCATATTTCTACAATTTAATTGTAGATAATACTAAGGCAGATGCAGACCAAGATCATATTGATGCAATATATCTTAATCATGCTTCAATGCCTGATAGAACAAGGGCTATTCTGTTTAAGAAAACAGAGGAATTAAAACATTTGCTAATTGAAGATGCTAAATTGCTTGAGAGTTTAGGCGTATCTCATATCGCTATCCCATGTAATACTTCTCACTCTTTCTATGAAGATATTCAAAACAGTGTAAATATCCCAGTTATTAATATGATTGATGAAACTATTAAATATATTATTGGGAAATTTCCTATGATTGAAAAAATCGGAATTTTAGCTACAAATGGTACTAGAGAAATGAGGATATATGATAAATATGCAAATAGTAATTCTGTTGAGATAGTTTACCCGTCAACAGAGGGACAAGATTTAGTCATGAAAGCAATATATGATGGTGTAAAAGCCGGAAAAGATATTAAATCGTCTTCCTTGGATAGCGTAATTGAGGAACTTAAAAGTAAAGGATGTAAGGCTGTTGTTCTCGGTTGTACTGAACTATCTGTAATTTTTCATGATAGGTTTGATTCAGATATAGTTGACCCACTCCGTGTTTTAGCCTA
>DIFL01000031.1:0-1838 GCA_002419125.1 Candidatus Dojkabacteria bacterium UBA5749 | reverse complement strand
CAGGTCTTTTTTTTTGATATATGGGAGGTAAGATAAAACAAATTTTAATAATTATATTCGTACTAGTATTAATAATTTTAATATGGGAGTTCTTAATTAACTATTTTGAAGTACCCAAAAGAATTGTACCTAAACCCTCTGATTTATATATATTTATTAAAAAAGAATTCTTTTTACAACACTCAGTTAGATATCAAAGTGTATTAACTAAAACGATTTTTAGTTTAAGAGATGCCTTTATTGGTTTTGTAATTGCATTGATAGTTGGGTTGGGGTTAGGAATAGTATTAGCACATAGCAAAGTAATTTATTCATTACTATTTCCTTTGCTTTTCTTAACACAGTTAATACCTGTCCCAGCGCTAGCTCCAGTTATTGCTACTATGCTTGGATATGGATATCCTACCAAGATATTTATAATTACTCTCTTTTTAATCTTTCCTATATCTATTGCAGTTAAAAATTGTATCCTAAATATCCCCCTTAGTTATAAAGATTTAATTAGTACATATTCAATAAAAAGAGTTAAAAAGTATAGATATCTCATATTTCCATCTTTAGTGCCTACACTACTCTCACAAATGAAAGTACTTTCAACAGCTAGTATAGTGGCTACAATTATTACAGAACTACCTCTTTCAGTAAAAGGTGGTATCGGAAAAGATATATATAACTCATTTAATAATCAGATGATTCCTCGTGTTTGGGTAAGTGTAATTCTAATTTCTATTGCTTCATTAACAATCTTTGAAGGTATTACGATATTAGAAAAATATATAAATACAAAATATAAATATGGTGAGTACTAAAATAATTGAAGTTAAAAATTTGGGAGCTATCTTTGATAGCAAAGATAAACGCTTAGAGGTTTTAAAAGATATTACATTTTCAATTAATAAAGGTTCTTTTGTATCCATTATTGGTCCTTCTGGTTGTGGAAAATCTACACTTTTTCGTTTATTATGTGGACTTCCTACCAAAGATGACTGCAAAATTGAGGGTAAGATTTCTATTAATGGTAAGAAACCCCAAACTGCTAGAGAGTCTAGGGATATTGGATTAGTATTACAAAAGCCTACTCTATTGGAATGGAGAACTGTTAGACAAAACATACAGCTTCCATTAGAGATAATGGGATATTCTAAAAATACAATAGAAAAGAAAACGAAAGATCTTCTAAAAAAATTAGATCTTGAGGAATATAGTCACTATAGACCAAGTGAGCTATCAGGTGGTATGCAACAGAAGGTCTCAATAGGAAGAGCGCTGGGTTATAACCCAGAACTTCTTTTAATGGACGAACCTTTTGTGGCTTTAGATGAGATAAATAGAAGAAGGATGAATAATGAGATTATAAATATTTGGGAAAAAACCAAAAAAACTATTCTTTTTGTTACTCACAGTATTGAAGAGAGTGTATATCTTTCTCAGAGTGTTATCGTATTAACTAAAAAGCCATCAACGATATATAAAAAGATTGATATTGAGTTGCCCTATCCTCGAAGTAACCAAGAGAATAGTTCAACATATTTTAAATATATTAAAGAGATTAGAAAGTATCTAAATGAAGCAAGTAATTAGAAATAATAGGAATGTATTACTCTCAGCAATTAGCTTATTTACATTTTTCTTTCTTTGGGAAATTTCAATTGACATCTTTAATATTTCTAAAACAGTATTAATAAAACCATCGGAGATATTAATTTCTTTAAAGAATAACTATGACATTATTCTTCCTGAAATGTATTATTCAATTTTAGAGATTGTACCTGGTTGGGCAATAGGTAGTCTATTAGGATTTGTTATTTCAATATTAATATATAGAAAAGAGAAAACAG
>DIFL01000045.1 GCA_002419125.1 Candidatus Dojkabacteria bacterium UBA5749 | reverse complement strand
TAATTTAGAAGAGATAAGGGGGGTGATAAAAGAAAAATGAGTTTAGGATATTGTTGAGTTTGAACAGATGTGTGAGCTAGTAATTCTTAATTAACAATTCATTAATATTTCCTCTCCCATTTGCATTAGAGTTAATATATCTTTTAGCTAATACTTTCTGCATATTAAACCCTTTATACAATTCATCAAAAAACTTATCATTTGTATCAGAATTACTAAGCATTAAGTAATGTTTTGCTTTATTTAATTCTCTAAAATATTTTGCTAATTGTTTCTGATCGTTATCATTGAAATCTTCTTTTGAATATTTTGTAAATCCTGCATTAGTTAAAGGTCGATATGGAGGATCAAGATAGATAAAAGCTTTAGTATCTTTTAAAATTTTAATTGATTCATAACTTCCACAAAATATCTCCGTGTTTTTAAGTAGATGACTAACATTTAATATATTATTCTCATCAAGTATCCTAGGGTTTGCATATCTACCAAAGGGTACATTAAACTCTCCTTTACTGTTTTGTCTAAATAGGCCATTAAAACATGTTTTATTTAAAGCAATGAGTAAGGCAACCTTCTCAATAGAAGTCTTAGTGTTAGGTGTAGTGTAATCAATTTTCAACTTGTTGTAGGGGATTCTCAGGTTGTTATAGAAGTATTCTTTTCTTTGTTCATATCCAAGAGGTAAATATTCTCTTTCTATCTTTTTTAATTTATTAATTAAATCTTTTGGGAAAAGTTTAATTACTTTATACGAGAGCATTAGATCGGGATTTATATCATTTATAATATTTTTTTTAACAGAGTAATTAGAAAGAAGATGAAACAAGAGAGCACCACCTCCAACAAATGGTTCAATGTAAAGATCCAGTTGTTTGGTTTCTAAAATATGATGAGGCAAGTTCTTATCAATTTCATTAAGTAATTGTCTTTTACCTCCTGCCCATTTTAGAAATGGTTTAGCTTGGATCATAATTTATTCTTCCTCGGGAATAGGTAACCCAATTTTGTTCAAAGGCAGATAATTGAAATAATAGTAACAGTTGGGTATGGAAATAATGTAATCTAAAACATCCTTATACCTCGCATCTTTGAACCAATCGTTTAGTATGTAAATATATGCTACTTCTACATTTAAACTTGCCAAAAGTTTGCGATATTGTTTTAGTTTAAAGTCGCAAGTCTGCAACTTCTCATCTGTTGAGCCGGCAACTTTCTGAAATTTTATTTCAAGGATATGAAATGTGTTATTTACTATTACAAAAACCACATCATCTGGGAGTATCTTTTTACTTAGTATCTTAGTATAGTCTATGCCTCTTTCATTTAGATATTGGTAAAGCCCATTTTTTTTAAATGACATACCAACTTCTTCTCCCCTGAAGAAAATATTCCTCCCTTGCACAGTATAATCCTTCTGTTTTGCAATAAATGTTAAGAAATCAACTTCTCCTTCAAAAGCTAATCCCGTTTTAGTATTTGCTCCCCCTTTTCCTCCTAGGATCATAATGTTATTTTTATAAATTATATAATTACATTTTGATATCTTTGTATTGATAAATCTAAATATTCTTTTTCTTTATCAATACCTATATATTCCCTACCGTATTCTACAGCAACTAGACCTGTAGTGGAACTACCAGTAAATGGATCTAATATTAAATCTCCTTTGTTAGTACTTGCTAATATTATTCTTTTTAATAGTTCTTTAGGTTTTTGAGTAGGGTGTTTTCCAAATATCTTTTCAGATTGTGGTGTTGTCTTTATCTCCCATACACTTCTCATCTGCTTATTAGGTTTCTTTATACTATCTCCATACCAATTTCCATCTTTTGTAATTTTGTAGTTAAAGGTATGAGGTTTCCTTTGTTCTTTTCTTGCCCATATTAATGTCTCATGACTTGCTGTAAAGAATCTACAACTTAAATTAGGGGATGCATTTGGCTTAAACCAAGCTATATCATTTAATATCCTGTATCCTAATTGTTGTATTAGTATCCCACATTGATATATTGAGTGGTATGTTCCACTTACCCATATTGTTCCATTTGGTTTTAATATTCTTTTACATTCTGTTAACCATATTTTATGAAATTGTAGGGTTTCTTCTAATGAGTTAGACATATCCCAGTCTCCTTTTTTAACATCAACCATTTTTCCATTTTGACACGAGAAGGTTCCATTAGAAAGAAAGTAAGGGGGATCTGCAAATATCATATTAAATTTGTTATCAGGGAATTTCTTAAGTAGTTTTAAAGAGTCATCAAGATACAGAGTGAAGTTTTTAGAAGAGAAATATTTCATACGGTATATTATATCAATATGAGATTAAATAGATATGAACCTAAGATATTAAAAAATAGCACAAAGAAATATAGTCGATAATAATTAATTTCAAAGCAATTCTGGTTTAGAGAATCTTAACTCTTCCCCCAATTCAATTTTGTAATAGTTAATTGTAATATAAAACCAAAAGATATAAATATTAAGATATACAATATTTATCATACTCTTGATATATCTTTACTCCATTCATATTAGCAATCTCTGTTAATGAGTATTTCTTACGCATATATCTAACAAACTGAGTACC
>DIFL01000037.1:4071-10739 GCA_002419125.1 Candidatus Dojkabacteria bacterium UBA5749 | reverse complement strand
GAAAATACTATTTAAGTATGTAATTGTTTGATATATCATTTATTGAATTAATTATTTCAATTTAATAACAATTTTATGAAATTATTTATTGCTCTATTACTTTTACCAATACTCTTTCTCCAAAATATATATGCATATACATTAGATGAGGTATATACACACAATACCCCAACTGACTGTTGGGTAATATTTGAGAATAGTGTATATGACCTTTCTGAGTATATTCCATCTCATGATAGATATATGGATATTAGAGATTGGTGTGGCAAAGATATGACAGAGGATTTCAAAACTAAAGCAGGAATGGATAGAGACCATAGAGTAAGTTCATACTCTTTACTTGAAAGATATAAAATTGGAGAGATTAATGATGTCCAAAATACAACCTCAACGGTTATTAATGACATAGAAAAAGAGGAGATAGACGTTGTACCAGAAGTAGAAAAAGGAACTAATAGTAACCCCTATAATTTAATTATACCTTTGTTAATATCTAACATACTATATTGGATACCATACCTTTTAATAAAGAAAAATATTTCTAAAATATCAATTAAATCATTCAATGCATTTTGGAATACTCTTCTAATACTGCTCCTATTAATCCCCTCCTTAGGTTTTGGTGTCTTTATGATGCTTCGATACAAATTTCCATCTCTTTGGTATATTCAATATGACTTTATGTATTGGCATGTAGAACTATCTTTGGTAATGGGAATAAATGGGATAAATCACTTCCTAAGTAGAATAAGGATTTACCTACTTCAATTAAAAAGTTCTAAATAAGAGAGTATATACAAAATGCTTGTCTGTATTGTATAATCTGTTTATGGAAAAGAGTGATTCCTTTCAATTTAGTAAAGAGAATACTGCCTTTTCTACAGAAACATTTTCAACTTCTTTTGATGAGATTAACAGGTATGTTGCTTCTAATCCATTAAACTTTGATATTTATCAACTTGAGAAATGTGTGAATCCAGATCTATTACTTGGTTTAGGAACATATCTTGAAGAAATTGCTCAAAGTAATATTCAACCAGATTTTACAAGTGCCCAAATAGATGAATTCAATGACAGAGTATTTGAAAAAATCAAAACCTGGGAAATACCTCAAAGAGAGGTCCTTAATGTAGTATTGATTAGTAAAATTCTAAGAAATATTGAATATGCGAATATTCATATGAATGAAAAATTACTAAGAGATGTCCTTTATAGAAACAATGATACATATAATTTGATGCATGTATGGTTAGATATATATAAAAAGAAAATATCAAAGAATTGATATTTAAGATATTTTTCTCTATACTTTAATATTAATTTATTTATTTCTAATAAATGGAAACTATTGCATTTATAATATTAGGAGTTATCGGAGTTATAGCTTTTTATATTGTTTCTCTTAACAACTCACTTGTTAAGTCTAAATTAACAGTAAATGAGGCTACTGCAGATATTGAGACATTCCTAAAACAGAGATTTGATATGATTCCAAACCTTGTAGAAACTGTTAAAGGGTATGCTAAACATGAACAAAGTTTGTTTCAAAATGTTACTGAGTTAAGATCAAAGGCTATGGGTGCAGAATCAATTGATGAAAAGATTAAACTAGATGGTGAGTTACAAAAGGGTATTTCTAAAATTTTTGCAATAGCAGAAGCCTATCCCCAGTTAAAAGCAAATGAGAATTTCTTAAATCTTCAATCTAACCTTAAAGATATGGAAGAAGAGATTCAAAAATCTAGAAGATTTTACAATGGTACAGTTAGAGATTTTAATACTAAGATTTCAGTATTTCCAAATTCAATAATTGTTAAATTCTTAGGTTTTAAAGAATTTCCATTCTTTGAAGCAACTGAAGAAGAGAAAAAGAATGTAGAGGTTAAATTCTAAGCATTCTTAGATGAATAGACTAAAAATATTTCTATTTGCATTACTCTATTTAACTATTTCAGCCCCTTTGTATGCACAGGGTGATGCTGTATTAGATTATGTTAGTGATATTAAAGTTGATGTAGATACTACTACAGATATCTTTGAAAAAATTACATTTCAACCCTCTACTGAGGTAGAGAGGCATGGCTTAGAATGGACCTATCCATATATATACTCTGTTAAATTATTTAGAAGACCTACTGAGTTAAACATAAATAGTGTAAGATACTACCCCCTAGATAATCCAAATCTAATAACAACGAATAATTATTCAAGAACGGATTCTAATGGATGGGCTAATTTAAGGATCGGAAGTGCTAATATTCTTATCTCTACACCACATGTATATGAAATTGACTATTATTTGAAATATACAGGAATTTCATACTTTGACACTCATGATGAGTTCTACCTAAATATAATTGGTCCAGGATGGAATTTACCAATATACAAAGCATCAGCAACTATTATAATGCCTAAAGATATTACGGAGGCAGTTTGTTATACAGGAATTGATGGATCAAAGGAGCAGTACTGTGAATATGAAATTAAAGGTAATGTATTAACAGTAAAAACCACTTCGATGTTAGACCCATATGAAGGATATACAATTGCTATTAAGCAACCTAAGGGAACCTTTGTAGATACTAGAAAGGAGCAAAGGAATGACTTTATCCTTTCAAATCTTGGCATCCTCATACCTATACCTGTAGGTATTTTTCTTTTTGCATTTCTAAAAAGGAAAATGAGTAACAAGAAATTAACAGTAATACCACAATATACACCACCAACCAATTTAGATGTATTAAGTAGTGCAATCTTACTAAAAAGTGGAGGAATGTTTAATCCTAAGTATATCTCTGCTCTACTAATAGAGTGTGCAATTAAGGGATATTTCACAATTAAGGAATACAAAAAAAGAAAATTTGAACTTGTTTCAAGTGATGCTGACTTTTCTTCTGAGCCCAAACATATCCGAGATTTACTTACTGCCATCTTTATACATGGTACAACCGTAAGACTAAGTCAATTAACGAACTTCTATTACAATTCGAACAATGCATATAGTGAATCAAAAAAATATTTATCTGAGTTAGAGCATTTTTCATCCAAAAAGAAAAAGATTAGAAATATCTTTACAATTATCACAATATTAATTGGTATGTCTTTGATGTTCTTTATTCCTGTTTCGATAGCCTTCTCCTCAATTGGTACAGCCATTGGAATTATTGTTTCATTAATTCTGTTAATCATTTTTATTGCTAAAATGGATGTTAAAAGTGTTGCTGGAAATGAAATATATCATCAGTTATTAGGTCTAAAAATGTATATTAAAACTGCAGAGGTCGAAAGAATTAAATTCCATAATGATCCTGATAGGTATAAAGAGGTATTTGAAAAGTTGCTTCCATACGCAATGATTTTTGGATTAGAGAAGAAATGGGGAGAACTATTTAAGGATATCTATACCACTTCTCCAACTTGGTATGAGGGAATGAATTCAGATTTTAGTACCATATATTTTGCCAACTCAATGATTAACTTCAATAGAAATTTTACAACATCTACGACACCTGCTTCTAGTTATGGTAGTTCTGGAGGCTTTAGGTCAAGTGGTTGGAGTTCTGGAGGCTCAGGATTTGGTGGAGGAGGAAGCTCTGGTGGAGGTGGAGGTGGCTCAGGTGGTGGTGGTTGGTAATTAATATTAGTAAAATTGATAATGGGGCTATTTGACTTAATATTTTCTTCTTCAAGAGTATCAACGACCTCTTTTGATCAATTAAGAGAAAAAATTGTTAGTCTAAGAAAGGAAAATGTATACCCTTTTTCTTTTAACTTTCCCCAGGCAATTAGTTTCCCTTCTGATTTCTGGAATGACTTAGTTAAAATTTTTAAAAATACTAGAAATGATGGTTTAGAAAGGGCTTTCTCAGTATTCTGGGCAGATGGAGAGGTAATATTTACAGAGGTAAACACAGGTACAGATAAAATGGTTAAAAGTGGAGGCTCAATTTCTGTAAAATATTCCCACCATCCTACTAAGAAAGAATATGCAAGAAAAGAACTATTTGTAGATGATAAATTAATAAAGAAAAGAGATATATATTACAAAAGTGTACCTAAGACATTAGAGGTACAATATCTTTTTAATGTTCATACCCATCCTGTACACCAAGATGAAAAAGAAGGAAGTTTTTACAATTTCTTTTCTGCACAAGATATTAAATCATTGATATCAAGCAAGGCAATAATGACTGGATTAATAACAGATAAGTTATGGATATTAATTAGAAGTGACAAAACACCAGATAACCTTGAGAACCTATTAGATAGTATCGTAACACCACAGTACTTAGAAGAAACACTTCAAATTGGGGTATATAGGGCGGACTTTAATAAGAAGGCTTTCAGATTTAGATTATTAAATTCAAAATAGCTACTTTACTGTAACAGATTTTGCTAAATTCCTTGGTTTATCAATACTATTTCCTAATGCTTTTGCTAAATAGTAAGAGATTAGTTGAAAAGGAATAACATTAGCAATGGCTTTTAATTCATTTGATGTAGCAGTAGGAATAAAGTAATCAAAAGATTTTTCTTTTTTATATTTACTATCCCCTATTCCAATTGTTAATGCTCCCCTAGCCTTAACTTCATAGGTGGCAGAAATTAAATCCTTACTATTAATATCATCAGAGATAATGGAAATTACAGGGGTTCCTTTCTCTACAAGAGCTATTACTCCATGTTTTAATTCTCCAGCTGCAAATCCCTCAAAGTGCTTATATGATATCTCCTTAATCTTTAATGCTCCTTCCTGCGCTATATGATAGTTCTGTCCCTTTCCAAGTATAAAGAAATGTTCCTTGTTTTTTAATTTAGTGGATATTTCTTTAATATCCTTAAATAACTTGTCATTAAAGTAACTTTCTAAGTTTGATGAAAGAAAAGCCAACTCTTTTTTAGCAGGACTATATTCTTTGATTAATGACTTAGCCAATAGATATCCAAAAGAAACTTGAGATGTAAATACCTTAGTAGAGGCAACACAAATCTCACTACCTGCATTGGACATAAAGTATATATCTGAGAGCCTTGATAGGGTTGAGCCCGGCATATTAATTACACTACAGATATATACACCTTTCTTTTTTAAAATCTCTATGGCCTCAAGAGTATCTGCCGTTTCGCCACTTTGAGAAAATGCAATAACTAAATCGTTTTTATCAATTATATTTAAATATGACTCAGTTTCATATGCTCTAATAGAGGTTGCATTCCTTTTAGCAATATCTCTAAGATAGTAGCAGACCTGATCTCCAGCGTATGCAGCTGTACCGGCTCCTATGGTATATATATTTTTAGAATTGTTGATTCTATCAATTAAGGGTTGTAATTCTTTTTCAGAATATGCGCTAGCTTTAAGTATAGTGTGTTGCTGTTGTACTATCTCTTTTAACATATAGTGGTCGTATCCACCCTTATCTATATCAATATTTAGTAGTTTTTCTTCTTTTGGTTTTCTCTCTATGTAACAATCTTTATTTATATCAAATATCTTGTAAGTACCCTTTTCTATTTCAATTAACTCTCCATTATTTATCTCAACAATATTTTGTGTTAAATGATTAAATGCAAGAGGGTCTGAAGCTAAAAATACCTCATCTTTATTAATCCCTAGTATTAATGGGCTCCCATTTCTAATGGCAAGAATCTTTTTATCTTTGCTATCTAGTAGTATTACAGTATTTCTACCCTCTAACTGTTTGAAAGATTTAACTAAGGAGTCCTTGAGATCTCCTTTCTTTATTAAATTCTGTTCTATTAATTTTACTATTACTTCTGTATCTACTTGGGTTTTAAAGATATACCCTTGTTTTTCTAATTGAGATTTTAGAAAAGTATAGTTCTCTACTATTCCATTTTGGGCAAGAACAAACCTTTTATCAGAAGATATGTGGGGGTGAGCATTAGTAATTGTTACTCCTCCATGTGTAGCCCATCTAGTGTGTCCTATTCCTATTTTTGAATTTAATTCTTTTTGTAAAATTGAAGGTATGTGACCTACATCTTTAACAGTTTTAATCTTATCTTTCTCAATAATACTTATACCCCAAGAGTCATATCCTCGATACTCTAATCGTTTGAGTCCTTGATGTATTATTTCTGGAGCATTTGCTTGTCCAATGTAGCCGAAAATTCCGCACATGTAAGTAGTGTTAATATGTTATTTACTAGGGAAATGTAATTAAGATATTTTTATGTATTTGTTTATCTTATTTAGGTTATACATTTAACCTGAAGGTACCCGCTGATTATCCGATTTCCTTCGCCTCGTTGTCTTTTTAAAGACCCAGTCGCTTAGATATATTAAATTCCCTTTATCATTATACATATATCAAGTAAAAAGAAAACAAGAAGTATTAAAAAGGAAAAAGCCTGAAGATTTAGAAGGTTGGTGAGTATAGAATACTACACATTTAACCTTTACTTCAGGCTATTCATCAATGGCACGTAGATGATTGCTAATTACTTAACAATTTTAGTCTAATTACTGTATACATGAATAGAATAAAATATATCAGACCTCTTATAAGAAAAAATATTGAAAATATTCTTGGTATTTCAAATACAAAAGAGAATACCGACAAGATAATCCAACATGATGATAAAATACCAAGTTGAACTATGAAGTTTCTGCCTTCAATTTGAAATACTTGAAAATCTTTCCA
>DIFL01000037.1:340-4044 GCA_002419125.1 Candidatus Dojkabacteria bacterium UBA5749 | reverse complement strand
TTGTCAAAGTGCCATTGACAAGGATATTATATCAAAAAGGTCTTGAAAACACTAGAAAAAGTAGCTTTTAATCTCTTTTTCTTACTCTAGAAGCGTAATACAAAAGATTCATTAAAGATGAAAGTAATGAAGCCACATATGTCATAGAAGCAGCATTTAAAACACTTTTTGCACCTGACATATTATCTGAATCTATTAGGTTGTACTCTTTAATAAAGTTTAAACCTCTCTTAGTAGCATCTCTTTCAATAGGTACTGTAATTAAAGCAAACAGTGTAGTTAAAGAAAACAGTATTAAGCCAATCTGTGCCAAATCTAATATGTTAATAGTTAAACCTACAGCAATTAAAATTAAACCTAAATTACTACCAATATTAACAACAGGAACTAAACCATTTCTAAACTTAAAGAGAAGAGAATTAGAAAATTTCTGCGCAACATGACCGAATTCATGAGCTACAACAGCAATATCAGCAACAGAAGATTTCAAAGACTCCGTTGATATGGAAACGGTATTTTTAGAGGGATCAAAATGATCTGATAGAGCTGGGCCCTGAATAATTATCTCAACAGGGAAATTGTTTCTGCTTTTTATTATCTCTGCCGCCTCTTTTCCAGTCATGTTATTACCAGGAAACTTTACAGAATTTCTTGCATAAGAGGATTTAATCCATATCTGAGAAATAATGGAAAGTATAAATATGGGGATAGCATAAATAATATATGATGAATCGAAATACATAGATAAATAATAACAAATTAATGTTTTTTAAACTCCAAATTGTAAACTAATACAGCACATATTACTCCAATTGTTGCGGTAACAAACTGTAAGTATACAGAAGAGATAAAGATCTTTGGTAATCCTATTAAAGAATTCATAGTGAAGTAGGATACAAAAAGAAATAATCCTTTAAACACAATTCCTAAAGCATATGAAATGTTATTTCTTTTGTTGATAAAGAATGAAAGTATAAGGTTAGAAATCATAATAAAGGGCATTACATATAGTAAGAAAGGTGTAGCCCCATTGAAAAGTAAACCTGTAACTGTTGCAGTAATAGAAGGAAGTAAAAGAATTGGAATAGTTTTAGTTACTTTGTACTTTAAAGTTGAGTAAGTTATTAAGAAATTAACTAAACTACCTACCAATAATTGAGGCTTACCTATTAATAAAGGTATTAATATTGATAAAAGATAAAGAGAATATAATTCTAAGGTTTCAAAATTAATATTTAATCCAAGCATCTCTTTTTTGTATGTTGTAGTTTCTCTCATATTATAAATATAACATAAGGGTATTTGAATTTAAAGAATTTAACCCTTATCATAGAATATATTAACTCCATTAAATATATTATGGATTTTGACAAACAGAATAAATATCTTTGTATGTTAGCTCCTTCCTTTGTATCAATGTATGAATATCCAAATGTCGTGTATAGATTAAGAGCATTAGGATTTGAGAAGGTAGTTGAAGTGACTTTTGGGGCTAAGATGACTAATATTTCTTACTATGAAATTCTTAAGGAAAAGAAAGATGAAAAGACTTGGATAGCTTCTCCTTGCCCTACTCTTGTTAATTTAGTAAGAGCAAAATATCCTCACTTAATTCCTAATTTAGTTCCTGTTCACTCCCCAATGGGTAGTATGGCTTTAGTATGTAAAAAACATTTTCCTGGATACAAAATAGTTTTCGTTGGACCTTGTATTACAAAGAAATTAGAAGCAAAGGAGTTAGGTACTGTTGATGAGGTCTTAACTTTTAAAGAGTTAAATGATCTATTTGTGACAAAAAAAATTCCAGAAAAGATTACTGATGATAGATACTGTATAACATTTGATAAGTTGTATAACGACTATACTAAGGTATATCCTCTCTCAGGTGGTCTTTCTAATACTCTTCAATATGAGAATATACTGAAGAAAAAAGATATTTTAGTAACAGATGGTATTAAAAATGTTACTAAGGTATTAGATGGGTTTAAAGATGGGAGATATAAACAGTATAGATTCTTAGATATTCTCTCCTGTGAGGGAGGGTGTGTAAATGGTCCTTGCATGGATTATAAATATCCACTCAAAGAAAGAATTAAAAGAGTTAAGAAATATAAAGAGTATGCATCTAGATATGAGAAAGATTTAGGTAGAACTGGAAGAAAGATTGATGCTAAGGGAATAGACTTTAGTAGGAAGTTTTAATTTTAATATTATGAATATGAACCAATATATGCAATTAGCAATTAAAGAGGCTTTAAAGGGCATTAGAAAAGGTCATGGAGGACCTTTTGGTGCTGTAGTAGTTAAGGATGGAAAAGTTATTTGTTCAAGTCATAATACTGTAGTAAAAGATTATGATAGTACTAATCATGCAGAAATGAACTGTTTGAGAATAGCATGTAAAAAATTAAAAACTTTTGATCTTTCTGATTGTGAAATATATACAACTGGTCAACCATGTAAAATGTGTATTGGGGCAATTAATTGGGCAAAAATTAAGTCTGTTTACTATGGGAATACATATAAAGATGCATTAAATATGGGTTTTGATGATGAAAATGGGAATAACAAAGAATTAAAATTAAATCGGATAGATAGTGAATATACAGTAAAGCTAATTGAAGAGTGGAATAATTCAAGTAAGAGAAAGATATATTAAAATAGTTTGACTTTTTTTCTATTAAAATATACCCTATTCAATAACCTAATAACAAATATTAATGTCTAAGTATATTTTTGTTTCTGGAGGTGTCATTTCTGGTATAGGAAAGGGTATCTCAGCTTCCTCAATCGCTTTCATTCTCAAGTCTTATGGTTTTAAAATTAACATGATTAAGGCTGATCCTTACCTTAATGTAGATGCTGGAACTATGAATCCCTTAGAACATGGAGAGACATTCGTATTAGAGGATGGTTTCGAAACAGATATGGATATTGGAAGTTATGAAAGATTTGTTAATGAGTCATTCTCTCGGCGTAATTCAATGACCTGTGGAGCTGTATTAGAAAAGGTTATTAAAGATGAGCGCTCTCTTTCCTATGATGGGAAATGGGTTAGTCTGGATTACCATGTTCCTGATGAGATAATAAACTGGATTAAAGGTGTTACAGAACAATCTAAAGCAGATATTACAATAATTGAAATCGGCGGGACTGTAGGAGAAATAGGAAACAGTTTGTTTTTAGAAGCAAACAAGAAGATGAAAATTGAAAATTCTAATGATGTTATTCATATTCATGTTTCATATCTACCAATTCCATCTACTCTGGGAGAAATGAAAAGTAAACCTGTACAGATATCTACTATGCTTTTAAATAGTCATGGTATTACTCCTGAATTTTTAATAGCTCGTTCTAAAACAGGTCTCGATGATATTAGAAAAGAGAAACTATCTCGTTACTGCTACATTAAAAAAGAAAACATTATTTCTGCTCCTGATGCATCATGTATATATGATATTCCAATGAACTTTGAAAATTCTCATATTGGTAAGAATATATTAAAGGAACTACATCTAAAACCAAGAAAGACCACTTTATTAAAAGAGTGGAAAGAAAAAACTAAGAAGATGAGCAAAATATCTAAGAGTGTTGATATTGGAATAGTAGGTAAATATTTTAAGAGTGGTAAATTTGATTTAAAGGATTCATATGTTTCAGTACTTGAAGCAATTAATCACGCTTCTTGGGAGTTAGGGTATAAC
>DIFL01000037.1:0-283 GCA_002419125.1 Candidatus Dojkabacteria bacterium UBA5749 | reverse complement strand
CCTCAAGGTTGGGGAAGTAGAGGTGCACAAGGGAAGATAAGGGCTATACAGATTGCTAGAGAGAATAAAATACCGTATCTAGGTTTGTGTTACGGTATGCAGATGGCAGTAATTGAGTATGCAAGAAATATTTTGGGTATTAAAGATGCTTCTTCTCAAGAGGTTAATCCTAAATCAAAAAATCTTGTTATTCATTTGATGGAAGAACAAAAAAAATTACTAAAAGAGGGTAAGTATGGTGGTACTATTAGACTTGGTGCATGGCCTTGTAAAATTAAGAAAG
>DIFL01000057.1:4228-20710 GCA_002419125.1 Candidatus Dojkabacteria bacterium UBA5749 | reverse complement strand
CTACTTTGGGTGAATATTTTTTATACATTACATTTGCACAGAATTCTGAAATGGTTTTCTCATTAACTGCCCCCTTTTTGTATTCTATGCACATTTTCTTAAGATCTTTAAATATTTCTTCTGCAATAATTAAATCATTCTCATCATGTTCAATAACTCCAGGATATTCCTTTTTTAACAGTTTCTTTCCATCAAGGTCACTTTTAATTATAAAATCAATATATTCTTCAGACTTTTTAATATATTTAGAATCCTTTTTCATAGAACCTAATGAAAAATTTAAGTAAGACTGTAGGCTCTGTTTATCAAAAGATATATTAACAGAGCCTACATTTAGCTCATAAAAAGATTAATTTCTCAGAAATTACTGGTTGCTTGTATGCAATGTGTTTGGGAGAGCATTGTCTTCGTTGTCAGCATCTTTGCCATACTTTACATCGTAGCTTGTTCGAGTGTCTTGATCATGATGCGTTACATGAATTGTACCATCTTTGTTGTCACGATAACTTGATCCTGGGTCCTTACCCTCATTACTTTGAACTCGACTAACTTTATCGGGCATCTCTTTTCTTCTTTCTCTGAAGAGAACACAATATCTTTTTATAGAGCTAATTTGCCAATTATACTATCATGAAATGCTTTTGTTAATAGATTCTAATCAGTTGAGTTAATGTTGATATACAAAATTAGCCTTGAAACTTGATTCAGTTTGTCTATTTTTTAATCACTAACTCTTTGACTTTATTGTACTCTTCTAAACCCTTCACCCAAGGGATATATTCAGAAAGTCGATTAAGTTCTACCCATTGAGCCGAAACAACAGGACGCTCTTCATCACTTTTCTCATTCATAAAGAGGTTATATTCCTTTGATTTCAAAGGTAATTGCAATAGATATCTTATCTGTAAATACTTTTCTTTGTTTTCTTCAATTAGATAATAACCAAAGAATTTTAAATATGATATGTAGGATGATATATCTAATCCGGTTTCTTCATATACTTCTCTTTGTGCTGTCTGTAGATTATTCTCCCCAACTTCAGGATGTCCACCAGGAAAATGAGAACCTCCATTACTTTTTGTAACTATTGCTACCATATTATCCTTAGTAACAACCCAAACATATATCTGCCTGATTTCTAGATTTGAATGGTCTGAAGATATTTGTTCATTTTCGTACCATTCTCTTGTTATTTCCATAATCAGAGTATATCAAATTAGAAGAAAAAGTGGGCTACCCTTTCAGAGATGGAACTTAAAAATAAAATATTTTTAGAACTTAGATTATAGCCCAAATAGTAGCGCAGAATTTTTATAGAAAATTTCTTCTCTTTGCTTGTCTGATATGTCTAGAGTATTTATCAGCGATATGTGATCCTGGAGATTGCACATTCCGTAATCACTTCCATAAAGAATTTTTTTATTATATTTCTTAATGAGTATCTCTAAAGAGTATTTAATATCTTCTCTCCCTGTCTTAATAACAACTTCTTTATCTGCCAAAGCGGAGGTGTCATAGCTAATGTTGGCAAAATCTTTCGTAATTTCAACACAGTATTCTACCTTAGGCCAAAATAAATGACTTATGATAATTTTCAAAGATGGAAAACTTTCTGCAATGCCAACAATATACTTAGGATCATTATATTTTGAGCATTCATTATTCCCACTATTCTCTCCTGTATGTATTACCAATGGCTTATCATATTCAATACATAATTTGAGAAAGGGTTCTAATCTTTTATCATCTGGATAATGATCATCATGACCTGGGAAAATCTTTAGTCCAACTATTTGATTAAACAAGAAGTATTCTCTTAATTGGGAAATCTTATCCTCAAGATTGTCTTCTAATATATTTACAGTCCCTAGAATATAAATATTGGGGATATTATTGAAAAGTTGTATACATTGTTTAAGGTTTCCGATTGGAGAATTATCAATATTATCAGGGATTACAATACCCTTGCTAATCCTGTGATTTTGTAATTCGTTTATAAGTTCTTGACTCTGAGTTTCAAGAGATAATAAATTATCTCTAACAGGCAAATGTAAGTGTGAATCAATAATCATTTCATAAGTATACATGAAATTAGTTTTGGGGGGATATACTTTTTAGCATGGAACTTAGAAATAGGATAGTTTTCTTGTTATTTATTTGTTAAGATTGTTTATGCATTACAAATATCTCTACCATGCTTCCCCTAACAAAGACATAGAAATATTAGAACCACGAGCGGAATCAGTGAGGGATCCTAATGAAGGACCTGTGGTTTTTGCCTCTCATGATAAAGCCTCAGTCACTTGTTTCTTGGTACCTACAGATAGTAGCTGGTCTAAAATATCTCAATATAGGAGTAGGAGTAATAATCACCCTACTCTTTATGTAATGTGTATATCAGATGAAAAAAGATTTAGAGATTTAGATAAAGGAGGGGCTATTTACTACCTTTCTCCTAAGAGTTTTTATTTAGATGAGAGTAAGGGTAATACTGAATGGACCAGTAAAGTAAATGTTAAACCTCTTAAAAAAGAAATCTATGATTCCGGACTAGATGCAATGATTTATAATGGGGTAATAGTATATTTCTGTCACAAGGAGACTTTACTTGAATTACAGAAAGACCCTAAAGATTTTAAAAGAGCAATGGATATTTTTAAAAGTATGATTTCAGAGAATGAGGAAAGAGGTTTAGAGAATCCAATACATAAGTATTATTAATATTGGTGGAATACACTTTTAGACATGGAACCTAGAAGCCCTATTCTTTTACATATCCCAACTACTTAAGATTCTATCACCAAGTATTGTAAGAAATTCTCTATCAACAATCTTTTCTTTATGCTTATCATAGTGATGTCCAAATACATCATCTTTAAACATCTCTCCATTAAACTCAACACTGTCTTTATATCTTGGCCATACATGTAAATGTAATGGCTCAGGATTGTTCTTGTTTATATCCTTGTACTGGTTATTCATCAAACATGTCCAATTAAAGTTTGTAGTGTTGAAAGATTTGTTTAGAGCATTCTCGTAAGCCTTTATAAGGGAAAAAAGCTCTAATATCTCATCATCATTTAATTCTGAGAGATGTTTTTTAGAAAGATTTTTATATTCAATACTTGCTCTTCCTAGGTAGTATTGATTTTCCCATAGAGTGAGATACCAATGTCCTGTCTCTCTTATTATTACTTGATTAGGATAATTTGTAGGAGATTTGTATTTCATAGAGAATATTATAGCAAAAGAAATAAATGGTGGGTGATACTTTTAGGCATGGAACTTAGAAATAAGATTTCACTTATAGATTATCTTTAATCCATTGATTCAGTGGATCGGTATTGTTTATATAATCCTCAACAGTAACAGGGATCCTAATATCTGGTTCAACGACTTCAATATCTTGTCCTGGAAGTAGTTGGAAGTATTTGTATGAGCAACCGATTTTTATTTTAGAGTTTGGAAGTACTATATCTTTATGATCTCCAAATCTATTTGGTTTCTCCCCTGCGTTCTCTCCTATTAAAGTCGCATTCTTGGTATTCCTCAAATACAAAAGATGATGCATAGCAGACGAGAATGTATTCCTTCCCATTGCAACATATACGGATTTGTTTTCTGGGAAAGCCTCAAACAAGTCTTTCATAATGCCTGTGTTTCCTCCCCTGTTTTCCCTTAAGTCTACAACTATTGATTTTACAGAATTCGTAACTTTAAGAAGCCTACTCTTGAACTCAGAGAGCTCTTCTTCGCTATGATTCTTATTTGTACACTTGTTGTATTGAAACAAAAGAGTGTCTCCTACTATCCTAAATTGATAAATATTGTTTCCTACATAAGAGGGGTCGTTTATCTCAATATCTTTCCATCTTAAAGGATGAAGGAATTTTACCTCATCTTCTTGATTAACTGTTATTTTAGTAGTAGTTTTATTGGTAGTTAATTGTAATTGCTTACTAGAACTAAATTCGTAATATTTTAATACTTGGTTAGAAGTTATATAAAGAGCAAGATCACTTTTAAGTACTTCATTATTTTCTTTTGAAGAAAGGTTGGAAACTTTATTAGTTATATCAACAATATTGTGGCCATTAATATCTATAAGCTTTTGACCTAGTAATGATTTGTACTCTTCAGAGGAGCCTATTATGTAATACTGTCCATCAATTTCTCTTAACTCCAAAGGTAAATAATTACCATTTAGAATCCACTCAGCATAGGTATGGGCGTCCTCGATTAATGCTAAAGATTCTTGTATTGCAATATTAAAGAATTCATGATCAACTTCTGTCGCTTTTTGTAAGGAATCAGAGAGGACTTGTTTGCTTACATTCCTGTAAACATCGTAATGAGTAAGTTCTAATTGCTCTTGTAAGTACTTAACATCCTCTTGCTTGGGAGTTATTCCCGATTCAGTTTGTTCCATGATAATATTATACAAGAAAATTGGATTGGTGGGCGATACGGGACTCGAACCTGTGACCTCCACAATGTCAATGTGATGCTCTAACCAGCTGAGCTAATCGCCCTAAGTGATGTGTATTTTACAATTAACATCTATCTTAATCAACTGGGTTATAGTTCTCCTTTGAATTAATATTGATTGAATACTCTATTAAATCTCCAATACCCCATTCTGTTTGCTCCTCTTTAGGGAGTGTACTCTCTCTTTCACTTCTAACGAAGGTAGCATTCTCATTATCATCATATATTGGTATGGAGAAGGAGGTTACATTCCTTGGTAATAGGTTAATTACATGATTAAGAGTCTTTTGTAAATCTTCAATATTTTTTGCTTCTTGTAACTCCCTGATTCTATTAGCATGCTTTAAATATATGTCCCTTAGTGGGTTCTCAATATTATATTCATGAGTATCACTATTAATTTTCTCCATTTATCTCTTACTAATTACTTTATCTATTAATCCATACTCTTTTGCTTCTATCGCTGTAAAGTACTTGTCTCTATCTGCATCTTTTTCTATCTGTTTAATACTCTGTCCAGTTTGTTTAGCTAACATCTTGTAAAGTTGCTCTCTTGTTTTAAGAATCTCCTCTGCTTCAATAGCTATATCACTTGCTTGACCTTCCACTCCACCTAATGGCTGGTGAATATGAATCTTACTATTAGGTAGGGCAAACCTTTTACCTTTAGCACCATGTGCTAAAAGTAGAGAACCCATTGATGCTGCAAAACCTACTGCTATGGTTGATACATTACATTTTATATAGTTCATGGTATCAAGTATCGCCATACCTGCATTAATCTCTCCTCCAGGAGAATTGATAAACATTTGGATATCTTCATCAGGGTTTTCTTTCTCTAAAAAGAGTAATTGAGCAACTATGGTATTTGCCATATTAGTTTCAATTGGACCACCTAAAAATATGATACGATCTTTTAATAGCCGAGAGTATATATCATATGCCCTATCCCCTTCTCTCTCTTTTTCAATTACTGTAGGAATTAAAAATGACATATCTAATATATTTATATCTTAGTTATGACTATCTAAAAATTCTTTACCTAATACTTCTTCAATAAAGAGTCTGAATGCTTTCTCTTTAACCTCAACTTTCTTTACATACTCTCTCCACTCTAAATTAGAAAAAATGCTTTGGTCTGCATCTGGTCTTTCCTTCTTAATTTTTTCAATCTTTTCTTCTAATTCCTCATCAGAAACAACTACTGCTTTAGTATCTGCATACAAAGAGAGAAACACATCACTTTCTATTGCCTCCTTGGCATCCATTTGCCATAACTCTCTCATCTTTTCAATTGTAATACTGTTTGCCTTAAGAAAATCATCAATACTTACTCCCCTACTTTTCATATCTTCATTAAAGGCTTTCTCTCTTTCGCTTGCTTCAAAATTGACAGCACTTTGGGGTATCTCTATTTTAGATTCTTTAATAGCAATTTTAAGTGCTTCGTCTTGTAGTTTGTGCATTTGATAGTGTTCTTTTTGGATTAGAAGAGCACTATTGATTTTCTCTCTTAACTGCACTAATGTTGAGATCTTCTTCTCTCCAATTATCACCCCTATCTCTTTAGCCCATGCATCATTTATTTCCTTTTCTTTTGTTTTTTGAGATGTTTTTAATTCTTCAATTGCTTGATCAATTTCTTTTGGTTCAACTGTAACTTTTTCCTTTGTAACTTTAACCTTTTTCATATCACCCAAGGTAAATTTAGGCATAGTGGTTACTGTTATTGTAAAAGAGATGTCAATATTTTCTAAAAATTTTGGAATTTCTTTAAATTCATAAGGAGCTATTGGTTGGATATTCTCTTTCTCTACTGCAGTATTGATGTAAAGAGGAGCAAGTTTCTCAAAAGTTTCATATTTAACGACCTCTTTTACCTGCGGACTTACTAAATTAGAAGGTACTTTTCCTTTTCTAAAACCTTTTAGATCTAAATCCTTAGAGTAATCTTTTAACATTAATTCGTATGAATGATTAAAACTTTCAAAAGGTATTGTAAGCTCAAATTCATGAGTATATTCATTAATATCTTTTCTTGTATATTTTGTATCCATTACTGTTTAAATGAAATTAAAAAAGTATTGTATTTTATGTGTTTTTGTATAATTTGTCCAGTTTCCCAACTATTACAAGTCTTTCTTTTGAACTCCAAAGTGGGGAGCATGTAATTAATGTTATCCTCCAATCAGAGTAGTCAGCTAAAACAGATATGTCATTTTTTTCAACAACCTTACTTTCTGTAACTATGTATGTAAATTGAGTATTACTTTGAACTACCTCTATTCTATCCCCTACTTTCACCTTATCTAAATTAAAAAAGGTGTCTTTGTTAGGTGGTAATTTTAAATACCTATGTCCAATTATTACAATATTTCCCTTTTGGCCTGGTAAAGAAGAAATTGGGAAGTGCCAAAATCCTTTGTTCATTGTATGTGAATCTAACCCTTCATAGACGAGACCTTCTACTTCGATTGAATTTATTAATATCTTAGTTCCCAATTCTTCAAGCACTTTACTCTCCAGTACGGTATCTTTACTAATGCTTTCTTCTATGCTTGTATTATTTGGACTTTGTATAGCAACACCTAATACTTTGTCTTTCGTGGGTACTAATTCTGTAAGTAATTGAAAGGTTAATTCTTTCGCAGATCTCTGTATATCAAATCTCTTTATAGGCCCGATTACTTTGTTGTAATTAGGGTATACAACAAAATATCCCAAAGGGATTAATACTAAGGCAATTAATATTACAGTTATTACAATTTTAAAAACTTTCTTCATATACATATTTTATCAATTTATCATACATCTTGCACTATTTTTGATTTTGTTTTATGCTTATTGGTATAAAGTATATAAATTATTATATGGGTTATAGTGGCAAAGAAAAAAGAAAGTAAAAAATCTGCTTCAAAATACGTAGAAAATGAGAGCATGAAAAACAAGGTTGAAATTAAACAGCCTATCTCTCCAAATCAAGAAAGAGTATCTAGATTGGTAGGTTCTCTTTTTATTGGTTTAGGTGTTCTGCTATTAGCATTTGGAGTATTTTCATATATTAAGTTTAGAGAAGAGCCTTTGCTAGATCCAAATTTAGAAGCTCCTAAGTTAGTAGAATCAACTACTATCACTAATGGTGACACTTTAAAGATAAAGGGTGATGCAGCTGGATATGATAATGTATTTGTATATGTAAATGATCAAAAGGTTGGTGAAGCTAAGGTAGAGGATTCTAAGTTTAGTTATGATTACAAGGTGGACAATGAGGGCGAGTACAATATTTCAATAGCTGGAGTTAAGGGTTTCCCCAATAGGAAGATTTCTACTAGTTCAGAAGTAATATCATCTATTGTTGATAGAACTGCACCAAGTAAAGAGAGTGTTACAATTAAATATGGAGAGGAAACAAACAAGGATACATTCATACTTGTAGGTAATACAGAACCAAATGCATCAGTTGTCGTAAAAAGAGGTACTGAGAGTTTTGACGGATTAGCTGACAAGGAGGGCAGTTTTAGAATTGAGGGAATTGCACTAGACGAGGGTAAGAATGTATTTGCAATCCTCATTAAAGACTTAGCAGGAAATGAAATTACTCTTGATGAGAAGATTAGAGTTACCTACTCTCCTACTGGGAGTGTAAATGGAGATGCTGTTGTTGATGAAAATATTCCACAGGCAGCAGGTACATTTGATGAATTGATAGGGAATAACTTAATGATGATATTTGGTTTGTTAGCATTGATTTCCTTTATAGGGAGTTCTACTGTCTCTTACTTAAGGAATAAAAGATAGAGGTTTTTGAATTTTGAGAAAAGAGAGGTGTAAGCCTCTCTTTTTTTTTGTTATGGATAGGACAGAATATATATAGGTTATTTATTGCGGATGAATACTTCTGATTTTGCTGGTATAATTTTAATATATATATTTTATTAATTTGAGAGTATGACAAAGATACTAAATATCAATCAGCAAAATCAAAATCAGAATAGTAATAACCAGAAACATAGTAATAAAGGGGAGGAACATTTTTCTAAGCCACAAAGACCAGTAGTTACAATAGAGTTCTCTTGGAAATTCGTATCCTTTGTATTAGGTATTCTAGCATTCATATTTTGGGGTAAACAGTTAGTTACTGTATTTGTTTTTCTCTTTCTTAGTATTGTAATTATGTCTTCGGTAATACCAATAATAAATTGGTTTGGGAAAAGAAAAGTATCTAAGGGGTGGGCTATAACCATTACTTACTTTATTGGCTTTATTGCCTTGTTATCAATTACCTCCCTAATCTTTATCCCCTTTATTAATCAGATTAATAATTTAGGGAATAACATTCCTGCATTGGTAGAAGATTTCACTTCAAAAATTAATGGAATTGACATTGGTGGTATTACTCTAAAAACAGAGGAAATAAATAAAATGATAACAGAGGGAATTGACAAATTAATATCTGTAGATAGTTTTGAAAAAGGGATGAAAACAGTTGGTGGAGTATTCGGTTGGGTATCTATAACTTTGGCCTCCTTGGTTTTCTCTGTATATCTTGTATTAGAACATGATAAGGTATTAGATTTTGGGTTAAGAAGAATTACCTTAGATGAAAAAAGATTCCGAGTAAAAAAATTAGTATTAGATCTTGAAAGTAAATTGGGTAGATGGTTACTTGGCCAGGCTACTGTTAGTGCAATTGCAGGTAGTGTTCTAGGATTGATTTTAGCTTTGTTTGGAGTGCCTTTTGCACTCCCAATGGGAGTTTTAGTTGCTCTTCTTTCTGCAATTCCATCTTTAGGCGCTACGGTTGCTTCTATCCCTCCCCTTTTTATTTCTTTAATTACAAGTGGTCCTATTACTGCTTTCATACTATTGATAATATTTTTAATATATCAGCAGATTGAAAATAACTTCATTATTCCAAAAATAATGGGTAGTGCTGCTGGTGTAAAACCTGTGTTTGTTCTTTTCTCTGCCATTATCTTTCTCATACTCTTTGGTGTATGGGGAGCTATTCTTTCAGTTCCTGCTCTTGTTATATCTAAGATATGCTATGAGTTCTACGTAGACTTGCAAAAAATTGATGCTAAAGGTAGCATTATTTAATACCTAATATAACTGCCTAAACGATGTCTGAAGTCACTATTAAAGGAAAAAGATTAGTATATTTCTGGGAAGACCATATTTTTTCTAAACTCAAAGAGTCTTCTGTTGGAAGAAAGGGTTTGTCTCTTTTTGAACTTAAGGATATGGATATCCCAATTCCTGACTTCTTTGTAGTTTCTCCTGTTGTATTTGATAAAATGGTTGCACAATCACTCTCAAGAGATGGAGAAAGTTTGTTAGAGAAAGGGAGAAATCCAAATGAGTCAGAGGTTTTAAAATCTATATTAAAGAGTGAATATGACGATAGTGATATACATGAGATACTTTCTGCATATACTAGAATATCTGGATTTACAGATGCATGGGTGTCGGTAAGATCTTCTGTAATCTTTCCTTCTAATCCAGAAGTATCATTTTCTGGGATATTTAGTACAGAGTTAAATGTAAGAGGTGCTAAAAATATTTTAGAGTCAATTAAAAGGATATATGCCTCCCTTTTTACGGATGATGTTGTTGCATATGCCTCCTCAAAGGGTATTAATTTAGCAGATGTTAAGTTAGCGGTAGTAGTTCAAAAGATGGTCCAGGCTGAAGTTAGTGGAGTAGCATTTACCATTGACCCCATTACTCAAGATTTGGGGAAGTTAAGTATCGAGGCTGTATTTGGATTGGGAGATACTATCTCTTTGGGAGAGTTAACTCCAGATTCATACCTTCTAAACAAAAAAGATTTAAGTATATTAGAAAAAAGAATATCTCCTCAAGAGTGGATGAAAATTAGAGTCATCAACAAGAGTGGCGGAAGTAAAGATGGTACTGAAAAAGTTACAATATCTAATGCATGGAGCCACAGACCTAAATTGGAAGAGGGATATATTAAAGAGGTTGCTAAAATATCTTTAATAGTAGAAAACAAATTAAGAAGAGCTCAAAATATTGAATGGATTATGTCCGGTGGTAAGGTTTGGGTGTTGCAGAGTAAAGACCTTTACGAGAAATACTATCCTGATCAAGTGAAATTAGAAACTGCTAAAAACTTTGACACCCTCGGTGAGGTTTTGAAGTGGACATTAGAAAGATATCAGGGTATAGGGATTCTGGAAAACAAGGCATTAAACAATGCTCAAAAGATAGTGGAGGGAAACAAGCATGAGTATAGCCCACTAACAGAAAAATTGGTTTCAGTAGCAAAAGGAAAGTTTAGGAAAGAACAAGATATGGAGGGTAAACAGGTAAGTGATATTAATGATTTTGTTCTTAAGGGTTTAGGTGCAAGTTTTGGAGTGGTAGTTGGAAATATTAAGAAGGTAGAAAAAGGACAGAGGGTTGAGATAAATAAAAGGGATATTCTTGTTATTAAGGAGTATTCCTCTGATATGGAGTCCCTAATTATTAATTCTGGGGGAATAATACTAGAGACGGGTGGTATTACAAGTGACACAGCAATACTTTGTAGAGAGTTTGATATCCCTGCAATAGTTGGTGCTGCAGGTGCTTTTACAATTTTTAAAGATGGTCAAACAGTTAGATTAGATGGTAATACAGGAAGTATATATATTGAGAAAGGAGAGCAAAGCCCTACTCCACATCCAGTTGTAGAGGCTTACAATCAGGAATCACTTTCTGGAGTTGATTTGCTTAACAATAATGTAATTACACAAGAAGTTAATGCTGAGAATGTAGTTAATAGTGAAATGAAAATTCCTCATGATATGAATCTCTCTCCATCTGCTACTAAGGTGTTTCTTAATCCCACAGAGGACATTGAGAAATTAATAGACTATGTTGGGAACTCACATGGTATTGTACATGTTGATTTGGATAAAATGATGATGGAAGATGGTAGGCATCTTCTTGCGTATGTAGAGGACAAGAAATTTGTTGAATATTCTAAAGTACTTGCTGAAAAGATATCAAAGTATTCTGATTTGGTAGAGGGTAATCAGGTTATACTTTCTCTGGGTTCTTTGAGAGTATCTGATTTTAGGTCCTTAACAAAAGGCAAACAGTTTGAAAATGGAGATTTAAGTGATTCTGCACATGGTCTTTCTCACTACCTAGCTAACAAGGAGTTACTTAATAGGGTTATTAAAATTGTCCGAAGGGTTAGAAATATTAACAAGAGAAGGAATGTAGATATCGCTATTTACTCTCCAAGCAATCCTAAAGCAATGACCGAATTTAAAAAAGCCCTACTTGCTGGTGGTCTAAGAAGAGGTACCTCGTTTAGGGTATATGCAATACTTGATAATCCTACAGATATAATACTTGCAGATGATATCTTAGGAGTAAACATAGATGGATTAATAATAGATTTACCAAGAATAGTAAAAAGTATGCAAGGTTTTGAGTATGATGCTTTAGATGTTAAATATGATTTAAGCATTAACAGCTCACTTAAGGTAATTGATGCCGTATGTGATATTTCTAAGAGTCCTTCTAAAGAGATAATTGTAATGGCAGAAAATAGTAAGGATGTTGTTAAGTATAGTGTACAAAAGGGTGTATATGGAGTATCTGTATCACTTGATAGTCTTAGAGAAATGAGAAAGGTAGTATCTGATGAAGAGGCTAAGATAATACTAAGTAAGAGATAATCCTTAAATATAGTTTTTGGTGTGTATTCTCCTGTATAATACCGTATGGAATTGGATATTAAACAAACACCAATGATGGATCAGTATCTTAGATTTAAGAAACAGTATCCAGATAAAATAGTACTTTTCCGAATGGGAGACTTTTTTGAAACATTTGGAGATGATGCTAAGACTACCTCTAAGGTATTAAATATTACTCTTACTGCCAGAGATAAAAGTAAAAACCCTACTCCACTTGCAGGATTCCCTCATAAAGCAATAGATCAATATCTTCCGAAACTAGTTAAAGCAGGATACTGTGTCGTTATCGTTGACCAATTAGAAGATCCTAAATTGGCTAAAGGAATTGTTAAAAGAGGTGTGACAAGAATAGTAACACCAGGTACATTAGATGAAATAGATTCAGTTAAGAGTAATTACATTGCTTCTTTTGTTAAATCAAAAAATGAATTAGGTGTAAGTATATGTGATATATCAACAGGAGAGATATTTTGGATTAGTAGTAAAGATATAGGCAAGGGTATCGAGAGTGTACTCTCCTCTTTTGAACCAGTAGAAGTACTTCTTTTAGAAAATGAGAGTGAGCTAAAGTTTAATACAATACCTGTACAGTTTTTGAGTAAAGGTTTACAAAATATTAAATATGCAAAGGAAGTAATTAATGATTTCTATAACATTGCCAATATTGAGTCGCTTGGTCTTGATGATAACGATGTCAGTATATCTAGTCTTGCAATGATCCTTACGCATATTTCGGACACGCAATTAATTAAACCAAATCATATTAAAAGACCTCAAAGAAAAAATCTAACATCTACAATGATATTAGACAGGGCCACTATTAGGAACTTAGAGTTAGTTTCTAATTCATTTACTGGGGATATTTCTAACTCGCTTTTTTCTGTAATAGATTCTTGTTCTACTCAAATGGGAAAAAGATTACTCTATTCATGGATACTAAACCCTTTGATAGAAAAAAAAGAAATTGATGGAAGATTAAATATAGTACAACTTTTTTTCGAAAATAGTGAGATATTAAATAAAACTAAGGAAATCTTAGATGGAATTAACGATATTAGTAGAATAGTAGGAAAAATTGGTTTACAGAGAGTTAATGGAAGAGATTTAAAGGCGTTGCAAATTTCTCTTGAAAGTATTTTAAGATTAAAGATAATACTTTTGGAAATTCCTCAAATATCAAAAGAGTTAGAAAAGTATGAAAAAGAGTTAAGAGAAATGTCCGAAAGTATTGACAATTGTATAGTTGACTCTCCACCTCCCACTATTCTTGAAGGAGGACTAATTAAATCTACTTACAACCAAGAGGTAGCAAAATTGAGAAGCCTAAGTGGTGATAGTAAAGGATGGATTACAGAGTTTGAAGAGAATGAAAAGAAAGACACTGGGATAAATAGTCTTAAGATTGGATTTAACAGGGTTTTTGGCTACTATATTGAAGTTACTAAATCCCATCAATCAAAAGTTCCAGATAGATATGTTAGAAAGCAAACATTAGTAAATTGTGAGAGATATATTACGGAGGAGTTAAAAGAGAAAGAAGATATAATACTTAATTCACAGGAGAGATTAAATGAGTTAGAGTACAAACTCTTTATAGATTTCAGAGATTCTTTAGTTAAACATATACCTACTTTACAGAGTGTGTCCGAATATGTATCCCAAATTGATATTCTTTCTGGTTTTGCTAAAATTTCACTTGAAAGGGAATATGTTAAACCCGAGGTTTTTGATATGGGGGAAAACAATGGCGTCATTGATATTAAGTCAGGAAGACACCCTATTGTAGAAACTATTACACAAGAAGAGTTTGTATCAAATGATGCCTATCTAGATTTTGACACCAGTTCTATGTCGATACTTACGGGTCCGAACATGTCCGGAAAGTCAACATATATTAGACAGGTGGCTACTTTAGTATTAATGGCCCAAATAGGATGTTTTGTTCCAGCTAAGAAGATGACTCTTTCATTGGTTGATAGAATATTTACAAGAGTTGGAGCTGCAGATGACCTAAGTAGAGGAAGAAGTACTTTTATGGTAGAGATGGATGAAGCTGCTAATATTGTTAATAACGCAAGTAAATACAGCTTAATTGTTTTAGATGAGGTAGGGAGAGGGACAAGTACATATGATGGAGTAAGTATTGCTTGGGCTTTGGCCGAATATCTAGCAAACGATCTAAAGAGTAGAACTCTCTTTGCTACACACTACCACGAACTATTAAAATTGTCTGAAGAGATTCCCAATAGAGTAAAAAATTACAATGTATTAGTAGAAGAGGATTTAGAAAAAGGTGAGGTAATATTTCTAAGAAAGATTGTAGAGGGAGGAACAGATAGAAGTTATGGAATATATGTTGCAAAAATGGCTGGATTGCCAGAGAAGGTAATTAAAAGGGCAAATGAAATTCTTGAAAGTTTTGAACAAGAAAAAATGTTTACTAAAGAGAATGAGATTAGAGAGAGTGATGTATTTGCTAAGAAAGATTTGGGAAAAGATGATTTAAATAGCACTTTCCAATTCCCTCTCTTTACAGCAAAAGATTCAGAGATTGAAAAAGAGATTCAATCGCTAGATTTAGACAATCTTACACCAATAGAGGCTCTTAACAAAATATCTCAATGGAAAAAGAAAGTTTAACTATTAATCACATATCCTAAACCATATCTAGATTTAATAACTATAAATCCAGTTGAGATATACACTTTTCTTTTGAATCTAGATATTGCAACAACTATACTCTTTTTGGGAATATTCTTACTATATATTGTACTCAGATGCATTTCAAAATCTTGCATATTACAATATCCATTGTTATTAATTAAGTAATTAACAAAAAGAGATTCAAATGTAGTTAGTGGGATTTTACTACCTTTAATATATATCTCTCTACTGTTTAATATATATGTAATATATTCAAATCTTTGGATATTAACTTCAAGGGGTTTGGGAATTTCTAATAGTTTAAGAATTCTACACTCTATATTTTCTTTTGAATCCTCATTAAATACAAAATCATCAATACCAAGTCGAAGGTATTCTAAAGATAGATGTGGTTTATTAGGAAGAATTAGAAATGTCTTTACTTTATTCTCTTTAGCATACAGAATAGTAGAGATTAGATCTCCAAAACTAATGGAGATATTAATACAAACAAGAGTTACATTATGAAGAAGTAGAATCCTTTTAAAATCGTTAAGACTTTGTATTTTGAGATATGGGAGTTTGTTGGGATATTTATCGAGTATGGAAGAAATTCTAGGTTGATTTTCAATTACTACAATACACCCTACAGAAGTAAATATTAAAGATTAATACGGGGATTATATTCCCCCTATTTAATCTTTTCTATGACATCTTCTTTCTTAATTAAGAAAGTCTCTCTTGTATTCATATTTTTAAGTTGAACAACACCCTTTTTAATTTCATCTTCCCCAAGAATTACGACCCACGGAATATTTTTTTTGCTTGCATATTTAAGTTGGTTTGAGAGTTTCATGGGAGAGATCTGTTGTAAGGTATTAATACCATTACTTCGAAGGAACGAAGTAAAAATACTACTTTGGGCATATAGATTCTCATCCATTAGGCATACAAATGCCTTGGATTCATTAGCATACTCTGGTAATAGGTTGTACTTTTTTAAATAATCCATTGTGGTAATATCACCCCACCCTAAACCAAATGCAGGGATTTTATTTTCTCCAAATATCTCAAGTAAGTCATCATATCTTCCTCCTCCAAAAAGTGCTCTAGGAATTTCTTTGTCACCTATGTCGTAAAGCTCTATAACAATACCTGTATAGTATGCTAAACCTCTTACAATATATGGACAGAACTTAACATTTGTAATTGATAACTCATTTAATCTATTAAAGAGTTCTAAAATCTCACTAGCTCCCTTTGAGACATCTTTAATTTTATCTAAATCTGAAAGCTCCCAACTTAGATACTCTTCTATTTGTGATATCTGTATCTCCGTTAATGTTAACTCCTTTAAATACTCTTTAAAATCATTAGCAGACATCTTTAAATAGTTATCCAAAGCTCTTGCTAATTTTGGTTTTACCTCTTCCCCTATCTTTAATATCTCAGTAAAGAGGTATTCAAGTAAATATCTGCTATTAATTTTTAATTCATAGCTTTGTATTGGTGCTTTTAGTTCTTTCATTACATCCATTACAAAGGAGATAATTTCAACCTCCGCTGAGAGGGATTCTAGCCCTAGAATATCAATATTTAATTGAAAGAACTCTCTTCTTCTTCCCTTTTGAGG
>DIFL01000057.1:0-4184 GCA_002419125.1 Candidatus Dojkabacteria bacterium UBA5749 | reverse complement strand
GCTAAAGAAGGAGTCATTTCTGGTCTTAGAGCAATCTCTCTTCCTCCTTTGTCAACAAAGTTGTAAAGTTGATTCCCGCCTAACTCCTCTCCTGATTTTACTTTGTAAAGATTTGCATCCTCAAGTTGAGCAGTATCATACTCCTCATAGCCATATTTTTTTGCTACCCTACTCCATATATTAAAGAGGAAATTTCTGTAATACATGTCTTGTGGATACCAATCCATTGTCCCTTTGTAAGGTTGTTTTGTTAAAATTGTATTTTCCATATCTCAATTATATCATCTTCTTTACTAGGTTGAATATTAGGAGGATATAATATATATTTAAGAGATTGTATAATATCTTTACACTTCTATGAAATATAGTATGTCAGTTTCAAAATCAAAAAGATTCGGGAATAGAAAGACATATTCTAGACATCCCTCTTCTTTGGGTAATTACAATAGAATGAAACTTTACAATAGTAGAAATACTAAAAAAAAGAACTTAAAAAAACAGAAATCTACAAATCTCTTTTCAAAGAAATTGAAAAGTAAAAAAGGAAAGAAATTTCTTTATGTATTCATTGGTATCGCATTTTTTGTATTCTGTGCAGGTTTAATTGTTGCTGGGGTATATCTTAAAGGGTTACAAGGTTCTCTTCCATCTCCTAACGAGTTAGTTGATAGGACATCTGATCAGAGTACTAAAATATATGATAGGAATGGGGTTTTACTCTATACAGTATATGGGAAACAGAATAGAGAGTTTGTATCTATTGATAAAATTCCTGAGTATACAAAATGGTCTGTTTTAGCTGCAGAGGACATAGAGTTCTATCAGCATAAGGGGTTAGATTATGCGGGTATTGTTAAAGCAATGTATCAAAATTTTAGGCAGGGAGAGGTTGTAAGAGGTGCAAGTACGATAACTCAGCAATTGATTAAAACTACTCTTTTGTATGATATCTTGGGAGATCAGGCATATGAACAGAAGTATTCTAGAAAGATTAAAGAGATACTAATCACTATGCAGGTTGAACAAACATTAACTAAAGATGAGATATTGCAAATGTATATGAATGAGATACCTCTAGGAGGAGTAAATTATGGCTTTCAGGCTGCAGCAAAGGCATACTTCGGGAAAAATGTCGCTGATTTAACTCTGGCAGAGAGTGCTTTAATTGCAGGGTTAATTCAAAGTCCTGGAATATACTCTCCTCTCTTTGGAAGTAAACCAGAGTTAGCAAAGGTAAGACAGACATATGTATTAGATCAGATGCTAAAGCATAAAAATCTTACAGGTGTAACAGAAGAGGAAGTAGAACAGGCAAAGGCAGAGGAGTTAGTATATACAACTAAAAAGATAGATATTAAAGCACCTCACTTTGTCTTCTATGTTAAAGGATTACTTGAAGAAGAGTTCGGAGTTGAAAGGGTTGAAAGGGGTGGTTTAAAGGTTACCACATCTCTTGACTATTCTATTCAAGAGATAGCGGAAGATGAAGTGGTTAAAGGTGTTACAAAAAATGGTTTGCCTAAGAAAGTAAATAATGGGGCTGCAGTTGTAATGAATCCCAATACTGGTGAAGTACTAGCTATGGTTGGTTCTGTAGACTACTGGAATGTAGATAATCCAAAAGTAGATGGGAATGTAAATATTACAACAAGTAATAGACAGGTAGGATCTTCAGCAAAACCGTATGTATATTTAGCCTCTTTTGGTAAAGGATTTACACCAGGAACACTGGCTCCAGATATTCCAATGAGTTTTGGGAGATATACTCCTAAAAACTGGGATGGTCAATTTGAAGGATTAGGTACTGCAAGAAGAAATCTTGGTCGTTCCCGAAATCTCGCAGCTGTATATATGTTACAAATTACTGGAATAGATGCCTTTTTGCAATTAACTGAGAAATTGGGTGTTACGACATTAAAGAACAAGGCTGACTACGGATTAGCACTAGCACTCGGTGCTGGCGAAATGAAGATGTTAGAACATACTGCAGCGTTTGGAGTCTTTGCAAATGAGGGTGTAAAAAACGATACCACATTTATACTTAAAGTAGAAGACTCCAAGGGAGAAATACTTAAAGAGGCGAAGTTTGAAGGAGGAACTAGAGTTGTAGATGAGAAAGAAGTGTATCTACTTAACTACATCCTTTGCGATTTAGGTGGACATGGAGACAGACTTGGAATTAGTCAATCTCGAGTAAAAGGTACCAATGTGTGTTTCAAAACTGGTACTACTGATGGTCCAAAGGATTTAACTACTATGATGTATCACAAGAATCTAGTTGTTGGTGTATGGGCAGGAAACAATGATAACACACCAGTTCCTGGAGCGTATGGTTCTACAGTTCCTCTACCTATTGCGTATGGGATAACTAATAGACTGGCTGATATATACAAACCCGAGTTATATACTAGACCTGCTGGCATAGTATCAGGTACTGTGTGTAGAGATACTGGAGGTTCCCCCATAGAAGGAGTTGAGTGTGAGAAAGAGGCTACTGTATACATTTCTGGTAGAGCTCCTCAAGTAGATAGCAGAAAATACATAACTATCTGTACTGCTAATGGATTAATTCCTTCTAATTTAACATTAGCCGAGCAATACGGATTAGTTGAACAAAAAACAGTATTAACTTTCAAATTAGAAAACAAATTACAACAGGCTACCTATGAAAAATATTTAGCAGAAAGTAGGGGGTATCTCTTTGCGGACCCAGCAACTGGAGAGTGTCCTTTGCCACTTGGACCGGATAACTCGCCTGTTGTGGAAATTTCTACCCCATTGGAGGGTACTGTATTTAAAACTTCTGACATTATAAATATTACTGGTAATACGAGACAGTTAGGGAGTCTTGCTGAGTTTACTNNCTATTACAATAGGGAGTACTAAAGTGCAAAATATAACCTGGACAGGTTCATTGTATAGTGCAAGTATGAGTCTCTCCACATTTCCTGCGGGTACTTATACAATAACTATTACTGCTAAGGATGATTTAGGAAAAATAGGTATTAAGTCCGTATCAATCAAAGTTGAGCAAGCAGTTGTAGTTCCACCTGTTACTCCTCCCGATGATGAGACTGTTAGAGGTGTTAGAAGGTAATATTATTCACTTAAGGTTTTAACTTTCTCTTCAATCTTTTTCTTTATCTCGCTATACTCTGTATCCGTTAATGTTTTCTCTTTATGCTCTATACTAACTCTTAGAGTAATATTTTTATACAGCGCATCTTTTTGGTATATATCTATACACTCTACAGTACCTACTCTCTGCTTAGTATTGATAAGATTAAGGACCAGATTTTCTAGATTAATATATTTAATATTACTATTTAGTGTTATACAAATATCTTGAGTAATAGCAGGAAATTTAGAGTCATCTATATATTTTGAATAATTGTTCCCTAGTTTAGAAATCTCTTCCAAGTTTATTTCAAAGGCTCCTGTATATAGTGGTAACTTGAAATTCCGTTTTACATCACTATCAATATCCCCTATTACTCCTAAAATAGTATCCCTTCCACCTCTTGAATATGTAATTAATGCAGACTGATGGGAATTAAAAGTAGGTAATATGTTTTTAATCCAAACAGGGAAATCAAGTTGAGAGCTCTCTGATATTAATTTATATTCTATTTGAGGTATATTTAAAGAATTTAATAACTTTTCTAAATATCGTTTTACTTGATAGTAAGGACTCCCATCAAATATATTCTCTTTAGAAGTAAAGAGAAGAGAAAGATGCCAGTCTTCTTTTGGTAATTGGAAGTTATCTAAGTAACCTTTTTGATGAGGTATATTAAATTCATAAATACAAAAAGGAGAAATATTTTTTTGGATATTGTACTTTCCTTTATCAAGTAAAGATACAAGTAAAGAGGTTCTCATATATTCCAAATCTGGAGACAGTGAGTTTTTAATATGAAAGGATTGATTTGGATCTTGTTTAGCATTCTCAATATTAATTTTACTCGTAAAACTGTAAGTATCTAATTCATTGCAACCGCTATTACTTAATACATCTCGAATCTTTTTCTTAAGATTTACATTTTTATTTATCCTAACCGCCTTTATCTCTCTTAGTGGAAGCCTAGGAAGGATATTTTCATATCCATATATTCTTCCAATGTCTTCATAAATATCCTCTGGAATATATATATCTGTTCTAAACAGAGGAGGAATTACTGTAA
>DIFL01000019.1 GCA_002419125.1 Candidatus Dojkabacteria bacterium UBA5749 | reverse complement strand
GGTGTAGTAGTTAACTTTGTAAACTATCTCTTTAGTATATATTTAGCAAGAAACTTAATTACCAATGATTTTAATATCTATAACGCAATACTTGGAATCATTACCCTAATACAAATCCCTACTATCGCTATTCAAACAGCAGTTACTAAAAAGATTGCTAGTAACAAAAATTTCAATTTAAATGAATTTAAAAAGAAAAGTACTATTCAGATATTGATAGTAGCATTAATACTATCAATACTTTTTGTTCTTTTTCAAAAACCAATAGCAAATATTTCTAATATTGATTCAAAATATATACCCGTACTCACAATTGTTCTTTTCATCTCACTTGTTACTCCTATAATTAAAGGTTTTTTACTTGGTTTAGAAAAAATACTTACTTTTAATTTAATATTACTCTTTGAGACAGTATTAAAATTTGTTTTAGGATATGTAGCAATATCTCAAAACTTAGGCATGTCCGCAATAATACTATCTTTCTGCATCCCCCCTATTCTAACAACATTAATACTCTACCCACTCATTAAGAGTCCCGGGAAAGAAAAACCAAAAAAAGAAATCTCTCTAAATTTTAAACAGATATCCTTAATATTTATTACATTCCTTCTATTAAATCTTCCTTTTACACTTGATTTAATTCTTGTAAATCCTTCAGTTCGAGCATCTTACGGTGCCCTATCTTTAATTGGAAAGATTGTATATTTTGGTTCTATTACTATTGCCAGCCTAATGATTTCTAAGTTATCTAACTCTCAGAAAGAATCTAGAAAGAAAAACCTCATTATCTCTTTAATAGTATCTACATTAACTGGAGGAATAATATGTCTAATATATATGCTTTTTACTAAAGAAATTCTTCAATTTGTATATAACGGGGCATATTTAGATATAGCTAAATATATTGTTCCTTACTCTCTTTCAATGATTGCATACTCAACCTCATATATGATAATTACTTCACAATTAATTAATGATTCCTACTCTCACATATATATTCTTTTAGGTGTCTCTATACTACAGGTTGTACTGTATAATATTAACAATACAACACTAAATGATGCTTTTATAAACCAAGTTGTTGTCTATGGAGTACTATTTTTCTTAGTACTCATTATTTTAATTTTTAATATATTTTTTAATCATGGCTCTGAAAAAAACAGGTAAGTTAGTAGAGGCATGGGAAGACTTCAAGTCTTTTGCACTAAAAGATAACGTAATATCACTAGCTATAGGTGTAATCATTGGTGGTGCACTTAAGGGCTTAATAGACTCATTAGTAAACAATGTCTTTACTCCTCCAATTGGTTTTTTAACTGCTAAAATAGATTTTAATCAGTTATTCTTTACCTTAGGAAAAACCCAGTATGAGACATTAGCCGATGCCCAAGCATCTAATGCTGTAGTTATTCAATATGGCTTAGTACTCAATGCAATTATTTCTTTTCTAATTACTGCTTTGGTTCTCTTCTTTATAAGTAAAGCAGTGACAAAAGCAACTGTTAAAAAAGAGAAAGAAGTTGCAAAAACTACTAAACAGTGTCCTTTCTGTATGTCAGAGATAGATATTAAGGCTAAGAAATGTCCTTTCTGTACTAGTAGCGTTAAGTAGGAAATTGGACAATAGTAGACTCGAACTACTGACCCCTACAATGTGAATGTAGTGCTCTAACCAACTGAGCTAATTGTCCTTAGGAGGAACAGAACCAGTAGGATTCTGAGTTTTATTTACTTGAGGAACTACTACCTTGTCAGTATCACTTTTCATAACCTTTGTTACATTTAATAATATGTAACCACCAAAAAGAAGGATGAAGATAAGAATCCCTGAAAGTACATTACCCATAGCACCAGCTAAAACAGCAACAATTAAACTTATTCCTGCTACTATTACATATTTCATAAGATCCATATTAATATACTCTTAACTTATTTATTCAGTATATTACAATTTAAAACTTTAGACAATTTCTTCTACCTGATATACTATCCTAATATCAACTAATATAGATAAATATATGGAAAATTTTGATTATACTCCTTCAAAAATAAATCCCGAAGAAGAAAATCACGATGATTTAAAAGAAATAAAACCTGAAAAGAAAACAACATATCAAGAAACATTTGTCGACTGTTTTACTAAAGTTGTAGACAGTATAGAAGAGAATAGGATATTTAATAACAATGACTTTAACATCTGTTTACTAGATATTGACGGAGTACTCTTTAAAGACAATATGGTTAAATTACCAATCGCTAGCCATTTTGCAAATCCACAAATTACCCAAAGACCTAAAAATGCATTTAACCGATTAGTTTCAATTACACAAGGAAATCTTGCGATATCTACTAACAGAGGGGAAAGGGAACACCTTGTTTTTAATAGTAAAGAGGTCCTTAATCAAGTAAAACATTTAGTAAATTCTAACGGGAATCATATTCCAATATTTACAGGTTTGTTTAAACAAAAACCAGGACTTACCGTTGAGGATATTTCTAAAATATACATTGATAAACAAAATAAACCTGAAAAGAAGATAGTAAAACCTAAGGTCGATGCTCTAGTCCACTATATTGGGAAATTAGCAACAGAAAAGGATTACAAGAAATACAGTATTACATCAATAGAGGATTGGAGTATTGTATCTTTAAATAGAAAAGATTTCTTAAAATATGTTTCTAATCAATTAAAACAGTTATATGGAATAGAGATAGAGGAAATCAGAAACTATGTTATTAAAAGATAACAAATGGGCAATATAGGATTTGAACCCCTGACCCCTTCGGTGTAAACGAAGTGCTCTAACCTACTGAGTTAACTGTCCATGCTATTCTTCTTGGCTGTAGAATTCTCTTTATTAGGAATAGCACTTATACCCTTTATGACAGTCATCAAGGAATATGTATCAAATAATAGAATGGCTATTAAGATTGCAGAGATAATATTTTTAGAAAAAATAAATCTAAAATTTCTCTTAAGTTTTAATAAAGGATTGAAAATAATTTAAGTTTGACTCATAATCAAAATATTACAATTAATATTATTTAAATTGCATTATTATGAATCTATTTAAAATAAAATCTAATGCTATAAATAAAACGATATTAATACTAGTATTTTCTTTAGTTCTAGGAATACTATTCGACTACTTCTTTTATGATAAGGTACCTGGTATTGCTTTTCCAATATATATAATTCTCATCATATTAAATCTATTTACTATCTCTCGTATTTTTAAAAAACAGATAAGTAAGCAAGCACTTTGGCTTTTAATTCCACTCATTTTCTTTAGCACAATGGTTTTTATTCATACTAGTAGTTTACTTACTTTCTTAAATATGGTTATTTCTTTGTTCCTTTTACTTTTAATTATTAAAATCTTATATGGAGAAACTATAAGAAGTTTTCTGGCAAATGATTATATAAAAACCATGTTACTCCCATTTGGGTTTATTTCACCATTATTTCAAACCATTTCCAATTTATTCTCTTCACATAATACTAATAATAAAAATCAAAAGGTTTTACCCCAAGTACTAAAAGGTTTTGCAATGGCCATTCCTGTGTTATTAATTTTTATACTACTTTTCTCTTCTGCTGATTTGATATTCAAAAGGTATATCTCAGATTTAATTACTTTTAATATACAAACTGAAACTCTTTTTAGATTTGTTTTAATTTTAATTGTAACTCTTGTTTTTGTTGGTGTTCATTCCTACATTTCTCAGGATTCAAAAGATAAAATAACTACTGTTCAAAAAAAGAAAATATATTTACTTGGAAATATAGAAAGTTCCATTATTTTAGGATTAGTTAATATACTATTTCTTCTCTTTATTGTTATACAATTAACCTATCTATTTGGGGGTAAAAATAACATTTCTGCTCAAGGTCTTACATATGCCGAATATGCAAGACAAGGGTTTTTTGAATTGATAATAGTAGCCGTTATTTCCTTGTTCTTACTTTTAACCATTGAGAAATATGTTGCAAAAAAGGATGAGATACATATGATTTGGTTTAAAATGTTAAGTACAACAATGATTGTTCAAGTAATTTTAATAATGGTTTCGGCCTTTACACGATTACAGTTATATGAGGAAGCCTACGGTTTTACAACTCTAAGATTGTATAGTCATGCTTTTATTTTCCTATTAGCTGTTATTTTTTGTTTACTAATATACAAAATACATTGTGATACAAGAGAGAATGTATTTACCCTACGGGTTTTCATCTCAGTTCTCCTATTCTTAGCAGGAATGAATTTTCTTAATCCTGATTTATATATCGCAAAACAGAATATAGAGAGATTTACTACTACAGGAAAGCTTGATGTCTACTATCTAAGCAATCTTTCTGATGACGCTATTCCAGAAATAGTAAAAGCCTTAGATACAACAGATGGAGATATGAAAAATAGTCTTGGGTATGAATTGTATTGGCGTACTCAAAATAAAGTTAATTTTGAAAGATGGCAGTCATTCAATATATCTAGAACAAAAGCAAAGAAAATTCTGGATTCCAAAACTGTAATACTTGAAGAGTATAAAGACTATCAAGAAGAATGAATATTAGAGATATAATGGTGGGCGATATAGGATTCGAACCTATGACCCCTTCGGTGTAAACGAAGTGCTCTAGCCAGCTGAGCTAATCGCCCTAAGCAAAGATTATTTTATCAGAAAACCCTGATTATTCCAATTCTATATTCTCAATCCAAAGTAAATGAGTATTACCAGAACTAGTAAAAACAGTACATTCTGCACTCTTACCATCTTCTCTTTCCTCGGATAGAACTATCGGAAAATCTATTCTTCCAATATCTTCATTACACTCATAACTATGCACATCTAACTTCCCCTCTTTCATACACTCACTACCCTGAGCAAAGATAATAGCTTCAGAGATAAACATCTCATTACAAACAGAATCCCTATAGGAAAGTACTCTAGCAGTAGGCTTAAAACCATTTAACATCTTAACAAAACCAAAAACAAAAATAGCAAGGAAAAGAAATATTAAAATAGGCATATACTTTCTCTCTTTCCCCATAGCCATGGCAGTAATTACTAAACTAAAGAATGCCGAGGACAGGAGTTGAACCTGCACGAGAGTATAAGTCCCACTACCACCTCAAGGTAGCGTGTCTGCCAATTTCACCACCTCGGCCTAATTACATTTTATCAGATATCTAACTTTTTTTAAAACCTTCTACTTGCTCTGTACCCCTGTTTATGCAAAAATCAATTAAGTAATTTACTAATAAATAAATATGAAAATAAAAAATATCCACGCTATTGAAATATTAGATTCAAGAGGAGTACCAACCATCTCAACAGAAATAGAACTACTAAGCGGTGACATAGCAAAGGGAGAAGTACCATCAGGGGCGTCCACTGGTAGTAGAGAGGTATTAGAACTGCGAGATGGGGATATTACAAGATATAACGGGAAAGGAGTACTTAAAGCAATTGAAAATGTAAATACAATAATTAGAGATGCCATAGTGGATAAAGAGTTTGAAAGTCAAAAAGAGTTCGATGAACTTTTAATATCCCTTGATGGAACAGAGAATAAATCTAAGTTAGGAGGAAACGCAATACTTTCATGTTCTATGGCTTTCTGTAGAGCAGTATCTAAAAGAATTGGATTAGAACTTTTTGAATATATAGGAATGATATATTGGGATGAGCAGTATTCTAAAGATAAATTCAAGTTACCCCTTCCTCAGATATTACTTTTAGAAGGAGGTAAACATGGTAACTGGTCAACAGATATTCAAGAGTACATGGTGGTACCTACTCACAACTCGTTTCCCAATTTCAAAGAAACTTTAAGAGCAAGTACAGAGATATTCCATTCCATACACGAAATCTTAAATAGCAAGAATTACTCCGTAGGGGTTGGATATGAAGGAGCATTTGCTCCAAGAGAGTTAAAAACAAACAAAGATGCATTAGATATTCTGCTACAGGGAATAGAAAAAGCAGGATACAAAGACAAATTCCATATTGCCATAGATGTTGCCTCTTCGGAATTTTTCAATCACGATACAAATAAATATGAACTTCATAGGGAACATAAATCTTTGAATGGGCAAGATTGGTTAGAATTACAAAAACAGTGGTACTCACAATACCCAATGTTTTCAATAGAAGACCCAATGCATGAAGATTCTTGGGATGATTGGGCAGTATTTACTGAAAACTTAGGAGACAAGTATCAAGTTGTAGGAGATGATCTGTTAACAACAAATACAAAGTTAATACTTAAGGGAATTAATCATAAAGCTATGAATGCAGTATTAATCAAATTAAACCAGATAGGGACAGTAACAGAAACACTAGATGCTATTAGGCTAACTGTAGATAGAGGAATGAATGCAGTAATCTCTCATAGAAGTGGAGAAACTAATGACTCCTTTATTGCCGACCTAGTAGTAGGAACACCTGCTCAACAATCTAAATTTGGTGGTCCTACAAGAGGAGAAAGATTAGCAAAATATAATAGATTATTGGAGATTGAAACGAAATTGAATCTGTAATTAATTTACAAAGATAATCGAGGATTCCTATCGATAATTTGTATATCTTCTCCTTTCGAAAAATATCTACCTTGTAGAATATTCAGATACCCTGCAATTCCTATCATCCCTGCATTATCACTCCTATATGCTATCTCTGGATAGTAATAATTTAAACTGTACTCTTTAGCTACTCTCCCAATACTTCTAAGTATCTCCTCACTATTAAATACCCCTCCTCCTACAAATATGGATTTAACCTCAGGATTCTTTTCTATTGCAAGTTTAAGTTTAATAACTACAGAATCTACTATTGCATCAACAAACCCTCTACAAAAATCATATACCCATTCTCGCTCAGGTATGTCCTTCTCTCTTAACTCTTTTGTTTTGTAAAGTGCAGCAGTTTTAATACCAGAGTAACTGAAATTCAAATCCATAGAATTTTTCATAGGAGTAGTAAATACAATATTTCCAGATTTCCCCCTTTTAGCAAACTCTGATACAACAGGACCACCTGGATATCCAAAATTTAAAATTCTCCCCACCTTATCAAACGCTTCTCCTGCTGCATCATCTAATGTTTGTCCTAACTTTTTGTATTTACCAATCTCTTTAATATATATAATCTCTGTATGCTTCCCAGACATTAGTAATGCAAGAGCAGGAAAGGAAGATATTAATTGATTATCACTTACTAAGCCATTCCCTTTTGAATTAAGAAGTAGTGATGAAAACATATGTCCTTCCATATGATTAATTGGAACAAACGGTTTGTTGTATCTTAGAGCTAACTCTTTTGCATATTTAATACCTACCTCAAGGTCAATTGCCAAACCCGGGCCAGTTGTTACTGCAATGTAGTCTACATTGTTAATCATTCCTGGGTTATTATTCAGTGCCCTATTGTATACCTCATCAATATTTTGTTCATGTAATCTCTTTGCTAAATCTGGAACTACTCCACCAAACTGTGCATGTAGTTCTGTTTGAGATGAGAGTTCTGAGGTTATTACCTCTCTACCTCTAAGTAGTGCTACTGATGTGTCATCACAACTAGTATCTATTCCTAGTATTAATGGTTTTTGTTTTAATATTTCTCTAGTTAGTACCATATATTGTTATTTTCCTTTCTTCTAAAGATATATATTCAAAAGATATTTTGTACATAGGTATATTTTTTTTAGAGCAGATTGATTCTATCTCTTGATAGAACTTATCTGCCCACTCTATTACTACAATTCTACCCACCTCTAAATGTTCTACTAACCCCGACCTATTAAATTCCTCTTCATCATTTAATCTCCATGTATCCATATGAGCTAGGGTATTACAATCATATTTGTATTCATTGATAATGGTATATGTAGGGGAATTAACAATATCTTTGCTACCTAACTCTTTACCAATACCTTTTGTAAACTGTGTTTTACCTGCTCCCAACTCACCACTTAGGGCAACAACTACACTACCTTTTAAATCTTTTAAGTACTCTTTAGTAAACCATCTTCCAAAATCTGATGTTTCCTTAGGAGTTTCTGTTACCCTTTCTTCAAGTAAAGTACTCTTTAATACTGCATCTTCAAATCTAATCTTTCCTTCTCGTAATATGGTTAGTGTGTTAAGTGTGGTATCCAAAATTGTAGAGGGAGAGTTCTTAGGTAATAGCCCATCATCAATGTACATAGATATTAAAGATTCACTTTTTTTAGGTAAATCCTTTATTAACTGATCTATACTGTATGGATGTGGTCTGTATGATACATTTGCAGATGTTGCTGTAATAGGTCTTCCAAATTCCTTAATAAGTTTAAGTGTGAACTTGTAGTCGGGTATTCGTACACCTGTAGAACCCTGTTTAGAGACTACTGGAGGCTCAAGAATCCCCTTACTTTTAGAAACTACTGTAATTGGTCCTGGTAAGTAGTTCTTGTAAATATTTAATGCCATTTCATTTAACTCTACATATCTTTTAGCCATATCTATATCTGATACAGCAATGGAGATTGGCTTAGATCCTCTAAATGTTTTGTATGAGAGTAATTTTGATAATGCTCTACTGTTAGTTGCATCTACTGCTAATCCATAACATGTTTCTGTGGGATATACTAGAAGCCCTCCATCATTTAGTACTTTAATACTTTCTTTTATAACTTCATCTTGATTTTTATTAGTCAATTTTACCCTTTTCATGATACAATTATACCTTGAATGTGAATATATTTCATATTTACGATATAACTTGAGTATTTATATATTATGGAAGTACATGTAACAGACAAAGATTTCCAATCAGAGGTATTAGATCATAAAGGTTTAGTACTTGTAGACTTCTGGGCTCCATGGTGTGGTCCTTGTAGAATGGTAGGACCAGTAATAGAGGAAATAGCAGAGGAGATGAAGGGGAAGTTAAAAGTATGTAAGATGAATGTAGATGAGAATATGGAATTTCCTCAAAAATATGGGATTATGAGTATACCTACTATCCTTCTTTTTAAGGATGGAGAGATTGTAGAGAGTATGATTGGTTTACAACCTAAAGATGCTTTTGTAAAAAGTATTGAGGCCCATTTATAATAGATATATAAAGTAGGGTATCTTCGTAATCTAACAAAATTAAATGTGTTCTCTGCCCATTGATTAGCTTATGTAATTAAACTAAGTTTATCTAGTTATACATGGCAGAAAGATTTGAACCAGAGTATACAGGAGAGGTTGATAACCTTTCAGAAGAGTTTGTTGGAGTAAGAGAAACTGTTTTACATCTAGATTTTATTCCCGGTTTAGATAGGGACCTTCCATATTGTAATACTGTTAAAATTCCTGAACAGGTAAATGTTTTAGAAAATGATATTATGTTAATGTTGACTACTGGGAGGGGCTTTAACTGGATAGACGAAGTTAAAACTGAAAGTAGTGGTAGTACAGTGGTAAAAACAGAACCAAAGGAAATGGTAGATATAAAGGGGTATTTCATCAACGAGAGAGGTAGTAAGGGTTATCTTTATATTGTATTAATAGATGGTAAACCCTACTCTGAAGCTTATTGGCTTAAATCTAACACTCATACTTTTGAACTAAGACAGTTAGTTACTCCAGAAAAGAAAGTTTTAAGTGGGTACTCCTTGAATCCTGATTTTAAGAAAAAGGTTGTACAGATGCCTGGTATAGATAGATTTATTCCTTTTAAGAAGGATAGTGATTTTTAATAGGTATTTACTTCTTTCCATTGTTATTTTTAATATAGTTTGATATACTTTTTCCTGTAAATTGGGGTGGTAGCTCAACTGGTTAGAGCTTTGCACTGTCACTGCAAAGGTTGCGGGTTCGAGTCCCGTCCACCCCGCCATATTTCGAGGGTTGCTTCAAGACCCGTGCACTACCCCTTAGAAAGGTTGTTAAAGCTTGATTATTTCGATCCTCAAAAAACGAGTTTTCAGAAATATGGCCTGGTATATGAAAAAGTCTGAAAAAGCCCCATTTAAAGGACCCTTCCGTTCGAAGTAGAAACCCTGATTTAACACAATAATATCCATATATCCAAAATTTCCCCTCCGTTCCATTCTCGTTTCTGTCAGTAACAAATTGTGGATAATCTAACTATTTGAAACTTGCTACTACCTTTACATCAGTAAGTTCTCTTAATCCCCATTTTCCATGCTCTCTGCCTATTCCTGACATCTTACAACCTCCAAATGGATCATCAGGTATTACATAAAATGCTCCATTAATACTAACCATTCCTGTTTTAATATCTCTAGCTGCTTTCTCTCCTAACTCCCTATCAGCTGTAAATACATAGCCTCCCAATCCGTATGGAGTATCATTAGCAAGCTCAATAGCTTCCTCATATGTACTAAATGTCATAACTGGTAAAACAGGCCCAAATACTTCTTCAGACCAAACTCTCATCTCCTTTGAGATATTCCTTAGAATTGTTGGCATATAATAAGATCCCTCTAATTCTTCTGGTTTATTTCCACCGATAACAACTTCAGCACCTTTCTCTATTGCATCTTTAACTTGTTCTTCAAGTAATACGAACTGCCTATCAGCTACCAAAGGACCGATATTTGTATCCTCTTCAGTAGGATTTCCTACCTTAACTGATTCTAACTTTGTTTTCATTTTAAGAATGAAGTCTTCTACAACAGACTCATGAACAATCATTCTCTTTAATCCATCACATATTTGACCACAGTTCCCGAATCTATTTAAAAATACTGTTTCAACTACATTGTCTATATCAGCATCCTCGAAAACTACTCCAGGTGCTGAACCTCCTAATTCAAGAAGTACTTTAATCATTTTTTCAGCTCCTACTTTATTCAAATATTTACCCGTCTTTGTACTACCCGTAAAACAAATTACATCTATATCTGAATGTACCAATTGATCACCAACATCTCCTGCACCATACACAAAGTTTAATACTCCTTCAGGAATAATAGATGATTCAGTGATTTCTTGATATTTCTTACAAACCACAGGAACTTCTTCAGAATGTTTGAAAACTACTGTATTACCAACCATTAAATTGGGAATTATACCCCAAATGAAATTTGAGAATGGAAAATTCCATGGCATGATAACAGCAGCAACTCCAATAGGTTCGTAATATACGGTATGTATTTCTTTTTCACTTTCAAAGCTGATTTCAGGAGACAAATACTTTTCAGTGTTATCTAAGTACCATCTGAAATAGTTTAGACCTGAATCTAAATCTATATTACTTTCTTCAATTGGCATTCCCATTTCCTTTGATTCTAGTATGGCAAGTTCTTCTTTTTTAGATTCTAATTCAGAATATAGATTCTCTAATTTTAGTTTTCTATCTGATATAGATAGCTTACTCCAACTATTAAATGCCACTTTTGCCTTCTGTACAAGTTGTGTTATTTGTTTGGAGGTAGTTACTTCTACTTCACCGATAACCCCAATACTTTTATCAGGACTCGTAGATATTAATTTTGTCATTATTAATAGTATTATTTTATTACTCCTATTTTATCGCAATCATTTATAAATGACCATATAATCTACGGACGAGTTAGGTGACCTGTCTCACCTAGGGAACGATGTTCGAACCTTGTATTCAAAAAGTCCTTATGTTGATTGATAATATTTCTAGTCGGTTCGAGTCCCGTCCATTCCGCCA
>DIFL01000002.1 GCA_002419125.1 Candidatus Dojkabacteria bacterium UBA5749 | reverse complement strand
TAAACATATTAATTGATTTGTTACATGAGAATATTGTATGGAAATTTCCATATCCTAATATTTAAATATCAGCAAAAGCCTTTAATATCATTGTTTTATTAGCAAAAATATGATAAAATAATCTGTTTTTCTATTGTTAGAAAACAAGAGCCTTTGCTCTTTAACAATTTGATATAAAGTTCAAATCTATTGGAGGATAAAAATGAATGGGAAAAATTTGTTTCTATTAGTAGTAGAAGTAATAATAATTTTTGTGTTCTCTTCTGGCTGTAGTTCTGTTGTTTCAACACAGCAAACTGTTACAAGTGAAGTTTATGTTGAAAGAAAGAATGACAACAAAGGGGTTCTTTTAACTCCAAGTTTACATCCAGAAGAATTAAAGACTTCAGTACCGACGGAATACTCTCCTGTATATGTGTATGATGAAATTAATTCAAAAGATTTTGAAGATGGGGTAATACTAAAAATACCCTCATTATCGATTGATACAAAGATACAGATTGCTTGTCATAACGAGGAGAATGTTTACGATTTCTCTGGATTAGAAGAGTCTCCTATTTTAGTGTGTACCGATGCAAGTGAGAGTTTGTCAAATATTGGTGTACCAGGTGTTTCAATAATTCTAGGTCATAGACAATGGGGAATTGTTCCTAAAATTTTTGCTCATTTGGATAAGTTAAAAGAAGGAGAAATTGCTTCAGTTGTGACTAATGAAAAGTCTCTTGATTTTAAAGTAGTTGAAACTATTATTATTTCTCCAGAAGAGCTTTGGAATACTGTTGGTTTATATCATACCGAAGGGGTAAATAATGAGAGAGCATTTTTGATTCTTATTACTTGTACTCCATATGGTACGGATGAAAAAAGACTATTAGTTGTTTTAGAAAGGAGTATCTAAAGTGGATTCCCCACATATTCTTGCTGTTATTCCTGCACATAATGAGGAAAAAATTATTGGACAAACAATAAAGGATCTTCTTGATCAATCCGTATACATTGGGATACTAGTAGTTGCTGATCGATGTACGGATAACACAGTTTCTATTGTGAAAGAGTTTGAGAAGAAGACTATTCTTGTTAAGCTTATTGAAACAGTAGATAATAAAGATTTAAGAGCCGGAACGATAAATCAAGGCATAAAAGCGATTGAAAGGAGAATAGAAAATATAGGTATTAGTCCACCCGATGCAATACTGATAATGGATGCAGATACAAGGATTGACAAGTATGCTGTTGAGAATTCTTGGGAAGTTCTTAAGTCAGACGACTCTATTGCTGCTGTTTGTTCTAAGGCCGGAGTTCTGCCATATAATGGAAAGAACATTTTTGAATGGCTATTGTATAAATTGCAACGAATTGAATATTCAATGTTTGATGAGAACAGGATAGAAACAATTGATAATATCATGATAGCCCATGGAATGTGTACTTTGCATCGTTGGAATGCACTTATACAAATTGGTGGAATAGCTGTTTCAATTTTAGAAGATATGGCTACTACACTAAAGTATAAGTCGTTAGGATATAAAGTTACTGTTGATTTAACGATGAAAGCGTGGACAGAAGTACCTTTAAAGTTTAAAGAATGGTGGAGACAGCGTCTTCGCTGGAATAGAGGGTCAATAGATATACTGCGTCTGTCTGGTGTTAATAAGGTAACATGGCCATATTGGCAGCAGCATATTCTTGCTTGTATCTCATTGATTCTTTACCATCTTCTGCCTCTCGCTTTTATCATACTAATGATATCAAGGGGATATCTTCTGCTACATGGATATGCTTTGCTTATTCTAGGGATTTCTTTGTTGTTTAGCTTGTATAAGCTAAAGTACTTAGAAGATAGGAATCTGCTGGATTATATTATCCGCATTTCTATTCTTCCAGAGATAATCTATGGCTATTTACAGACCATAAATCTGTATCAGGGGTATTTTTACTCGTTCACCAATAAAAAACAATCGTGGTAAAGCCACAGAAAGGATAATATTATGTATGGCGAGCCTTCTCTTCCACCTACTGGTGGAGGTTTTGTTTTCCCGATTATCGGAGCTACCGCAGGTGGTTTCGGTGTTGTTTGGGGTGTGAAAGGTGCAGGGCTTTTATTAGCTCTTTGTACTCTTGCATTGGTTTTTATGCTTTATTCAATTTTTCGTCTTCGCAGAGGAGAGAGATTAGCTAAAAGATAACAAATGGACTTTATACAAATTAAATAACTCATTTCTCTTTATGAGAAGTGAAAAGCTAGGATAAGATATGTTTGTGTTTTTACACAACAAAATTAGTTCTTATCCTAGCTTGTAAGTCATCTGCATAGCAGATCTGATGAGTCTTCCTTATTGGTAAGACGAAACTTATTTAACTGTAATTGGCTTAGCTAAATTCCTTGGCTTACTATATTCCTGTCGAAACTACTAGTTAGAAAGTAAGAAAGTAATTGGAAATCAATAACATTAGACAAGGCACTTATCTCTTTACTACTAACAGGGGGTAGACAGATTAGTCTTGGATGAAAAAAGTATTGGGTGTGATATTTAAGTTAGCAACCTCTCTTCTGTATAATATATCTTAAAATATTTCTCAGAGTCTTATATGTATGTAACTCATACAGTGTATGGATATCTGGATAGGGATTTGCTAAAATACCCTATAATTTGGATATTTAAATATTATGGAAGTTAACCCAATTGAAAGCAAAGAGTCACATAGCAAGTTTGATGATTTAGATAGTCAAATTGAACATATTCTATTATCCGATGGACAAACAGAGTTGTATACCAGAATAGAGGGATCTTCTGTAGAAGAGGTAAATGAGTATATAGCTGATAAATATCCAGAAAGGGAAAGAGTTGAAATTAATCATTTAGAGCTTGAGAATATTAAGGATTCATATTTATTAGAGTTAAATAATATAGAGGCATTACATAATGGTTGCCCAGAGGATGCAAAAAATATTCCACTGTATTTTATCTCCTCAAAACTAAAGACTCTTTATCTAATACCCTTAATAGATGAGGATACGGGTGATATTAGGATTGGGGGAAGAACAATGGATAATGCGGCAATTCTTGTTAAAACAATACATAGAATACTGCAGATGAGGTTACTGGTTATATCAGGATTAGGTGATGAGCAGTAGTTAAGGCCGTAATTCTTTTTTCTTCTATTAAGTATAGTAGTAATTTTTTTCCCCCCCTCCCCTATTGTCTTTAAAAAAATTTAAAGATATATTTAATATAGGGAGTTAAAGTATATTAAATATTTAATAATAAGTGACATGAAAATTGGAGTTAATAATAAGGGTCTTTTGATTGGTTTAATTCTTACTGTTGTTGTTTTAATGGGAGGTAGTGGATATTTAATATGGAGAGTCAATCAAAAGGATACTCTTGCTCCTACTGATAGTGATGCGAGTGAAAGTAAGCTTGAATGTATCAATGATGGCGCCGATTGTGATGCTCATACATATCCGAAAGTAGATGGTAATTGTACAGATGAGAGTACTGCAGGGATTTGCCAGTATCCCAATGAGAACTATTGTTGCCGATATATAACTACAATTACAGCATATTACATTACATATAGTGCGGGATCGGGAGGTACTGTAACAAACTCTGGACAAAATAATGTGGCCCCAGGTGGGAGTATTAGTTCAACTGCTACGCCAAATTCTGGATATAGATTTGTTAAATGGAGTGATGATAAAACAACAGCATCAAGAACTGATTCTAATGTTAGTGCTGATGCAACATATACAGCTACATTTGAAGCAGTCGCTTCTCAAACATTTACTTTAGCATATAGTGTAGCTCCATATACAACTGGAGGGACTGTAGGGGGTACTCTTACAGGTACTCTTAATCAAACCGTTGAACAAGGACAAGATGGTACTGTAGTTACTTTTGTAGGAAATGATGGTAGCTATTGTAAGGGTTCAATTCTTGAATGGTGGGTTAATGGTGTTAAGGATACTGTTACAGGAAATACACGACAAGAAAAAAATGTACAGAGTAATATGACTATTGTTGGTAAAACAGGATTTGTATGGACTACTGATAGTACAACATTCCGTTACTACACTGGGGCACATGGACAGATTAAATTAGGAGATGGAACCCCTTCTATTAACCCTATTACTTTAACATTTACAAATGGTCAACCATGTCCAGGCAATATTACTATTACTGCTATACCTTCAGATGGATACATCTTCTCTCATTGGGATGATACTATCCTAGAGACTAGAGATACTAGTGCTTTGGCTACGGCTAATCCTAGAAAAGATGTTATTGCTGTTTCTTCATTGTATAAACCTAATATCGCCGTTACAGCTATATTTGTCTCCTCCTCTGGTTGTGGCGATGGAGTATGCTCAGATGGAGAAACTATAGCTACATGCCCTAGTGATTGTGTTGCTGTTTGTGGTGATGGAATCTGTTCAGATGGAGAAACCAGCACAAATTGTCCTAAAGATTGTGGTGGTACTGTTCCTCAGACAGGGATATTTGATAACTCTAGAAATATAATAATTACTGGGATTCTTTTTTTAATTATTGGAATTTCATGGACATACATAACAACTTTGTCTACTAAAACTTATCAAACCCTTTCGACAACTTCTCAAAAGATTAAGGAAGATGCATCTTTAAAAAGAATGTTAACAAGAAGAAAGAGATTAGAAAAAAGAATAGATAGGAGAAAATAGATAGAACTATATTCCAAAAAAGTTAAAAATTAATATTCATAATATTAATTACTCTGGTTCATTTGCAGAAACCTCATCAAATAGATTCTGTCTATGTAACTTGTTTCTCTCTTTAGATTTTAATAAAAAGGATTCCATTTGGGTAATTATATTTTCCAATCTCTCTAATTCTGTTTCAAAGGGTGTATAGTGTTGGTCTCTGTATTGTATTATTTCTTCTTCTATTTTTCCCATTTAATTATATTTAGTCTACAATATCTTAAATATTCTTGATTGAACTAAGAATTTATTAATAGTATTATTAAGTATTATGATAGAATCTCAACCTATTTCAACTGATACTGGGAAGCCCTTAACAGAGGCCAAAAGTGATTTCTTGCCAACACCTAGTTTAGAAGAAATTGTATCAGAAATTAACTCTGGAATTCCCCAAGAGGTAAAAATTTTAAATAGAGATGAATTAATACAAAAGCATAGAGAATTAGGTAAACTCCCATATCTGTCTCATGAAGTGTTTTGGGAACTATTAGATTCTAAAGGTCAGGATTTAGGAGTTAATATGGTTGATACAAAAGATATCGTTGGTAGTATTTCTCCAGCATTCGAAAATTGGTCAACTGAGTATGATTATCGCAAAGGAAGAGCAGTAGATATAGCAGAGCAACTTATTAACCCAACACTAGAATCAGTTGACAAGGTTTTTCATATTACACAACCAAAACTGGAACAGGGCATTAAATTAAGGCAGTTATCTACTCCCGAAGGCAATTTGTTTTTTGTAATTGATGGTTCACATCGTGTAGCAGGATGTAAGTTAGCAGAGGTTAAAAGAATTCCTGCTTTTGTTGAGAAGATTCCAGAAATAAAAGAAATATCTACTAATAGCAATATTTTAAAAAGGGATTGGGAAGAAAGAATAAAACGGGGTCTAATCGTGGGTAATATTGAAGAAGTTACTAATGAGGATGAAGGAAAGAGTTTTGTACTTAAAATTGAATCACAAGTATTGCCTTGGATGTTTCTTCCAAATCATCAAATAGTAAAATTAAATAAGTTCTATTTTGAACATTTTCCTGATGTAAGGAGTTTAAGATCATATGTAAATGGTGAATCTATTCCAAAGGAAGCATTAATAGATGGAACTGCTTTTAGTTACTATTTAACTAATAAATGGGAGGAATATATTAGTAGAGGAGATAAAAAATGATGAATATTGTGAGAGTAATTTTAAATATTTCTATACATTTTTAACATGAGTACACGTAAACCTGTTAATGATGTTGAAGAGTTATTAATACTATCAGAAATCAATCTTGAAGAAGATTCTGAGAAGGATATTGTATATAAATTTGGGAAGTTAATGGGTGATTGGAATATAGTTGAAATTTCTATTCTTGCTGATTATATTTATTTCAAACTTTATTTAATTGATAAAAAAATTAAAAGGAAATTTAGTCCAGAGATGGCTGACTACTTAAACGAGTTGTCGGACTGGGATTTCTATAATGGAAGGGGTGAAAGGTGGTCATATGATAAAAAAGAATTTGAAGATCGAATTAAAAGGATTTATGGTGTTTATAAGAATAAAAACGGAGAGCATTAATATCACAAATGGGGTGGAAGATGGGGCTCGAACCCACAACCCTCGGTTCCACAAACCGATGCTCTAACCAATTGAGCTACATCCACCATACTAAATAGATTATACCAAACAATATGAAAAATTGTTTAATTATCTATTAAACCTTTTACTAAACAAAGAACTATTAACTATCTCTTTTAACTCACTCTTACTCATATCCCCCTCTATCCATATATGAGGAGGAATCTCAAATTCTTCCTCAATATATTTCTTTAAATCATTAATTGAAAGTTGCTTTGCAAACTCTACTGCCTTGTTATAATTAAAAATCTCTTCATCTTCTATTATCCCAAATGCAACATACTCTGCCCTATCTGGATCATATACAGTTGTTGTAGGGAATATGTAATCACTAATTACATCTTCAAACCACTCTATACCCTTTTTTGAATTTAGAAATTTAAAGGTATCTGAATAAATTAAATTATAATATTCCTCTAATGTCTTTCCTATCTTTTCTTTCTCAGTAGTAAAACTATAGCTATAGATATCATATTTAAAACAAAGATTAGCTGTTTTATCTCTTGAGAAGTTATAAATAAGACCCTTCTTCTCTCTTAAAATATTAAAACTAAGCCAAGATAGAAGCTTTGAGCAAATATATGAGAGTACATTCTTTTCATAATCCACTTTCTTTCCCCTTTTATTGATGTAATCAAAATATATTGTTACTCCATTAGCTCTTTTATCTCTAAATACCCCTACTTTCCATTTATTCTTTAAATCAAAATCTCTAAAGGCTGTTTTTGGATTAGAAGTAAATATTTCTGAAAGAGTATCTATCTTTTGTTCTATATCTTTATTAAGGACACCATTACTTTGAATTGATACAACCGACTTTTTAGTCAAGATTTGTTCTTTGTAATATCTTTCTAAATCATCAATAGTTATTGATTTAATATCTTCAATCTCTCCCAAGGTATCTCCTGTGAATTCATCAACGATATTTTTAAACATAAAATCAAGGTACATTAATCCGTTATTTTCTTCTTTTTTAACCTTCCTACTCTTTTCAGCAAGGATTACATTTTTTTCCTTTTCTAAAAGGGTCGTAAATTTCTCTTTCGGGAAATCATAGATCTTTTCAAATCTTTCTAAAATCCTTTGACTACCTTCTTGATTTGCATGCCCATCAAAAACAATGTTTTTTTTGTTTGTATGCCCATTAATATTTAAAGCAGGTCTTTTAAGGCTACCTTGTTCAAATTTGTTTATTTCATCTTGATCTTTGTAATGTGAGTTAGGATTTAAGAGCATGTGTTCGAGAAAGTGAGCGGTACCAAAAGGTACTTTTTGGCTTCTTTCAAAAAAAGAACCTGCTAGATGTATAACAGAGAAATCAAAATTAATAGTTGAGGGATTATCAAGATGTATTACTTTTATTCCATTGGGAGTCTCATATATTTTATATGTAATATTGTCATATTCATTTTTGAATTCTTCTATTAATTTCATATATACTTACATAATATTAATCATCAGATTATACATGAATACTAAAGAATTAATAATAAAAGAGTTAGAGAAACATAAAAGTA
>DIFL01000030.1 GCA_002419125.1 Candidatus Dojkabacteria bacterium UBA5749 | reverse complement strand
ATATCTGGTTTAGTACATGTATCTGAAATTGCAGAGGGTTTTGTTAAAGATGTCAGAAAGTATCTGAAAGAAGGTGATGAAGTAAAGGTTAAACTTCTCTCTAAGGAAAGAGATGGGAAGTTGAAGTTAAGTATTAAGCAGGTAGATACACCAAAGGCAGAGGAAGGAATAGCAAAGTAAATTAAGTAGGGGAGAAATCCCCTATTTTTTTGATATCTTTGCTATGTAAAAGCCCATCATCTCAGATGAGGGTATTACCCTAATACTTTTCTTTACAGAAGGGTGATACTTATTTCCACTCCATTGTGTAATACCATTTGTAATATATTTTTTGAATGTAGAAAATTGTGGGAATGATATTAATTCAATATCTTCAAGGTATGCAAGAGGATTTTTATTAAGTAGGTAAGATACTACGCCTTCATTTTCTTCTGGTTCTAGTGTACAGGTAGAGTATATTAATGTTCCCTTACTTTTTAATGTTTTAAATGCTGACTCTATTAACTCTCTTTGTATCATTGTAGAACTTTTTACCTTTTTAATACTCCAAAACCTTAAGGGCTTAGGTCCCCTTAGATATATTCTCCCCTCTCCACTACAAGGTGCATCTAGAAGTACTTTATCAAAGTAATCAGGATATTTCTTGCCAAAATCTCTTCCATCACTAAGAGTAATTTTTACAGAGTTAGCACCAAATTGTTCAATTACATTCCTTAGGGAATTTGTACGACCAACTTCTATCTCATTTGCTAAAATGTTAGCTCTATTCTTAGTAATTTCAGCCATATGTGTAGTCTTACTCCCTGGAGCTGCACACATATCTAGAATGTTTTCACCTCTTGTGGGGTTAAGAACTAAAGTAGCTAAAATACTTGAAAGGTCTTGGATATAGAAGAGACCCTGCCTATACTCTTCAATTTGAGATATCTCTGATTTGTCTCTATTGTTAACAAAGTAAACATTAGGAGCCCATGTGACCTTACTGAGTTCATAACCTCTAGACTTGAGTAATCTCAGAGTCTCTTTAACATTACCCTTTAAACTATTTAAACGTATTGTAGTTCTTGCTCTTTGATAGAATAGAGAGGACACTCTTGCTTTTGGAAGCATGAGGATACTTGCCATTCTAGAGATAAAGATATCATCCTTAGTAAAGTATTTACTATTCTCATCCTTATCGTAATTTCTCGGTTTTTTATAATTACTTCTTGTTCCTTTTTTTCTTACATCTTTTTTTCTCATTAGATCTCTCCTTTTAAATATTTAAGTATACTACCAATAACTAAAGCACCCGTCTCTGTTCTAAGAATATTCCCAGACAATCTAACAAACTTAAAACCTTTTTCTTTAAATATATCAATATCCTTACTACTCCACCCCTTTTCTGGACCAATAGCAATAACAAAGGGTTTTTTAATCTCAGAATTTGAAATATACTGTTTTAAAGATACAGTATCTACATTTTCAGTTGTAAGACATAATAGGTTTTGATTTTTATCTACTGTTATATCTTGTAATCTAGTAGGTTTCTCGATTATCGTGTGTTTAATATTCCTTGATTGTTCTACTGCATCACTAACTATCTTTTTCCATAGGCCATATTCTTTTATAGCCTTACTCCTTTTAACAAGAGAATATTGTGACTCCACAGGTATTATCATATCTATCCCAATCTCTACTGATTTCTCTATTAGGAAATTAAATTTGTCTTTTCCTATGAGAGATTGGATAATTGTAATATCTACATTGTCCTTTATCTCCTTTTGTGAAATTTGCTCAATGACTTCAACCTCTACACAGTTTTTAGCAATATCAGATATTACTGCAAGATATACAGCCTCATATGTTTCTACCTCAATGAAGTTCTCTTCTTTTAAGTGGAGTTTATTAATTACAAACTCACTATCAGAATCTGATAGGTGAGTAACATCTTGTACTGTTAACTTATGCTTGATAAAGAATCTATTCATCATCAATTATATCATTTTACTTGACATATATAACTAAAGACAATCATAATTGTATATATCTTAAATTAATTGAGAGAAAATAATGCAAGAGATACCTAGTGTATTTTGGATGGTTATAATTAGTGTAGTGACAATATTCTTTTGTTTTGTGCTTTACCATTTAGCAATGTTGCTTAAAGAATCTAAAAATACTGTTATTGGATTACAAAAGACAGTTAATGATATTAATGGTATTACCTCAGAGTTATCTGGAATAGTAAGTAGTATTAAAACACCCGTAGATCAAATTGTTGGAGTAGTTCAAAGAGTATCATCTGTATTCTCTGTAGCCTCTGGAATTATTGATGGCTTCAAATCAAGAGAGGAATAGTGTAAAACGTTGATATTGTATTTGCTTCCTTGTATTATAAATAGATGAATCTTACACCACATCAAAAGAGGCAACTTAGGTATGTTATTCTCCTTATTCTAGGAGTTCCTTTGACTGTATTTGCTGTTTACAAAGGGATACAGTTCATAACCATGGCAAGTGGTGATGCTACACCTAAAGAGGTTGTAGTTTCTAATATAACACCGAAACGTTTTGTAATTAGTTGGCTTACTGAAAAGGCAGTTGATGGGTATGTAATTCCTGTATTAAGTGGTACAGAGAAAAGTCCAGTGCTAGACAAAAGAGGTACTGGGAAAAGACAAGCCCACTATGTTGCCCTTACGAATTTAGAACCTTCAACTGAATATTCTTTTATCATTGTTTCAGATAATGAGAGATATACAGAAGGAAGTGGTGGAGAGTACAAATTTACTACAGCTGCAATTAGTGAAGATATTCCGAGTGTTAATCCTGCGTATGGCACTATTAAAGATGCAGATATGGAGAATGTTTTAGTATATATCTTTTTAAAAGATAAGAGTGCATATCCTGTTTCTACAGATATTCCCTCTAATGGGAACTGGGTAGCCGAACTTTCTTCTCTAAGAAGTATCTCGGATAAAAGTTATGTAAAAGTGTCTGATTTAACTGAAATTGTAGTAATAGCGCGGGAGGGTCTTACTAAGGGGGCTATACTTGAAGGTAGCTATTCTACTTTGTTTAATGCTAGTGGTAGGTTAAAAAGTGAACTATTACTTGAAGATATGGAAATAAGTAAAATTAATGGATATTTCCCACCCCAGTCAATATTGGGAGATCCCGACCCCATTCCAGAGCCAGAGCCGGAGCCAGAGCCGGAGCCAGAACCAGAACCAACACCTATCCCAAAACCCACTCCAACTCCTGAACCGAAATATTACACTGTAAGGCATGATATCAGATGGGAAGATTTAGGTAGTGGGGCAATGACACTTGATTTGTTAACAGGGGAGGAGAGTGTAATTATTGTAAATCTCTCTGATATAAAAATGGGAGTTGCTTGGAGATCTGAAAAAAAAGAAGAAGGATATGTTAAATATGGTACCGATGAGGAAGAATTAGATGAGGAAATGACTGATACTAGAGACTCTTTCTCTTCAAAGGGAGAATATTACTCTCATCTTGTCGAGAGTGATAGGTTGCTACCAGATACGACATATTACTTTGAGATATATTCTGGAGAGGATGTGTTTGATAATGATGGAGAAAAATATTCATTTACAACCTTTCCAAATCTTGATACTGCACCTCCCCTTGAGACTCGAGATTTAATACTTCTAAATGCATCAGATCCAACAGATTGGGTGTTAATCTTTCAGTTAGTAGATAGTGATGAAGAGGGCACGTCTGATAGCTCGGGCTACTTGGCTGCAATTCCAGATGAAGATGGTACAGATGTTATTACAATCGGAGAAGCAAGGAGTGACGATGGTCTTTCATATTTCAATTTCTCAGAAGAGGATGTTATTAGATTCTATTTCCTTGGTAAAGATGAGGAAAAATTTGATTTTAATCTGTCTCAAAATGAGATAGAATTGGATATTAATGAATTAGGTGGTACCAAAGAAAAAATAGAACTTCTTTTGGATTATGGTATTGTGAAATTAAAATAAATGTATCTAACTATTGAAAAATGTTATTAACAAATTAAAACCTATTTTCTTGTTATTATCACTAACCGTAGTATGTATTGCTTTTGTACTAATCATCAATTTATTTAAAAAAGAACCAATAAAAATTGATATAGAGAATAAGGAAGCTCCTTTAGTTCAATATATTAAAGATGATGACTCTCTTAATACTCTAGAACCAGAAAAAATTGGGGAGTTAGTATTACTTGAGAAAGAATCTACTTCAGAAGGGAGCGTTTTGGCAGTAAGTAGCTCTTGCGGAAATGCTATTGATATTCTATCAGAAACAATGTGTTACAAAAGTGGCTCAGGGAGTCTGGATTTTGAAACAGGCTTAAGAACGGGCACAAAAGTTAGAAAAGATTCGGAGATAGTACTAGTTTCAGTGACAGTCCCATTAGAACTCTTCTCTGGAATGGAGGTTGCTGATTCAAACAGGAAGATAACAAATGAGACACCAACATATAAAGCTGCGGGAGAACAGATAGACGACCTAAGCGCAAATGTCCAGTTGCCTCCAAGAAAGCAAATAGATACCTATAAGGACTCTTCAGAGGATATACCTTTTACTACAGATTATTCGGTTGGTAAGGGTGCTGGTACAAATGCCGAGATTTCAGAGGAAGGCAAAATAGGAGTAAATTCCAAACTAGCTAACCAGTGTGAGGGAGAGGAATATAACAACAAATCTAATGTGACTCCAACCAAATCAAATGGAAGAGCCGAGCTTATGGTAGGACAATATAGATATCCTAATGAGGAGGTCAAACCAGAAACAACGGATATTCAAGTATGCGATGAATCAAAGGATAAGTTTATTGAGTGGGATACTTCTCTGAGAGGATGTCACACTTCAATATTTACTAGAGTATTAGCTTTTTTCCAGACTATTGGAGATGCTAAATGGAACGACTGCTTAAATGATGCAGATTCTTGTTTTTATGCTGAAGATATAGTTTTAATAATGGCATCCCCATTTGGCTCAACAAAAGATTGTTATGAAAATGGTGTATGTACTAACGCATATATGAATAAAAGGAATGCAACTGTTACTGCTCCAACTACTAAGGCTTCAGGTAAAACCTATTATACTACCCCTTGCGAAGTTGCAATCGAAGGTAACACCTTCCAGGTTAAATGTGCTTGGGATATGACTCACCTATATAGAGAATTAGAGGTAAATAAATTTGATGATGCTCCGAATATTGAATTCACTCCTTCTCCTGCCGCTTATAACAACTTTTTGCAAAATGAGGTTAAGGGGAGAAGAGATGGTTTAGAAATGCCTTTATAGTTTAACTAAATAATTTTAAATTTTATTTACATGAGTAGTATTAAGAAAATATATAGGATAATTGGAAAGACAAAAGAGATAACAAGCAGAAAGAGTTTCTCTAGAGTCCTTTTTGCTTTTTTAACAGTTTTTTCCTTTTTCCTTACATTTAATGCTTTTGCACAGGACGATGAAAATGTAATTTCACCTGATTGGGAGGGGGAGAAAAAATTTCATAATATTGTGAATAAGGTTGGTAATGAGAGTGAAGATAACTCGGCTACTGGCTTAGGGCAGCAAAATGTTACTAGCCTCTGGACATGGACTGTTTATCTTGGAGGATCAGATATTTTAGATGAGGAAACTAAGGAAAAGCTTGAGGCATCTAATGTCCCTATAGATTTAAAAAGGGGGTTGATAGGGATGGCAGATGGTGTAGCGACTACAGTTTATGCAAATTACCCTATGGTTGATATCCCAGGGCATTTAGCACAACAATGGGTGCCTGGATATAAAGATAGTACTACTGCTCTTTATGCACAGAATATTGACCCAAGTGATATTACTAATGGTTATACGGAATTAAGCGCTTCTGGAATTACTCCTCTTTGGACGAGGACTTTAAATATTGCCTATGTTTTCTTTGTTATTGTAATGATAATCGGTGGCTTTATGATTATGTTTAGACATAAACTCGGAGGTCAAACAATGGTAACTTTGGGGAATGTACTTCCAAAAGTAATTGTTTCCCTTATCGTAGCTACATTTAGCTTCGCTATTGCTGGAATAATTATTGATTTTGGTGGATTATTAGTTAGTATTATTGTTAATGTCTTGGGCATTACTGATGCGAATCCTATTTCAAGTTTAGGCCCTATAATGGGGAGTGTATTTAGGGGAGGACTCGGAACAACTGCGGGTATAGTTGGGGGTGTCGGAACTATATTCGGAGCAGCGGGTTTAGTTGGTGGAGGTGGCCTTCTTGCGACATTTGGTGCCTTGGGTGGATGGGCACTTTTGGCTGGAGTCGGGGCTGTTGGTTTACTATTTGCTCTTGTAGTACTTGTAATTATATTTGTTGGTGCAGTTCAAGTAGTAATTACTCTATTGAAAGCATATTTTCAATTATTAATCTCTATAATTATTGGTCCTCTCCAAATTACATTAGGGGCTTTGCCAGGTGGTGGTTCAGCAATAAAGAATTGGATATTCTCAATATTAAAAAATGTATTAGTATTTCCAGTAGTATTTTTCATCATTAACCTTCCAAATGCTTTACAAGCGGGGGGAGATATAAATTTGAGATTACCTGCAAAATTGGTATATGAAGATCCATCAACATATGATCCAAATGGAATAGGAGTAGCAGGAGGATTGTTCTTAGGAATTTTAAAAATATTTGTCCTATTCTTTGCTGCTCAGGCACCTAAATTTATAGAAGGAATCTTCCCAGCAAACTCAAACAAAGGATTGTCTGGAGGATTTGATGCCGCAAAAGCCAGTATGAGTAAGGTTCCTCTTATAGGTGGCTTGTTTGGAAAGTAAAATATAACACTTAAATATGGCAAAGGGAAAACAATCTTCAAATTATGATGCAGTGGGAGGCATATTTGACTTCATATTTCAGGAAGCCGATAAGCCTGTTGATAAAAGAAGGCCAGTTCGTCCTACTGGATTCTCTGCCGGAGAAGCACTTACAGATCAAATGTTTGCTGTATTAGAAAAACCAGGCGCCTTTGTATCTAATACTATCATCAATGAATTTAATAGTGCTTTAGATGTTAATATTGCACAGGCAAACTTTAACGAATATGGAAGTATAAAACTTTCAACAAATAATTTGGCCAATTATATTAAAGATCCGGCTGGGGAAGTAAAAAAAATTGCTGATAGGGCTAAAGCTGCAAGGAAAGCTTCTAGAGCCCGAATGCTTGGGGAGGCCATGGATGATTTTCTAACGACTGCTTGGGCTCATAAGTATGGAGATCTGGAAGCAAAAAAAATATCTTTAGCAAGTGCTACCGCTAATAAAAAAAACGAATCATACAAAATTGCAAAAGCTTTAGGTCAGAGTAGAAGACCAACTGAAACAACATCAGGGCCAGGTTTGCCGAACAAATCCGTATCTAACGCTGATAGCTCTAATGACTTTATGATTAACAGAACAGTAGAGCTAATGGGTAAGACAACCTTTGGAAGTGGTTGGGAGAGTTTGCCGGATGCAGATAAAGATAAATTCACTGCTTTTTTAATGCGTGGCAAGATTTCTACCGTAGAAACTCAGAGTTTTTTAGTTCGAAACTTTGGGACTGGGCCAGCAAGAAACTTTGGGATGGTACTACTTTCCTTTAAAGACGACGAGAAGGTTTCACTTTCAGACCCTGAAGTATATAAGACAATAGAGAATGACCATATTACTGGTAGAATAAATGCTTTAAGAGGGGCTGCTCCGAATTCTCCTGAAGAAAAGCAGAGAAAGATTTATGAAAAAACCAAGGTAATGATCAATCTGAGAACAAAAAAGCAGATTGGAGAACTTACTGAAAAGTTAACTGATCCGACTCTTACTCCCACTCAAAGAGCAAGAATAGACCAGGCGATTCTAGACGGCGAAACAGCTTTACGCCTAGTTGGAGGGAGGACTTTTTTAGTTTCATCAATTGGAAAATGGGAAGGATATATTAATTCGATTAATAATGTTTGGGGTGGAGTAATGGGTGCACAAAGTCTTGTTCCTAGTATTTTAGACGGCAAATTTTTTGATTCAAAAAAGAATGCAATAGGGCCCACAACTGGAGTAGGTAATTTAGGGATAAAGGGTTTAGAAAATCTGGAACTTATCGTTGCTAGAGAAGGCAATAACAAAGTAATAAATGCTTATAACCAAATGGGTGAGGCATTGTACTATATGACTCCCCGTTCTATATTTAAGACTTTTTTTGTTAACGGTGAGGGTTTTGCAAGACTCTTGTATCGAAATGGATTGGGTTTGAAAAATCTCGAGGATAGTCTTGGAAGTTTTGGAGTTCCAGGTCTAAAGGCAGATATAATTACACAGGGTATAAATCAATTTGTTGGAAGAGATTTAGACAATTATATTAATACTACACTCAGTTCTATATCAGCTAGTGGAAGTTTGACACCTCAGGATTTAGAGAAGATTACTAAACTCCTTAACAGTTCGAAAAATATGAGGAATCTGACTCATTTTTTTAGTTTACCTGCAAGAATGAATAAAGTAATTAGTAAGCGAATAGGCGATTTTATTGGTCCTAAAATGAAAAAGATCAGAGCTAAGATAGTAAGGGTCTTTCTTAAGAACAAGAATATTGCTAGATGGATAAGCAAAACAGGTGGATGGGGTCTCCTAAAAGAGTTTGTTAAAAATGGTGGATTAAAAAATCTGCTGAAGCCAATCTTTACTGCGGTCGCAGGAGCATTGGGTATTGCTTTAACACCATTAGTTGGTTTTGTAATTAGCCTTGCTATGGGTGTAGTAATGAACTTGGCAATAAAGGGAGCAAAGTTGCTTTTACAAATTGGGCAGATTATGTTAATTGCTGTTGTTGCTGCTGTAGTATTAGGTTTTGGTGGTGCTAAGAAGGTATGGAAGAAGTTCAATAAAAAGTCATATTCATATAACTATGTTGTTCCTAATACTGTTAATTACTGTGATAAATATGGTGTACTATATCCTGGGGGTATAACTGATCCTGGGACTCCATTAGATCCAAGTTATGATACTCCTTGTGCAGGAGGAAGTTTTACGACTTCCGATCTTTTCGAACAGGCAAAAACAATGGTTTCTGAGAAGTATGGAGATGTTTCAGGAAGTGGTTTAGCACTGTATGATTGTGATGGTGGTGATTCTCAGACTGCGGAATGTATTGCAATCGGAGATTACACCTGTTATGCATTTAATCCAATTGCCTGCAAAAGTAGTTTGGCTGGTATGTCCTGTGATTACCAATTTAACATATTTGTTCACGAATTGATGCATCATGTACAGAATGGTGGGTGTAGGGATTGGGTTTTTAGGGAGTGGGGAGCAGACTATAATTCAAACAACGGTGGGTGGTATAGTTTTAATATTGGGGGAAGTTGTATTAGAGCAACTGAAACCCCAATACCCGCAGCTTGTTCTTCTGAGAGCATGGTTTCGAGAATAGCCTCGTGTAATGCAGGTCCTGGAGATGAGGCATGTAGAGATGCGTTAAATCAAATAGTCCCCTCAAGTCCTTGTTAATAAGATATGAAAGAAATACTTAAAACAATAAAAAGATATAGAGTGTTGCTAATAATAGGGATGTTATTGCTTTCGCTATTACTTTTTGTTGTTATTTTTAAAAATAAAGTAACAAATGACAATTATTCAAGAAAGTATGAAAAAGTACAGAGCCCATATCTAATACAAGAAAAAATATTGGATATTGACTTAGAGGGTACCACTACAAATCCACCTAAAGAAGGTAAGGTACTAAAGGTTCTTTCCAACGATTTATCTTTCTATAACGCTTTTATTGAGAAAACAATTGGAAAGAAAGAAATTGATTATATTGAAGGTGGGTACTTTGAGTTTTCTCAAAATGAATATTTAATATACTCTCCCAGTTCAAAAATATTTTCATTAAAATCAAAGAAAGGCTTAAAGGGTATAGATACTGTTTCTTCAGAAAATGAAGTAAAAAATTTATTAATAGAAAATTTCGGGATTAAGAACATTGTGATTTATGAAACTGAAAAAAATGGGTTGAGTACGAAATATAAAGGGAGGTATAAGGTGAAGGATATTGAATTTGGGTCATCAAGTTTAAATGGGTATTCCTTTGTTATTAATGTAAACAGCAAGGGAAAAATTACAGATTTGTCATTACTTTTACTTACCGAAAATAATGTAATTGAATACCAATATCTTCCGATTACAAACATAAATACCTTGATAAAGAATCAAAGATACCCCAAAGTAATAGGACAACATGTTATAGAAGAAAGATATTATGACAAGCCCCGATCTTCCGAACTTATCGAGTTTTATGTAAATAAAGTATCTCTAATATATATTTTTCATGATTCTGAGAATTCTCTGATTCTTCCCACTTACATACTCGAGGGGGAAGGCAAAGTTGTGGATACTGATAATGATAAGTATTGGTCTAAAACTTCAATATTAATCTGTGCTATTGATCCAGAGTATTTGATTACTAGGGAGCCTGTAAAGAAATCCGAAGCATTTGAAGAATTCGGAGTACCGTATGAATTCCCCAAATAGAAAAATAGTTAAATCAGTATTTATGATACAATATCAGATATGAAATGGATTAAATACTCTCTGATAATATGTTTTTTTATTTCTCTCTTTGTAATTTCATTTAGCGAGGCTAAAGCATTNNNCACAAAAGATATATATATCCCAATTGGAAGGATTTAACGAAAATCTCTCTGACAAGCCAGAAGAATGGATAAAATTTTTGTATTACTACTGTGTAACTAGGTTAGGGCTAAATGATATCCCATATAACTATTTAATAGATAAAAGTGGAAAAATATTTGAAGGTGCTAAAGGAGGAGAAGGTATTAATCCAGGGTTGGAGGGAGGTAATAATGTAATATTGATAGGTATAATGGATAACAATCAATCCCTATCTCCTAGGTTATCCTCATCTTTGAATTCTCTTGTAGAGGATATTTCGTATAAGTATGGAA
>DIFL01000006.1:3439-8118 GCA_002419125.1 Candidatus Dojkabacteria bacterium UBA5749 | reverse complement strand
GCTTTGCCTCATGAATTTAATAAGTATGTTATACATGTTCCTCATACAAAGATTCACAGTATTATGTCTTTTGCTCAACTTTTTGTAGGTGATGGATTAACTATGGCATTTGAATGTAATGTAATGGGTATTCATTCAATATTTACAAGTGAAATGACTTCTGGTGCAAGTGATGAGCTAAGAGATGTATACCATCTTTTGTATGTTGTTGATGATAGAGAGCATATGGTTGAGAAAACTATTAAAAAGATAGAGGAACTTCTTAATGATAAAGATTTAAAGAAAAAAGGACAGGAGAAATTAAAGAGACTGTTGGATGACAAGATTGAGATGAATGAATGGTTTGTAGATTATTTAGAGAAAGAGGTTAGTAAATGAAGTTTTTTAGAAAGGATAAAAACTATGATTATGTAATGTATATAGTATTGATTATCTTTTTTCTTTTTATGCTTTTCTTTTCATCTTTCAGAGATATGATTAAAGATGAAAGCCTGTATTTTAATGAGACATGGTTAATGTCTGAGCTTTTAAGAGAGGGAAAGTGGTTTGGTAATTATGCTGTAGGTCTTCATGGTTTTCTTTTTAAGCTTCCTATGGCTTTAATATTTTTAATTACAGGACCTTCTGTTGAGGTTGTTACAGTATTTAACATACTTTTAAGCGGTATAACGGGATTACTTTTTTACAATCTAAGTAAAAAGGTTTTAGGTAAAAGTAAATATGGAGTTCTTTCAACTTTAATTCTTCTTTCATCCTTTTATTTTTTTATCAGTACACCAACATATCTAAGGGAGATACCCTCTTTGTTTGCTGTTATCCTCTTTTTATATGCACTAATTGATAATTGGGATAAATGGAAAATATCTTTAATCTTTCTTCTGCTATTAGATTCAAAAGAGTATATATTCTTTGTATTTGCTCTCTTTTACTTAATTCTACTGTTTATAGAATCTGATAAAAAGGGAGTTTCTAGGATAGTTGAAGTAGTAAAGCAGTATGTTTTTGTTATGCTTCCAAGTATAGTATGGCTTCTTCTTATGTTTACCACCCCTATTATTCCTATGAATATGTATGTTGCATCTACATTAGGGTTAATAGATACAAATTTTAAGTATCTTTTTTCTCACTTTAATGCAGATATGGCGACATTAAATCTAATAGAGGGAGGAAGGGAAATACATCTGATTGCTATAAAGGAGTCATACTCTTCGCTTCTTGTTGGGATTGTAAAAACTATTAATGTAATACTTCAATATATTGGTAAAATATTGTATCCAAGAACATTCTCATTCATATCTGTTCCTAAGGTAGTTATCTTTCCAGTTATATATACAAGTGTGCTTTTGGTTAAGAAATATTTAAAAAGTAAAAGTAGCAGTATCCGTAAATATGCACATCTTTCACTTCTTCTTTTAGTATGGCTTGCAATATATATACTTAGGACATCTCATGGAAGATACCTTCTTCCTGTACTACCTGTAATATCTATTCTTTACATATATGTTCTTTTTAAGTATAGGTTTACTAAAAAACAGAAGAAAGAAATGATAATAGGGACATTGATATTCATTATTTTAGGCTTTTTGTTTGAAACATCCTATGTTATACCCAAGATATTAATAGAGGCTGGGATATTTGTTCTTTTTGTACTATCTGTTATAGATCCTAAATTTAAAAACTTAAAGTATTTACCTGTTGTTCTTTTATTTAGTGCATGTATAGGGGTATCACTTCTTTTTTCATATACACAGGGGCAGTTGTATGGCTTTATTAACTTTGGTGAAAATAGAGAAGCACAGGAAGTAGTTAAGATATTGCCCCAGCAGAGATATTGGACAAACAATGATTTAAATCAGATGCTTGTTTCAGTATATTCAAATGAGAGATTTAGTGAACCTCAATGGCATTGGCAATTACATGACATTGTTCCTAAGAAAGATATGTTAAAGGTTTTAGATGAGAGGAAGAGTTTTGTATTTGAAATAGTAAATATAGATAAATTTAAAGAGAATATTAAGAGGCATAATATTGAGAAATTGGTTTTGTATGAATCAAAAGTTAAAGAAAAATATACTAATCAGGAATATTTAGATATATTTATAAATCAGGATTGGATAGAATTAGAAAAGGAGTATGAGTTTAAGGGTCTTAATGTATATATTTTTAATGTTAAATGAAAAATATTAAAAAGTTTATTAAAAGTTATGGAATATATATATTAATATTACTGTGCTTAATATTTGGACTTAGTTCTCTGCTGTTTCGTAATGCTACACTAGATGATGATTTGTATCTTTGGGAAACAAATATTATGTCTCAAGCACTTTCTAGCGGTCAATGGATAGGAGATTATGGAGTAGGTACACATGGTTTTCTTTTTAAACTTCCTGTTGCATTAATATTTCTTCTTACAGGCCCTTCTTTGGAAATAGCAACAGTATGGAATGTAATACTTGCATGTGCCTCCCTTTATATCTTTTACTTAATTCTTAAAAAGTATTTTAAGAAAGAATCTATTGCCTTAGGAGGAGTCTTTTTACTTCTTACAAGTTTTCAGTTCTTCTTACATATACCAACATATATGAGAGAAATTCCTGTTATATTCTCTCTCCTTTTATTTATATATCTCATACTTAACAAAAAGTCATACTGGTTAGCAGGTTTGTCTCTTCTTCTTCTCTTTGATGCAAAGGAGTATGTAGCTGTAATGATTCTTCCAGGTATTTTCTTTTACATTCTTTGGAAAGAGAAAGGTACTACATTCTGGGAATCTGCTAAAAGATATATATCTTCATTTACTAAATTGTTTTTACCAACCCTTGTACTTCTTCTCCTTATGATTTTTACAAGAGTAGTACCTGTTAATATGTATGCACTCTCTCTTGTTCCTGGTGTTACAAAAGGGGGTATACAGTATCAGCTTAAGCATTTTGATACAGAGGTATCAACTACTAACCGCATAGAAGAAGATGCCCCTTCTATTCAAGAGGATATTGATAATGAGCAATCTTTACTGTCAAAGGTATGGGGTATATTTAAAAGCTATTTTGGTAAGCTTTTGTATCCTAGGACTTTTTCTTTTATCTCTGTTCCTAAGCTAATTGTATTTCCTTCAATATTTACAAGTATTTTTCTTTTAAAAAAGAAGATTAAAAAGAAAGATTTCTTCTATGTGTTTCTTTTCTGTATATTTGTAAGTTTTCTTGTTGTATTCTTTCTTAGAGCTTCCTTTGATAGATATATTCTCCCTATACTCCCTGTCATCTTTTTCTTCTATATACTCTTTTTAAAAGATTTAGTAAAAGAGAGGAAGAAGTATATATCAGTTGTATGTATCTCAGCACTTCTGGCAGTAGGTGGAATGTTTTTTGAAGTTGATTATGTATGGATTAAGGTTATTCTTAATATTCTAATTATCTTGGTATATATTGTATATCTTTTGTATTACAAAAAGATTAAGAACTTAATCTACTATGTTATTACTTTTGTTGGGTGTGTTACTTTTGGGGTAGCAGCATTTTTCTTTGTTGCTAATGGTCAAATTCATTACTATATGCTTTGGGGAAAGGATTTTGAAATTAAAAAGGTAGTATCTTACTTTGATGAGAATGAAAGAGTTCTTCTTAATGATGTGGGGTGGAATATGCTCCCTAATGTTTACAGGGAAGATAACCAGTGGAGTGCAGAGTGGAAGTTAGAGTTTAGTGACTGGATTCCTAGAAAGAAGTATTTAAAGAATTTTAACACTATGGATACATTTGGTATGTTTGGGAAAAGTATTGAGAGTATTAAAAGTTTTGTTGGTGTTGCTGGTGTTGGAAAGATTGGTTTAGTTGTATCTAATTTAAATGGATATGCTTTTCCATATCAGGATATGCTTGGGGAGTTTAAACAGGCAGAGTGGTTAGGATTAGATGAGGTAGTTAGTTTAAAGAACAAAACAATGTATATTTTTAATGTAATTGAGTATGAATAGAAGTAAAAGCATTAAAAATTCTCCATTAGTGTCTGTAATTATGCCAACATACAATGGAAGTAATACTATCCTTCGTGCAATTAATAGTGTACTTAATCAAACCTATTCTAATTTAGAATTAATAATAGTTGATGATTGTTCTAAGGATAATACATTTGAAGTTATAAAAAATGTAAAAGATAAAAGGGTGAAAGTTTTAAGACATAAAAAGAATAGAGGGGGATCTGCTGCAAGAAATACAGGAATAAAAGAGGCAAAGGGAGAGTATATTGTATTCTTAGATGATGATGACGAGTGGCTGAGTGAAAAAGTTGAAAAACAGGTTGAGTACTTAAAGAGTAAAGAATCTTCGTTGTACAAAGGAGTAGTTTGTAGCCATATGATTTTGTCTGGCAAAAGGTGGAGGACAGTTATACAGACAAAAGAGGGTGATTTAAGAGAAGATATTTTCCTTATGCGGCTCTCTCTTGCCGCAGGATCATGTTTAATGGTTAGCAGGTATGTATTTAATGATATTGGTATGTTTAATGAAAGCTATCTTAGACATCAGGATATGGAGTTTGTATTAAGATATTTAAGGAAGTATAAACTGGGTGGAATGGAAGAACCTTTGGCAAAAATATATGGTCATTCTGGGAATGTAAGTGGTGAGAAAATGCTAGAGGTAAAAAGCAAATTTCTTAAAGATTTTGAGAAAGATATT
>DIFL01000006.1:2384-3359 GCA_002419125.1 Candidatus Dojkabacteria bacterium UBA5749 | reverse complement strand
TCTTTATCATATGGAATACTTTTCTCAAATAGATACAGATTTCTCATATTAGAAAACTATATTGCCCTTCCTTATCATTTGTTAAGAGGTTTAGTTAAAAGAAAAAGATATGAAAGATAGAAAAAGGATTTTAATAATTGCAGGATGTACAGATAAAAAGCTTATATCAAAAATCTCCCCTATACTTGATAGTAAGTATGTAGAAGGAGTATATCTTGTCAGAAATACAAAAATGCAATATTCTCATCCTAAATTAGTACAGTATTCTGTGTTTAAACCATTTAGAAAAATACTTCCACTTAGAGAATTAAACAGAATTATATATGGGATATATATTTTGTTGTTTAAAGGAGTAGATATTGTTCTTAGTATTCATTTTCTTATGCATGGTGTATATGGATATTTTCTTTCAAAGATATTTAAGAAAAAGCATATATTTTTGTTTATTGAAAGTCCTAGAAAGTATACTAAGGATAGGTTAATGATAAAGATGCTAAAAGGGGCATATCTTGTAGGAGTAAGAGGAAGTGATTCTATGCAATATCTTCTTGAAAAGGGAATTGCAAAAGACAAAATCTTTATACCTCCTAATGAGTTTGAGATACAAAATATTAAAGTAAGCAATAAAAAGAAGATATATGATCTTATCTATATTGGTAATTTTGTAGATGTAAAAGACCTCCCTTTATGGGTAGATACTGTAGAGTGTGTTAAAAAAGATATCCCTAATATTAAATGTATAATGGTGGGTGATGGTAAGGAGTTTAATAGTATTAAAGAGAGAATACATAGTAAGGGATTGGATGAGAATATTGAGCTTGTTGGAAGGAAGAGTAATGTAAATGAATATATTGAGAAGTCTAAACTACTTCTAATGACATCTAAAAGTGAGGGTCTTCCTATGGTTGTTGTTGAATGTATGGCATATGGTGTTCCTGCTGTTGTTCCTAATGTCGGCGATATTAAAGATTTAGT
>DIFL01000006.1:1162-2211 GCA_002419125.1 Candidatus Dojkabacteria bacterium UBA5749 | reverse complement strand
AATACAACAATATATTTTAGTGTAAGTATTATTCAGTCATTGATGAGTTTTTTACTTTTACCTGTATTTACATATTTTCTTACTAAGGCTGAGTTTGGATTAGTAAGTGTTGTTAATTCAATATCTGCACTACTTGCCATCTTCTTTATATTTGGTACTCAAGCTGTTGTAAGCAGACTGTATTTTGAATACAAAGATGATGAAGAAAAGCTTAAAACATTTCTTGGGACAGTATTTCTTTCTAAAATCATATGGAATATTCTCTTAGTTGTAGTTCTTATACTAGGAAGAAACATTATATTCCCCATTATCGCTAAAGATATTAATTTTTATCCATTTCTTTTAATTGCAATAGGAATAGGATTTTTCTCTGTGATATTTAAAATATATCAGACACTGCAACAAACAGAGCAGAAGAGTAAGAGCTATGCAGTTGATCAGATATTGTATCTTGTGCTTAATAATGGAATTACAGTTTTGCTCTTGTTTGTATTTGATATGAAAGCAGAAGGGGTAATATTAGGGACTCTTATTGCAGATTTCATTATGACTTTGCTTGTATTTTTCAGATTAAGAAAAAGAATGATTCTTAAAATAGACAGAGACATTCTTAAAGAATCTTTCTCATACTCTTGGCCGATATTCTTTCATGCACTCTTTGGATGGGGATTATTATCTGTAAATAGGCTAATACTTAATAATATTGTATCTGTTGAAACAGTAGGTGTGTATACAATAGGTTTTACAATAGCAGGTGTTGTTAATATGATTACTGTTGCACTAAATCATTCATATACTCCTTGGTTTTATAGCCAGATGAAAAAAGAGAAAAGAGATAATGGTAATATTGTTAGATTTGCTGAGTTTATTATCCTTATATATTCAATTCTTTCTTTAGGTATCTCTTTGTTTTCTCCCGAAGTAATCTATTTGTTTATAAACAAGGGATATATACAAGCATGGAAGGTAATTCCTTTCATATCATTTGGATATGTATTTAATGGTTTGTATTTCTTTTTTATTAACATCTTTAACTATACAAAGAAAGC
>DIFL01000006.1:0-1085 GCA_002419125.1 Candidatus Dojkabacteria bacterium UBA5749 | reverse complement strand
TATCTATGTTTATTTTAAGTTTGAGTACATATATAGGGTCTAAAAGATTTATTGATGTAGGGTTTAAGTATAAAAGAATGATATCTTTAATACTTCTTCCTTTTTTAATGTCTTTATTTGTATTTATAGATTTGGATTTAAATCTGTGGGTTGTTTTAATTATTAAAATCATATATGTACTAATTTGTATCTTAATCCTGCTATTAGTAAACAGAAAGCAGTTTGGAGGCAGTATTGCACATCAAATACATAATCTGAAAGGATATTTAGATGGAATCAAAGGAGATAATAAAAATTCTAAATGAAATTGAAGAGAAATTTCCAGTAGATAAATGGAGTGTTGATGATTTAGATATATGGCCATATGTAAGGTTTAGGATTGGCTCAAAACTTTCAGAGAGTAAATCTCCATCACAAAAGAATGTTTTTTATGAGAGATATTTTAAGAGCTTTTGTAATTATTATAGGAATAATCTTAAAAATTGGTTAAGGAACAAAGAGAAAAATGTTGATTTTTTGTTTGTTGAGAATGGTGTTCATATTGCAGATATGAAGGGGGAGTATTACTTTACTAGAACAGATCCGCTAAGGGATAAAATTGAAAAATTAGGTTATAAATGTAAGACAATAATAGGAGGTTATAAGATGGAGACACCTTTGTATAACAGTGGGGAGTTTTTTCAATTCATCTTGGATATGATGTTTGTACTTGATAAGGTGAAAAATTGTTTTAAAAAGCCTCCTTTATTAAATTACAAACTTGAGAGTTATAGTGAATTTATTAATTTCCTTAAGCAAAATAATATATATTCAGAGGGGCTTGAGTTAAAGAATCTTTTAGGGCAAGTAAGTAGAATAAAAAGGATAGAGAAGTATTTTACTAAGAGGTTGAAGAAATTAAAACCTAAAGCAGTTTTCATACTTTGTTATTACAGCACATATGGTTTTGCCCTTGTATCTTCATGTAAGAAATTGTCTATTCCTGTAATTGATATTCAGCATGGAGTACAGGGAGATTTGCATTATGCATACGGTAGTTACAAAAGAGTTCCCAAAAATGGGTTTAATTTACATCCTGATATTTT
>DIFL01000009.1:1353-9479 GCA_002419125.1 Candidatus Dojkabacteria bacterium UBA5749 | reverse complement strand
TAGCTGGTCCTCCACATTTCGGACACTTTGTATTAACCCACTGCGAAATATTTGCCAAAGGAGACTCCCCTGTATCTGTGGGTTCATAACTTTCAACAAGGGGTAGTTTCACAGGTAGCTCACTCTCAGGAACAGGAACAGTTCCACACTTAGGACAATGAACTATTGGAATTGGTTCTCCCCAGTAATGCTGCCTAGAAAATATCCAATCATGAAGGTGATACCTTGTAACAATCTCTCCGATATCATTTGATTTAAGAAATTCCCCAACTTTCACTCTTGCGTCTTGACTGCTAAGTCCGTTTAGAAATCCCGAATTAAAGACCTTCCCTTCTTGAGTATATACATTTTCTATAGAAGTAATTTCAGTCCTATCGTTATTCTCCCCTTCTATTACTCGTTTAACAGGAAGACCATATTTAACAGCAAACTGATAATCTCTTTGATCGTGTGCAGGGACACCTACTACAACTCCCGTCCCAACTGTTGTTAATACAAAGTCTGCAACCCATATTGGCAATCTTTCATTTGTAATGCTATTTAGACAGTAAAGCCCTGTAAATACACCACTCTTTTCGGACTGACCATTCTCTCTCTCCTCGATATTCTTTTGTTTGCTCTGTTGAATATATTTTTCAATTTCTTCAATTCTTTCTTTAGGAATACTCGCCTTTAGTCTTACTAAGATGTCACTATCTGGCGCTATTACTACAAAAGTAGATCCAAATTGAGTGTCAGGCCTTGTAGTAGAGACTATTAAGACCTCATTGCTATTTTCTACCTTATATTTAATATCATACCAAGTCTTTTTATCAATCCAATTCCTTTGAAGAGCCTTAACAGAGTCCTGGAAATTAACTAAGTCTAAATCTTTATCTAACCTATCTGCATACTCCGTAATCTTTAATACCCATTGAGATAGATTCCGGCTTTCTACTGGCGTTCCACACCTTTCATGAAGTGAGTTAACAACTTCCTCATTCGCGCAACCTACCTTACATTTCGGACACCAGTTAATAGGCATTTCGGACTTGTAGGCCAAACCCTTTTCAAAAAGCTTTAAGAATATCCATTGAGTCCATTTGTAATATGAAGGATCAGAAGTATCTACCTCTCTACTCCAATCAAATGATAAACCTAAATTTTTTAACTGCCTTTTAAAATTTGCAATGTTCTCTTTAGAGATTTCCTGAGGAGGTCTTTTAACCTTAATCGCATAATTCTCCGTTGGAAGACCAAAAGCATCCCATCCTATTGGATACATGACATTAAAGCCTTTCATTCTTTTTAGCCGTGCAACCGCATCCATCATTGAATAATTTCGTGTATGTCCGATATGCATTCCAGGACCAGAGGGATATGGAAACTCTACTAAAAGATAGTATTTAGACCGACTTTTATCCAAGTCCTTGCCTTCATACAAAGAATCCGTAAACCATTTATCCTGCCACTTCTTTTCAAAATCCTTAGGTATATACTCTTTTTGCATATTCCAATTATATACTAAATGTATCCCACTATTCTACTTTATATATATACCAATAGAAAGGGCTTAACTAGGGCGTTTTACATAGTTGTGAAATATTTACCTTAATGGATACATATCTACAACAATTAATACTCTGGTTTTTCAATTACACCCATAAAGATTATGAGGTCTTGCTCGGTATCATCTATTGTAAAGAAAAATGGCCTATCTACGACCATTTCAAATCTCTCTTCCTCAGTTGGCATTGAGGTCATTTGCATTATAACTGCTGTTACTGCTGCAGCCTCAGTACCCTTTTCGCTAACATCTATATATGTTTTATGCTTAACATCACTTATATATACATTAGCATTAGATATATCTATCATTCTTTCAAAGTTAGCTTTTTGCGGATCAAAAGCATCAATAACTCCGATACTAATTAAGGCCTCCTTAAGACTTTCAGAGTATTCAGATTTAAACTTAGGAAGACTTAAAGAACCTTCCTTAATAGCAAAATTCTTCTTCCAAGAATTATATTTCTCTATTGTAATATCTGAAACAAAATCCTTTATATCTGTTTTCTCATTTGGGAGATATACTCTCATCACAAACCTTCCATTTTCTCCATATGGGAGTTCTACTGCTTGGAAATCTGCATCCTCTTGATAACTGAAGTCCTCAGAACTTCTATTCATCATATCTACCTTAACCTTAGAACCATTAGTTAAATTAAAATCTTGCTCCCTTGTAAATTCTTTTTTAAACTGTTCCTTCCAATCTGCATTGAAATATATAGCGTTGATTAAATACATAATGTCATTGGGAGAGATTGTGTCAATAATACTATCAATTTTGTTATTTGTTTTGTTCTTTACCCACGAGTTTATTACATCCTTAGAGCTAGGATTTGTAAAATCTAATACCTTTGCCTCTGACATATAGTAATCTTCTAAAGTATTTTTAAAGTCTGCTTTAAAGTCTAGTCCTTGCCTAGCCCAAGTAGAATTAGCAATTTCAAAAATTATTTCACCTTGATTTGAGATGCTCTCTATTAACTTTTTAATTTCTATCTTAGACTCCTGATTTAGACCAATTGATTGATAAATCTCTTCTAAAGTACCCTGCGATGCTCCCTCTGAAGCCATAGCCATAGCTATTTTAATACTTAATGGAGAAATAACTTTATTATCCCCTTTAGATGTATTTACAATCTGTTTAAATATATTAATATCAAAACCATCTTTAGAATTAATCAGAATTGGATTATTAATTTCCTCGTCTTCCTCTACTATAGTTGGATTATTCTCCCCTCCTTCGTTTATTCTGTTATTTAAATCTATAGACTTAAAAAGAAGGAATCCGTTTAATCCAAGTAATACAAAAATTACAATTAGTAACTTAACAATGATTGGATTATCTTTAAACATATATATGTATTAAAAATTTACATAATATATTATACACATTGAGAAAAAGTATAGAAGTGGACCTGAGGGGATTTGAACCCCTGACCCCATCGCTGCCAGCGATGTGCTCTAGCCAACTGAGCTACAGGCCCTAACTATATAATTTGGACTCAGCCGGAATCGAACCGGCGATCTTCGCAATGCGAATGCGATATTCTACCAACTAAACTATGAGCCCTAAATATTACAATTATACCCAAAAACTACCAGGTAGTGTATAACTTAGGGTTAATTTGGGTACCATATGCAGTACCCCTTCTCAATTCAAAGTGTAAATGAGGACCAGTAGACCTACCAGTAGAGCCAAGCTGTCCTATAGATTGACCCTTAGAAACAGTCTGACCTGTTCTAACATATATATTCTTTAAATGTGCATACCATGTAGAATATCCATTGCCATGATCTATCTGTATAGACCAAGCATACCCACTACCTCCATATGTTGAACCAAGTGGAGGACAGTAACCTGTACAACCAGCGAAAATAACTGTCCCACCGGAAGCAGCAACAATATTTGGAAGAGATCTATCTGCAATATCAATACCTCTGTGAATGCTACCTCTGAAATATTGAGAAATCATAGGAGAACCACCAGAAATTGGCCAACCTAAAAACTTCCCAACATTAGGATCTACAAATGAATTTCCTGAAATAGAGGAAGAATAGCTTGAACCCGAAAGATATGTCTTTGGTGCAGCAGCATAAACCGGCTTAGGAGCCTCTGGGAGCCTGCCATCAGGAACAAATAACTCTTGACCAGCAACCAATGCAAAAGGGTAATCCAACCAGTTAAAATCTGCAATAGCTTGTTCGTTACCTGCATATTTTTTTGCAATAGAAGCAAGAGTCTCTCCTTTTTTTACTGTAATTAAGACCCCATCAGATAAAGGTACCTCTAACTCCTGACCAGGTTTAACTAAATCAGAGGTAAGATTATTAGCCCATTTAATAGTTTGAATTGAAACTTTATGATTAGTAGCAATACTACTTAATGTATCCCCATTCATTACTATATATTTTTCCGTTCCTCTTTCCTCCCTATCCTTTGGGATAGAGGTATTTAGGGTAGCATTCATTGCTAACACATCCGTTTGGGCAACAGAGATATAGTCGAGTTGCTCTTCATTGGCATTTATAATAGTAGGAGTCCTATAGACATACGAGATGCTTAATATCACAGCAATTATTACAAATGCTATTTGTATAACATACTTAAGGAAGGCTCCCCTTCCCCAGAACATCTTCTTTACTATATGATTCTTTACAGAATCAAAAGATTTAAAAAAAATATCAAAAATAACGGAAATTAAAACCCATATAACTCTTAACCTAGAAAAAACATACTCTCCTAAATCAATAAGAAATGCAAAAAAACCCTTATTAGGATTATACTTTCGAGTTAGAAGTCTAAACCATCTTCTAATTCTACTTAAATCTTGTTCATCTGAAATATCACTATCCAAAAGTATGTACTCTTCTTTTCCCTCGCCCTCTTTAGAATCTAATGAGAGATCCCTAAAACTTAACCCTGATATTTTTTGTTTACGATTATTTATCTCCATTACAAAGAAAGGATATTAATCAATTCTCTATTATACCAGATTAGGCTTCGTGTAAAGTTGCCAAAAACTCTTCGTTACTCTTTGTCTTTCTAAGTTGACTTATTAATACCTCTGCAGGATTCTCGTTTTGTCCTAATATCTCAATCATTCTTCTTATTCTCCATGACTGATTCAATACCTCTTTACTGAATAACAGCTCTTCATTTCTAGTTCCAGATGCAGTTACATCAATAGAGGGATATATCCTTCTATTTGCTAATGATCTATCTAAGTGAAGTTCCATATTCCCCGTACCTTTAAACTCTTCATATACCAAGTCATCCATTCTACTACCTGTATCTACAAGTGCAGTTGCAATAATTGTAAGACTTCCACCCTCTTCAAAATTTCTAGCAGCACCAAAAAACTTTTTAGGTGGATATAGTGCTACTGGATCAAAACCACCAGAAAGTGTTTTACCTGAGGTTGGCATCGTAATATTGTATGCACGAGCAAGTCTTGTAATACTATCCATAAGGATAATGACATCCTCTCCCCACTCTACCATACACATTGCTTTTTGAAGTGCCATCTCTGCTACCCTACAATTTTGTTCAGGTAACTCATCAAAGTTAGAAGCATAAACCTCCCCTTTAACAAACCTCTTCATATCTGTGACCTCTTCTGGTCTTTCACCTACTAATACAACCATTAATTTAGCTTTAGGATTATTAGTTGCAATACCATTTGCAATATCTTTAAGTAACCATGTTTTTCCTGCCTTAGGAGGAGATACAACCATAGACCTTTGACCAAAACCAATAGGAGAAAGCAAATCAATCATTCTAGTAGATAGAATATCGGGAGTAGTCTCTAATTTAATTTGCTTGTTAGGAAATATAGGTGTCATCTTCATAAACTGAGGCCTATTAGCCGCCTCTAACGCTGGTTTACCATATACAGTATCAACTCTTAGTAAGCTTAAATACTTCTCTTTCTCTTTTGGTAACCTAGCAGGACCAGATACGACGTCCCCTGTTCTAAGACTAAATTTCTTTATCTGAGAACCAGAGATATATACATCATTGTCCCCTGGAAGTACTCCATCGGTACGCAATACTCCATGAGAACCATCTTTTTGGACTTCTAAGATACCATCTACAAATACATACCCTTCATCAGCGGTAGATTTCTTTAAAATCTCAATAATGAGCTCTCTCTTCTGTAACTCCATAAAGTCTTCTAAACCAATTTTTTTTGCTTCTGAACGAAGCATCGCAAGAGTCATTTCTTCATACTCTTTAATACTCTTTGTTTTGTTTACCATATATATAAAACAGGGAAATTAAAATTTAGGGCAATTAACCCAATAAACTTCTTTAGTATATTTAATCAATTAAAAGAAGTCAACAGGAAAAAAAGAAAAGAGGGATCGGTACTGCCCCAACCGACCCCAGTATCATCCATTAAATAGTGTTAAAGGATAACACTGAAGAGCAATTAATGCTTCCCTCACATTAACATTAAAATATCTTAACCTTTTCCATTTGCCCAGATGTGTTTGTGGCACCCCAGACAAAGGGAGAAAGCTAAGATATTCACATAGTATGTTAAATGAACTACATATTATAACCCCAATATATTATATATGTCAACCCCATAACAATTATCTACATTTCCCATATATACAACATATCTTGCACTCCTAGGCTTTTACCCATTAGCCAACTGCTCGATGTTACGAAATGTTCCTAGATTTCTATTTGTTACGTAAATTGTGAGAAGAATATACAAGAAGTTCTAGACGCTCTTAATGTTTTTTACCACGTTTATCTTTAACGATTTCTTTCCCCTTACAGTGGTATTACCAATATATGCCCCCTTGTATCCAACCCGTTCTGCTTCACTTAATACCGAGTCCAATCCCCATGTCCCTCGAATTTCACCTGTTAGTCCTACCTCTCCAAAATATATATATTCCTTATCTAAGACCTCATCTCTTACTACTGACTTAATTGCACAACAAACTGCCAAGTCTACTGCAGGATCTGAAACTGTAACACCCCCTACCACATTAACAAAGACATCTTTATCACCTAAATATACTCCACCCCTTCTAGATAAAACTGCACACAACATATCTAATCTTGGTTTTTTAATTCCATTTGCAACCCTTCTTAAAGGTCCTACCTCTGCACCTCTCTCAACAACTAAAGCCTGTACTTCAACAAACACAACTCTAGAACCCTGAACTATTGCTCCAATGGCACTACCAGAAACTGCACTTTTTGAATCTAAAAATACCAAAGATGGATTCCCAACTTCATTTAGACCAAGAGAGGTCATCTCAAATACACCAATTTCATTCGTGGAACCAAACCTGTTTTTCATACTCCTAATTACCCTATACTGATTAAATTCTCCCCCCTCTATGTACAAAACACAATCTACAATATGCTCTAAAATCTTTGGACCAGCAATATCCCCTACCTTGTTCATCTGCCCAACTAATATACAGGGAGTACCTGTTAATTTTGAAAGCCTAGTTAAAACTGCTCCCGATGCTCTTACCTGACTAATACTTCCTGGATACCCTTTTGAAGTAAGAGAGGTGACACTTTGGATTGAGTCTACAATTATTAATCCAAAATCTTCCTCTGTAACTAGGTTATATATATTCTCAACTAGAACATCGTTTGTAACAAATATATTTTTAGACTCACTCTTTTTAGAAGAAAGCCTATCTAATCTTGAAACTAATTGAGATGGAGACTCCTCTCCACATACATAAAGTATTCTTTGTTTAGATGCTAACTTTAAGGCAATTTGCAAAAGAAGGGTTGACTTTCCTACACCAGGTTCACCACTCATTAGAACAACTTCTCCCTCTATTAAACCCCCTCCTAGCACCCTATCAAACTCATTAAAACCCGTACTTAGCCTATTTTTAGGAGCCTTTTTACTATCGGCACTATCTCTATATTCTGTAATAGACCTATAGGAAGACTTCTCATTGCTAACCTTTGTCCTGCCTCCAACTGCTACGCTCTCACTAAGTTCTTCCAAAGTTCCCCACTCCCCACATGAGTTGCATTTACCTGACCATTTTAAGAATTCACTTCCACAAGAGTTACATACATATTTCATAGATATTTATCATTATTTTAATATATTAACCTTACCCTCTTTAATATCTAGTTTAATTTCACCAACCCCTTCATTTTTAAGAATATAGTCGGCAACAGTACTCTCAACTAAGTCTTGCAATACTCTTCTAAGTGGTCTAGCACCATACTCCTCACTAAAACCCTCCTTAACAATATATGAAAGTAACGCCTTGGATAAAGTAATTGTTCTTCCTTGACTTCCTAATCTCTCATTAAGTTCAATTACGAGCAACTCTACTATCTTTCTAGCATCTCTACTATTTAATGCCCTAAATATTACAATATCATCCAACCTATTAAGCAATTCAGGACGCAAAGTTCTTCGCAGTTCAGACATTAATTCTGTTTTCATAGTACTGTAAGCTTGTTGCGACCTATTTTTATTCGCCCCCTTAGAAGAAGAAAAACCTAACACCTTATCCTTACTAATCTCCTCTGCACCAATATTTGAAGTGAGAATAACAATGGTATTTTTAAAATT